>CP020815.1:2104273-2458198 GCA_002243705.1 Anoxybacillus flavithermus
AGACGAAAAAATAAAAAGGCATCTTTATATTGTGATTTAATTGCTAAATATTGCTGAATCATTGGTGTATAAGCCATGACCTTTCCTCCAACGTCCGAAATCTTGACTTCAATTATTATAACAAAAAATAAAAACTAGGAAGAACAAACTTCCTAGTTTTTATTGCTTCCTTCTTGAAGAAGCTCTTCATCTAACTGTTCTAATTCAGCTTCAATATCCTCATCCACTTCTTCAGATGATGTATCAACGACCGCAATGCGTACTTTTGTTTCCCCGATGACCTCAGCGATGAACTCCCGCTCTACTTCCACAGTTACCTTATTTCCAGTTGGAGCAATCGTACATTCTAAACAATTTGGTTGCTGAACAACACGTGCAATCACTTCTTGTTCTTCGCTAATGAGTTCTTCGTTACGATACTTCAACGGAATGACATCGGTATAAGATACCGTTTCTGTGAGCACTTCCGTTTTTGTATTATCGTTGTACGAATACCAAACATTCACATCATACTTTCCATGAATTTCAACACTACGATCCACTTTTTTCGCTTCGTACCGATGATTAATAATCCAACAACCGAGCACGCTCGTTGGACGATGTTGCGCGGAAACGGTATGCGTCGATTGCGTAAACTTTCTCCCTTTTCCGACAACTGCCTTTGTAATAATTTCTCTGTATTGGGACATGAAACAAACCCTCCTCAAAAATGCATTGTTCATTTTATCCTATGCACGAAAAAGCTAAAAGTGTACATAAAAAAACAATCATTCCGTATAGTTCATTGTATGCAACTTGTTCGAAATATGTGACAAAAATAAAAAAAGAGCCCATGTAAAATGGACTCTTTAATGGCAATGGCCGCAATGGCTATGTTTCACTTGGGCACCCGTTTCTCCTCGTAACACGTCGCCGCCTGTCGATGTAATAATTTCATCTGTCACCGTCTTTGAAATCGTGGACGCAACAAGCTGCAACAAATCATTAATTTCTACTTGCGATTGTTTAAATTGTTCTACAATCGGAATGTCTGATAGCTGTTCGTAAATTTCATCAATTTCTGCTTCTACTTTTTTTAACGCTTCAACTTTTCCGTAATGTTGCAAGTTTACAGCTTGTTTTTGTAACGATTTAATTTTAGCAATCATCGTACGTACTTTTTCATTTTCATGAATTTTGGCCTCTGCTTGTTTAAAAATCTCTACTTCTTCCGTTTCAGCAATCATTTTAGCTAATTCTTTTGCTTTTTGGACGATGTCATCCTTTGTATATTTCGCCACGTTATTTCACCTCGATCGTTTCTTCTACCATTTCTCCATTTAATGTCCATGTTTTTGCTTCTGTAATGCGCACGTTTACAAGTTGACCGATCGCAGACTTAGGTCCAACGAAGTTCACAAGCTTGTTTTTACGTGTATATCCAGCGAGAACGTCTGGGTTATTTTTACTTTCCCCTTCTACTAATACTTCGACAACTTGTCCCTCATATTCCTTCATTTTTTTCGCAGAAATTTCGTTTACTAATGCATTTAAACGTTGTAAACGTTCTTTTTTCACTTCCATTGGCACGTTATCAACCATTTTTGCTGCCGGTGTTCCTTCACGTGGCGAGTAAATAAACGTAAATGCAGAATCAAATTCGACTTCGCGATAGAGCGACAACGTTTCTTCAAATTGCTCATCTGTTTCATTCGGGAATCCGACGATAATGTCTGTTGTAAGCGCCACACCTGGAATGGCTTCTTTAATTTTACGAACAAGCTCTAAATATTGTTCACGTGTATATTTACGCGCCATCATTTTTAACACTTCACTACTTCCCGACTGTACAGGCAAGTGAATGTGCTCAACTAAATTCCCGCCTTTTGCTAACACTTCGATTAAACGATCATCAAAATCACGTGGATGGCTTGTTGTAAAGCGAATGCGCGGAATATCAATTTTGCGCAGTTCGTCCATTAAATCCCCAAGACCATATTTCATATCAGTAAAATCTTTTCCATACGCATTCACGTTTTGTCCTAAAAGCGTAATTTCTTTATACCCTTGTGCAGCTAAGTGACGTACCTCTTGAATAATATCTTCTGGGCGACGGCTACGCTCTTTACCGCGTGTATACGGAACGATACAGTACGTACAAAACTTATCGCAACCGTACATAATATTAACCCATGCTTTAATATTTCCTTTGCGTACTTTCGGCAAGTTTTCGATGACATCGCCTTCTTTTGACCATACTTCAACAACCATTTCTTTTGACATGTACGCCTCTTTCAAAATATACGGAAGACGATGAATATTGTGCGTGCCAAAGATCATATCAACGTATTGAAATTGCTTCAAAATTTTATTGACGACTGATTCTTCTTGCGACATACAGCCGCATACCCCAAGCAATAAATCCGGATTATTTTGTTTGAGTGGCTTTAAATGTCCAATTTCTCCGAATACTTTATTCTCTGCATTTTCACGAATGGCACACGTATTTAACAAAATGACGTTGGCATCCTCTGGGCGATCCGTTGGTTCATAGCCGAGCGCCATAAAAATTCCAGCCATCACTTCTGTATCATGTTCATTCATTTGACAGCCGTACGTACGAATGTAAAATTTACGACCGTTCCCCACGCCCCGAAACTCTTCTGGAATAGAGAAATCTTTATGATATTTCACTTCCTCTTTTCCACGTTTTTTCGCTTCTTTTAAAGATGGAGGAATAAATACAGTTGAAAAATATTTTTCATAGTCTTGACTCGTTTTTTGCTTGAGACGTTGCAAATTTTCATCCAAAGCGGATTTTTTGTCCGTTGGATGATCTGTTTCAATTTGTGCTGTGTACTGTAAACGTTGTTTTTCGTTCATCATAATTCTCCTTTCTTTTGTTCATAGACGCACACTAACATAGTATATTATTTTCTGGACTTTTAAACAATGTTTTTTCCATGAAAAAGAGGATGGCTTTCACCACCCTCTTTTTTCTTACATAAACTCAGCTACAAGCTGATCAAATTTTTCCTTGCTCATTGTTAAATCTGCTTCTGCCAATGGTTTTTCGCTATAACCAGGCACAAGATCTTGATATGATTTGCGCTCTTTATTTTGATAAATGAGCCCTGTAACAAGCCCTTTATGTTTCATCAACGTTTGCATCGCCATTTCGCGGTTAGATGGATCATATCCTTCAATCGAGCTCAAGCTCGTTAAATTGTCTTTAAACCAATCGTATGTGTTTACTTTATTGTACGTGACGCACGGGCTAAATACGTTAATGAGCGAGAATCCTTTATGCTTTATGCCTTCTTCGATTAATTGCGTCAACTCTTTTAAATCACTAGAAAAGCTTTGGGCGACGAATGTAGCCCCTGCTGTTAACGCCATCTCCATAATCGACAACGCTGGCTCAACCGATCCTTGTGGTGTACTTTTCGTCTTAAATCCGACTTCGCTACGTGGTGATGTTTGCCCTTTTGTTAAACCGTAAATTTGGTTATCCATAACGATGTACGTAATGTCGATGTTACGACGAATCGCATGGATCGTATGCCCCATTCCGATTGCGAATCCATCACCGTCACCACCAGCAGCAATGACAGTCAAGTCACGATTGGCCATTTTTACCCCTTGCGCAATTGGAAGTGCTCGACCGTGAACACCATGAAAACCATACGAATTAATGTAACCAGAAATACGTCCAGAACAACCAATTCCAGATACAACAACAAGCTCATGTGGTTCAAGTCCAACGTTGGCAGCCGCACGTTGAATAGCTGCCTGCACAGAAAAGTCACCACAACCTGGACACCAGTTCGGTTTAATGTTATTACGGAAATCTTTAAATGTCGCCATGTTTAAAACAACTCCTTGCATTTTGTATAAACTTCGTGCGGTAAGAACGGGTTGCCATCATATTTCAACACGTTAAATACTTTCTCAGCATGTCCAACGTTCATTTTTAAAATGTTGGCAAGTTGTCCTGTTGCATTATTTTCAACAACAACAACTTTTTTTGCTGATTGCACAAGTGGCAACATTTCTTCCGTTGGGAACGGATGAATGAGACGAACGTGAGCATGATTCACCTTGATGCCATCTCGCTCTAGACGTTCCATCGCTTCCTCAATCGCTCCACGCGTTGAGTTAAACCCAACGATTAACACATCGGCTTCTTCATGCTTCACATGTTTATGAACTGGTGTCGGGAATTGAATATGTTTCAACTTGCGCAGACGCTTATCCATTTGTGCAATACGGTTCGCTGCTACTTCTGAAGGACGACCTGTTTCATCGTGCTCAACGCCCGTCACATGGTGAATACCGTTTTTCATTCCTGGTAATACACGCGGTGACACGCCATCTTCCGTCACTTCATATCGTTTAAAACAACCTTTGTCTGGAATTTCAGGGAGTTCTCCCGTTACAAGTTTACCACGACGAATTTCAATTTTATCGTATTCTAGCGGCTCAACTGTTTGTTTACCTAACGAAAGTTGCAAGTCTGTTAAAACGATGACTGGACATTGATACTCTTCTGCAATGTTAAACGCTTCAACCATATCGTAAAACGCTTCTTGTACAGTACTTGGCGCCATGACTACTTTCGGAATTTCTCCATGTGTTCCGTAAATCATTGCCATTAAATCGGACTGTTCTTGTTTCGTCGGAAGACCTGTACTTGGACCACCACGTTGCGTATCAACAATGACAATTGGCGTTTCTGTAATTCCAGCTAATCCGATCGCTTCCATCATAAGCGAAAGACCTGGTCCGGCCGAAGCTGTCAACGTGCGAACACCCGCATAGTTCGCACCAATAGCCATTGTACAAGCTGCAATTTCGTCTTCTGTTTGAATGACTGTACCACCAAATTGCGGAAGCTTCTTAATTAAGTATTCCATAATCTCTGACGCTGGGGTAATTGGATACGCTGCCATAAAACGAGCGCCACCCGCAAGTGCACCAAGCGCAATTGCATCGTTTCCAATCATGAACATTCTCTTTTTGCCGTCCGCCTTCTCAAGTTGCATGAGTTGAATGTTGTCACCAAGTTGTTCACGCATAAACTGAGCGCCCGCTCTGATCGCTTCCATGTTTTTGGCAACAACCTGCTCGCCTTTGCGACCGAAAATCTCCTGAACGACCCCTTCATATACGCTAATATCGAGACCGAGTACAGCGCTAGAAGCTCCGACTGCAACCATGTTTTTCATTAATGCTGTTCCTAATTCTGTTGCAATATCCGTAAATGGAACCGCATACAACGTAGCTTTTGACTCGTCTGGAATCGTTGGATTAAACTTTGCATCGGCGATGACGATTCCACCTTGACGTAACTCGTGAAAGTTAAAATCAATTGTTTCTTGGTCAAAAGCTACTAATATATCAAGATCATCGGCAATCGAACGAACTTGCGTTGTGCTAACACGAATTTTATTGTTCGTATGACCACCTTTAATACGAGATGAAAAGTGGCGATAACCGTATAAGTAGTAGCCTAGTCGGTTGAGCGCAATGGAGAATATTTCTCCCGTACTTTCAATACCTTCCCCTTGTTGTCCTCCAACTTTCCATGAAAGTTGACTAATCATGTCTTACACCCCTTTAAAGTTCCATCAATTGTAACGTAACATTGTACGATTATAAGTGTAGCACTTTTCCAGAAAAAGCTCTACCATTTCGCTTAATAAATTTTTTGAAAAATTTCATTTACTAAACGCTTTCATTCTAGCCCTATTGAAAAAAAATTGCAACATATTTGTTACAAAAATGTGAATTTTTCTTCCGAATTTTTTATTGCGGGATTCGCTCATAAAAATTACAAAACAAAAATTTTCTCACTTGTTCCTCTTTAAAATGCTTCAGCAATTCATTAATGAAATGGGTATAATGCGAAACGTTAGCTAATTGGTCAACCGTTTCAAAAATGCCATCAAAGTCAGATCCAAACCCGATATGGTTTTCCCCGCCTAACGAGCAAATATAGTCGACATGACGCAATACATCTGTCACTGTTGTCGTTTGCGTATCATGACGTAAAAACTGCGGAACGAATGTCACGCCGATCACCCCATTTTTCTTAATCAACGCTTGAATTTGGTCATCTCGTAAATTACGAGGGTGCGGGCAAAGCGTATACGCATTCGAATGTGAGGCAATCGGATATTGAGCTAATTCAATGACATCCCAAAACGCTCGTTCACTTAAATGTGACACGTCTGTCCAACATTGTTGTTCGTTCAATAAGTGGACAACTTCTTTCCCGAATTTCGTTAAACCTCCTCCTCGTTGCTCTAGTGCTCCATCCGCTACCATATTTGCGTCATTCCATGTTAAACCAACAGAACGAACACCAAGGCGAAGAAGTGTGCGCAGTTGCGTTAAGCTTTCTCCTATAGCTTCACATCCTTCTAATGTAAGCATCGCTCCAATTTCACTCGGTTGTAGTTGATCGATTTCTTTTTTTGAACGAACCACTTTCATATTTGGCTGTGACACAACTTTCTCATAAAAATAATCAATCATCTCTAAAGCTACAAAAAAACGCGACTCTGGTCTTACATGTTTTGGGATATAAATAGCAAATCCTTGTACTGTTACACCCGCCTGTTGCAATCCATCGTACGTGACATGTAACGACGGACTACGTTCAAATGATACATCTTGGCCACAAAAGAGTTGATATAGAACGTCACAATGAGCGTCAAATATACGCACAACGACCCCTCCATACGAAAATTCGCTCTGTAGCATATGATAAAAATAACCTGTTTGCTATACAAGCAAACAGGTTTATGTGCATTAACGCGGTTCAACAATGAGTTTGATTGCTGTCCGCTCTTCTCCATCAATTTGAATGTCTGTAAACGCAGGAATACAAATGAGATCAACTCCGCTCGGTGCTACGAATCCTCGTGCGATCGCTACTGCCTTAACGGCTTGATTTAATGCACCTGCACCGATCGCCTGAATTTCAGCTGCACCGCGTTCTCTTAACACGCCAGCAAGTGCACCAGCTACAGAATTAGGATTAGACTTTGCTGAAACTTTTAATATTTCCATTTCTAGCTCCTCCTCGTTTCTAACAATTGCTTGTAAAAAACTTATACTGTTTACTATATATTCGCCCTTGTTTGCTCGTATTCCTGCTAATGATATGTATTTTTTCAGAAAAATCTCAAAAGAGGAACTAGTCAAAATACGGGTGATCATCATTAATCATGATTCGCTGAATCGATTTCGTTTTCCCGCTTTTTTCATCTATATCGATAAGCACAGCGTTTAATTGTGCCCGACCTGTAGTGACTTCAAAACGAACCGGCAATCCGGTTAAAAATTTACGTAACACTGCCTCACGATCCACTCCTAAAATCCCATCATAAGGCCCCGTCATACCGACATCGGTAATATACCCCGTTCCGTTTGGCAAAATACGAGAGTCTGCTGTTTGAACGTGTGTATGCGTACCAACGACAGCACTTACTCGCCCATCTAAATACCATCCCATCGCTTGCTTCTCGCTCGTTGCTTCCGCATGAAAATCTACAAGAATGACAGGGGTTCGTGCGACCGCCATCTCTACTAATTCATTTGCTTTTTTAAACGGGCAATCAATCGCTGGCAAAAACGTTCTTCCTTGCAAACTGATGACCGCAACCTCATATCCCTCTACTTGAATAAATACAATTCCTTTTCCAGGTGTACCTGCTGGGAAATTCCCTGGACGAACAAGCACTTTCGCTTGATCAATAAACTCAAATATTTCACGATTATCCCATGCATGATTCCCAAGGGTTACTGCATGCACCCCTATCTCTAAAAAGCGCCGATATATTTTTTCTGTTATCCCTTTCCCACCAGCAGCATTTTCACCGTTGACAACAATCACATGCGGCTTATATTTTGCTTTTAGCTTCGGTACGTATTCATCAACCATTTTTCTTCCCGGTTGTCCTACGACATCACCGATAAATAATAGTTTCATCATATTACCCTTTCTATACCCATGATTTCTATTTTTCAGTTTCGCACAAAACGAAGCGTTTATCAATACGAAAAGCTACTCCAAACGAGGAGTAGCTTTATTTCGCATATTCAACAGCTCGCGTCTCACGGATTACTGTAACTTTAATATGACCTGGATAATCAAGCTCTTCTTCAATGCGCTTGCGAATGTCACGCGCCAAACGATGCGCTTCCAAGTCATCGATCATATCTGGCTTTACCATAATGCGAATTTCGCGTCCAGCCTGAATCGCATACGACTTTTCAACACCTTCATATGATTCAGCGATTTCTTCAAGTTTTTCAAGTCGACGAATATAGTTTTCTAACGTTTCGCTACGGGCACCTGGCCGAGCAGCAGATAATGCGTCTGCAGCAGCAACGAGCACAGCGATAATAGACGTCGGCTCCGTATCACCATGATGGGAAGCAATGCTATTGATAACGACCGGGTGTTCTTTATATTTCGTTGCTAACTCTACCCCAATTTCAACATGGCTTCCTTCTACTTCATGGTCAACAGCTTTTCCGATGTCGTGAAGAAGACCTGCTCGTCTTGCAAGCATTTCATCTTCCCCTAACTCAGCTGCCATCAAACCAGCCAAGTACGCAACTTCCATCGAATGTTTAAGAACATTTTGTCCATAGCTTGTACGGAATTTCAATCGGCCTAAAATTTTAATTAAATCCGGGTGCAATCCGTGAACACCCACTTCGAACGTTGTTTGTTCTCCTACTTCACGAATATGTTCATCCACTTCTCTTCGCGCTTTTTCAACCATCTCTTCAATTCGCGCCGGATGAATACGCCCGTCTTGAACAAGTTTATCTAACGCAATTCGTGCCGTTTCACGACGGATCGGATCAAAGCCTGATAAAATGACTGCTTCCGGCGTGTCGTCAATGATGAGATCAATACCTGTTAACGTTTCCAACGTGCGAATGTTACGTCCTTCGCGTCCAATAATCCGACCCTTCATTTCGTCATTCGGCAAGTTTACAACAGATACGGTCGTTTCGGCAACATGATCAGCAGCACAACGTTGAATGGCAAGCGATAAAATTTCTTTTGCTTTTTTATCGGCTTCTTCCTTCACTTTCGTTTCTGCTTCTTTAACCATGAGCGCGATTTCATGAGAAAGCTCTTTTTCTACACGATCTAAAATGATTTGTCGTGCTTCTTCACGAGTCAAGCTAGAAATACGCTCAAGCTCTGCTTGTTCCTTTCGAACGAGTTCTTCCACTTTGCTTTCCATCTCTTCAATATGCTGTTGTCTTTCATTGAGAGAATTCTCTTTTTTCTCAAGCAACGCTTCTCGTTTGTTTAAAGATTCGTCCTTTCGATCGAGATTCTCTTCCTTTTGTAACAAGCGGTTTTCCTGTTTTTGTAATTCACTTCTTCGTTCGCGAATTTCTCGTTCTGCTTCCACACGAAGTTTGTGAATTTCATCCTTTGCTTCAAGGAGCGCCTCTTTTTTCAATGCGTCTGCTTCTCTTTTCGCTTCTTCAATTATTTGCTTGGCAGCTACTTGTGCACCGCCAATTTTTGCCTCGGCAATGGATTTACGAACAAAAAAGCCAACAACTGCACCGACGACTAGGGCAAGCAAAGCGGAGATGATCGTTTCACCCATTATCCTCACCTCCTCTTGCTATAAATTCGTTACTTCATCAATGTCGGCATGTACATTGCAACCATTCAACATACACTTCAAAATTGTCAAATATACATGTACATTTTAAAGGTGACCTTCCATATTGTCAAGGCTTGTCATTGCGGGAAAGCGCTTCATATGGTTGAATTTTCTAAAACAAAGTAAAAAGAGACACAACGTGCCTCTTTTTACTCTAAGAAGTCTAAATCATCTTCACGTACAGGTGTCGCTGATGCACCTGTCGTAATGCCATAATGTTGGCGAATTTCACGTGCAATTTCTTCCATGATATGTGGATTTTCTTTTAAAAATTGTTTCGCGTTTTCTCGTCCTTGTCCCAGTCTCTCATCTTTGTATGAATACCAAGCACCGCTTTTTTGGATGATGTCGAGTTCAGCACCCATATCAATAATTTCGCCTTCTTTTGAAATCCCTTCCCCATACATAATATCTACATCTGCGGTTTTAAATGGTGGCGCCACTTTATTTTTAACGACTTTAATTTTCGTTTTGTTTCCAACCATGTCGTTACCTTGCTTGATTTGTTCAGCACGACGCACTTCTAAACGAACAGACGCATAAAACTTCAATGCGCGACCACCAGGAGTTGTCTCGGGGTTCCCGAACATAACCCCCACTTTTTCCCTTATTTGGTTAATGAAGATGGCGATTGTTTTCGATTTGTTGATGGCGCCTGATAATTTACGTAGCGCTTGGGACATGAGCCGTGCTTGTAATCCAACGTGAGCATCGCCCATTTCCCCTTCAATTTCTGCTTTCGGAACAAGGGCTGCAACGGAGTCAATAACAATAATGTCAACCGCTCCACTGCGCACAAGCGCTTCAGCAATTTCTAACGCTTGCTCTCCTGTATCAGGCTGTGAAAGCAACAATTCGTCAATATTAACACCTAACTTTTCAGCGTAAACAGGATCTAAAGCGTGTTCTGCATCAATAAACGCCGCTTGACCACCTTGCTTTTGTACTTCAGCAATTGCATGAAGAGCAACTGTCGTTTTACCCGAAGATTCTGGACCATAAATTTCAATAATACGCCCGCGCGGATATCCTCCTACTCCAAGCGCAATATCAAGTGCAAGAGAGCCGCTTGATACAGTCGAAATTTGACGATCTGTTTGCTCTCCTAGCTTCATAATGGAACCTTTTCCAAACTGTTTCTCAATTTGCTTTAACGCCTGTTCTAATGCTGCTTGACGATCGTTCAAAGAAACTCCTCCTTTATACTTGCAAAAAATAAAGCAGTGACTGCTACTTATTACTATACATGTTTTCTGTTTATTTGCCAAGAAAAAAACGAATAGATGTTCGTAAATCAATGCAACAATTGTAGTAAATAATAACAACCATATTTTGCAGTACGCATCCGAATGGCTTGACGATCACCGGATAATGTAAGTGCAAACGTTTTTGTCCCTCGTTCTGTGGCAATCCCTATCCATACTGTTCCTACTGGCTTCCCTTCCAAATCGTCCGGTCCTGCGACGCCTGTAAAGCTTATACCGATATCACTTCGACAAAGTTTTCGAACATTTTCCGCCAACGATTGTGCACATCGTTCGCTCACTGCCCCCTCTGTTTGTAATATTTCTTTCGGCACATGAAGCACATTTTCCTTTATTTCATTTGTATAACATACAACCCCTCCTGCTATGACAGAAGAAGCTGTCGGAAGAGCAGTCATTTCCTTTAAAAACAACCCCCCCGTTAAGCTTTCAGCAACAGCAAGTGTCTTATGCTTTTCTTTTAACGTAGCTAACAGTTTGCTAAACAACGTTTCATCATTGTAACCGTAAAAATAAGGGCGAACACGCGCTAAAATATTTTCCTCTACCTCGTCAATCAGCCGCTTCGCTTCTTCTTCACGTTCATGCTTTGCTGTCAAGCGGAGAGTCACTTCACCGTCAGACGCAAGTGGAGCAATCGTTGGATTCGTTTGCGCATCGATCAAATCTTCAATTTCTGTTTCTAGCTGTGATTCCCCGATATGAAAGAAGCGAAGAACACGTGAAACAATTTTTTCGCGGACGTGACGTTTTTGCAATAAAAAAGGACGTCCATATTTCATGAACATCGGTTGCATTTCTTTTGGCGGCCCCGGAAGAAGCATATACGTCACCTGATCAACAACAAGTGCCATTCCAGGAGCCATCCCATGTTCATTTTTTAACACGTGACTTCCTTCTAACACAAGCGCCTGTTTTCGATTGTTTGGGGACATCGGACGATTTGTTTTTGAAAAATAATCACAAATGGATTGCCATGCTTCTTCGTCTAAAACGAGCGATTTATTTAACATCTTTGCAATCGTTTCTTTTGTTAAATCATCTTTCGTCGGTCCAAGTCCCCCCGTAAAAATAATCAAATTCGAGCGTTGCTTTGCTACTTCAATCGCATGTGTAAGCCTTTGAGGATTATCTCCAACAACCGTATGGTAATATACATCTATCCCTATTTCAGCTAATTGTTGAGATAAAAATTGAGCATTTGTATTTGCAATTTGGCCAAGTAAAAGCTCCGAGCCAACGGCGATAATTTCTGCCTTCATCTTTCTCCCATCCCCTTTTCATTTACTTCGAATGACGAAATGCGTGTTGATTTTTAATAAAATAATCCCATCCTGACCAAATCGTGAAAACAAGTGCAACCCACAATGAAATGTCCGCAAACGGAAACGACAGAAGGGAAAAAGGAAGATTGTGCAAAAGAAGGGCGGCGATCGCTACAATTTGCGTCCACGTTTTAATTTTTCCAAGCATGTTCGCTGCCACCACTTCCCCTTCCCCTGCTAACACAAGCCTCAATCCGGTTACCGCAAATTCACGACTAATAATAACAATGACCATCCACGCTGGCGCCAAATCCAATTGAACGAGTGCAATGAGCGCAGCCGATACAAGCAATTTATCTGCAAGCGGGTCAAGAAATTTCCCTAAATTTGTTACTAACCCATATTTTCGTGCATAGTATCCATCAATCCAGTCTGTTGTTGATGCAATAATAAAAATAAGCGCAGCAACAGCGTGTGTCATCGGCAATTGCTCTGTTCCGATTTGAATCATACCTAGGTCAATCGGTGCCAAGAGGAAAATTAGGAAAAAAGGAATAAGTAGCATTCGTGCAATTGTAATTTGATTCGGTATATTCACAGTACTAACCTCCAACACGTCATACAACATTATTGTTTTTTGTAGATGATTGTAATATCTTGACGCACGTGATCACTTGGATTAACAGGGTATTGAAGTGTTTGTCCATTTATTTTCACTTCTGTATTTAATGTTTGACCGATGACTAATAAAACTTCTGTTTCGTTCGTCAAATCGAACGTTTCAGCTTGATTAGCATACATCATTTTGCGCGTGAATGCTTTTCCTTTTCCGTTTTTCACTTCAATCCACGCATCACCTTTTGTTGCAATGTCAATGATCAACTGTTCCGCCATGACTTCAAGCGTTGATTTTCGACCATTCGTGTCCACTACTTTAACCATTGCTGCCGATGGTTGCTCTTGTTGCTCTTTCTCTTTTTCTGGTTGTTGTTCGTTTTGTTTTTCAGGTTGTTGTTCGTTCACCTGCTCAGATTGCTCAAATTCTGTCTTTTCATTTATCACTTGCTCTTGCGGTTGTTCATCCACCGTTCGGCTTTGAAAGAAAAACCAAAGTACAACCGCTACCCCGACAGCTAACGTACCGATTAAAATTTTTGGGAGGATATCAAGTACTTTCTCACCTTGTTCTGATAATTGTCGCGATTTGACACGCGACAACTCGCCAGGAAGTTCTTCTTGCTGGGCATTTGGAATTTCGTTTGCGTATTGTTCAAACAGCTCATCAGGATCAAGGCCGACCGCTTCAGCATACTGACGAATAAACGCGCGAACATAAAACTTCCCGGGCATAATCACATAATTTCCTTGTTCAATTGCGATCAAATATCGCTTTTGAATTTTAGTGATTTCTTGTAAATCATCTAAGCTCATATTACGTTGTTCTCTCGCTTCTTTTAAACGCTTCCCTAACTCTGTCAACGGAAACACCTTCCATCTTTAAAAGTCGATATTTGAAAAACCGTCGTTGCCGAAGAAAGAAGATTGGTCAACAAGATCGTACGTAATTTCCTCGTCTGCATCATGACGCAATTCAATAATATAATCAAAATCATCCAGTTTGTATTCTGTATGCCTTACAAAAATATCGGGATGTTCAATCACTTTCGTTGCTGGCAAACGCATTAACTCACGAATCAGTTGCCAATGTCGCTCGTTTGAACGACGCGTCGAAACAATCCCGTCAATAATAAAAACATTATTTTCGCTATATTCGTCTTCGATTAACTGGCTACGAATCGTCTGTTTAATTAATGTGGAAGAAACGAATAGCCAACGCTTGTTTGCACACACGCTCGCAGCTACGATGGATTCCGTTTTTCCAACACGCGGCATACCACGAATGCCAATTAACTTGTGACCTTCTTGTTTAAATAACTCGGCCATAAAATCGACAAGCAATCCTAATTCGTCACGAACGAACCGGAACGTTTTTTTATCGTCGGCATCACGCTGAATATAACGCCCATGCCGAACGGCGAGACGGTCGCGCAACTTCGGCTCGCGCAACTTCGTCACCGTGATATCTTCCATCGTTGCCAAAATGGATTGTAGCCGTTCAATTTGCTCATGGCTTTTGCATAACAAAAGCATCCCTCGACGTGAATCGTCCACTCCGTTAATGGTGATGATGTTGATGGACAACATACCAAGGAGCGATGCAATATCCCCTAACAATCCCGGACGATTGATATGTATTTCATATTCTAAATACCATTCTTTCTTTTCCATATACCCCTTCTCCCCTTTACGTTACACGATACGATCCTAAAGCAACGCTTTGTCGAAACACGCATGTATGTTTATTTTACCATCTGAATGCGAGAATGAAAAGGACAGACAACCGTTTTTTGTGAACGGATAAACATAGTAAAACAAGCTGGCGAATGTCACCAGCTTGCTTATATCGCTCGCTTATTTATTTTGCACAAGCTTAATCATCATGTTCGCAATCGCATGTTGCTCTTGTTCATTTGCTACATGCCACAAATCAGCAAGTACACGCTCTTCCGGGTTTTTTGGATCGACTTGTTTCGCCAAGTAGTCGCCGATCTGATAAGCGATATCCGAAATGACTTGTTGGTTCATTCCTTGCTCTTCCGCTTGATGAAGGCGATCAGCTAAAAAACTTTTCCATTGTTCAAAATTATCAAGAACAGACATATGCAAACCTCCTTGAAATTCGTTTCAAGAACAGTTTGCCTCATGAAACAAAAAATTATGCTTGCTTAACAATACCAACCGCCATTGACGGATAAAATTTGGCCTGTAATATACGATGCATCGTCAGAAATTAAAAACGATACCGCTTTTGCTACATCTTTTGGTTTTCCGATTCTCCCTAGTGGAATCTCGTTCGCTAACGCTTCTAACTCTTCTTCAGTAAACCCTTGAAGCATCGGTGTATCAATGGCTCCTGGAGCAATGGCATTTACTCGTATGCCACTTGGCGCAACTTCTTTCGCTAACGCTTTGACGAACGTATTTTGCGCGCCCTTCACCATCGAATACAATACTTCGCATGACGCTCCTGTGAGTCCCCAGATCGATGAAATGACAACAATTTGTCCGCAACGTCGCTGAATCATAGAGGGCAACAATCGTTTCGTCAATAAAAACGGACTTGTCACATGCAGCTGTACCATGCGCTCGACTTGTTCGTCAGTCATGTCCGTCACCAGCCCATATGTACTCATTCCACTATTATGAACGAGCACGTCAATTGGATGAAAAAGAGACGACACTAACGTATCGACCCCAGAAGGATGCGATAAATCGGCCTGAATGGCATATATGTCTGTTGATAATTGCTCCACTAACGATTGAACAGATCGTTCATTTTTGTAGTAATGTAAATACAATCCATACCCATCTTTTGCGAGCTGTCTGGCAATTTCCTGTCCAATTCCTCCACTCGCTCCTGTAACTAAAGCATATTTCATCCTACTTCACCTTTTCGGAACAACTTGACATACCGTAAACTGTTCACGTACAAAACATTCACGGGCTACCGCTTTTATATCATCTGATGTCAATGATTGTAACGTCTCTACAACATCGAATAAACTCATTCGGTCGAATGCGTAACGAGTAAATTGATTCGCAATATACTCAAGCGAATTCAATGAGCGTAAAAATGAGCCGATTTTTTTTCTTTTCATCCGCTCCACTTGTTCATCACCAATATCGGAAAACTGTAGAAGGATGCGCTGAATTTCTTCTGCTAATTGATCAGGGTATAATGTGTCGCCGCCAATTAAACCAAAACCAAAATCACTTTCTTCTGTATAATCGACCATGAATGTTTCATCAATTAATCCTTGTTGATATAACCGTTCATAGTGAAGTGAACTTTTCCCGAACAAATGATCGAGCAATAATCCCATCGCGCATTCATGTTTTAATTTTTCTTTTCCTTTTGTGTATACATTTTTCGCCTTTATACCAACGAGACATTTTGGTGTTTGTATGTTCATTTCAATGACATGTTTTTCACGGGCGACATGAGATGGTTCTTCATAATTAAATCGCTCAATGTCTATTGGTGAATGAAATGTTTTTTGGGCTTGATTTGTGCGAATTTGTTCGAGTATAGTCAATGGATCAACTGGACCGGTAACAAACAATAACATATTACTCGGGTGATAAAACGTTTCATAGCATTCATACAATAAATCTTTCGTAATGTGCGAAATCGACTCTACTGTTCCTGCAATATCAATTTTTACAGGATGATTGTGATACATGCTTTCAATTGTTCCAAAATATAAACGCCAATCCGGATTATCGTCATACATACGAATTTCTTGAGCGATAATCCCTTTTTCCTTTTCAACTGTTTGCTCTGTAAAGTATGGTTTTTGGACAAAGTCAAGTAAAGTTTCTAAATTTTTTTCTACATTTGTCGTACTCGAAAATAAATAGGCTGTTCGTGTAAAAGATGTAAAAGCGTTCGCTGATGCCCCTTGCTTACTAAATATTTGAAATACATCGCCATCTTCTTTTTCGAACAATTTATGCTCTAAAAAATGGGCGATGCCATCCGGCACTTTTTTCATGCTCGTTTTTCCATATGGAGTAAAATAGTTATCTACCGAACCGTATTTTGTCGTAAACGTTGCATATGTTTTATTGAATTCTTTTTTCGGTAAAATGTAAACGTCTAATCCGTTGTTTAATCGCTCATAAAATAATTGTTCTTGCAACTGATCGTAGCGAATAATCTTCATTTTTTCTCACCTTCCTTCTCTGTTAAAAAATAAATTGTATCTAATTCAATTTTTTCACCTATACGAACAATATCCTCATACGTCACTTTTTCAATCGCTTCTAACCACTCATCTAATGGACGTTGCCGCGTCGCGATGACGTTATGATAAGAAATTTCAATCATTCCACGCGCTGTATCAACCGTTTCTAATAATTGATTACGAATGACTGCTTTTGTTTGAATAATTTCCTCATCGCTAAATTGCCCGTTACGCATCGCCTCTGCCTGAGCATGAATAATTTCAAGTGCACGCTCATAATTGCTCGGTTCAATTCCTGCCATGACCATCATCATTCCTTGGTGACTTTCGATACGCGAAGCTGCATAATAAGCTAAACTTGCCTTTTCGCGCACATTCATAAACAATTTTGAATGTGCAAACCCACCGAAGATCCCATTCCATACTTGTAACGCATCGTAATCTGCATCGTTGTATGTCGTATTTGTTCGATAACCAAGATGTAGCTTTCCTTGTTTCACATGTTGTTTTTCTATCACTTCTTGCACGCTTGTTCGTTTTGTTAACGTTGTCGTTTCAGTTGAACGTAAAGAACGAGCTTCTAACGGAAAACGTTCCACAACATCATGTTCTACGTCCGTTAACGCCACATCTCCGACAATGTATAAGTCTATTTCATCGTGTTTCAGCATGTGTTCGTAATGTTTATATAAACGTTTAGCATCAATTGTATCAATATCGCTTAGTTTACCGTGAACATCGAGTGCATAAGGCGAACCTTTATACATCTCTTCGATGAGTCGATGTTGAGCATATCGCATTTTATCATCAAATAACGATTGTATTTTTTGTTTCAATGCTCGTTTTTCTTGCTCAACGATCGCAGCAGAAAATCCACCTTGTTCAGTAAGTGGACGAAATAGCATGTCGCTAAAGAGGGTCAACGCTTCGCGTAATAGTGGAGATGTGGTGCCTAAAAATTTTTCGTTTGCCACATCCATTCGAATTGTAATAATGTGATTTTCCCCTTTTTTCGCTAAATCGACTTGTAACGTAGCACCATATAGTTCGTCTAAATATGTACGTAACGCTTTCATCGACGGATGTCGCTCGGTAGCGTTTTGTAATACATAGGGAACAAGAGCTCGCATCGTTATATCTCGTTCACATAACGGTGCTTTCATCTTTAATACGAGCGTATTCGTCTTATATTTTTTCGTCGGGATGACATGAAGACGAAGACCGCCTATTGTTTTTACTTCTTCTCGAAACATATAACCACTCCTTTTTATTTCATAGCCTCGACAATTTTTCTCTCTCTTATCCGTTAAATAAATCGGAAGACAAATATCGTTCTCCTGTATCTGGTGCCATACAAAGCACACGTGCGTCTTTCGGGAGAGTTCGCGCCACTTGAACCGCACAAAAGGCAGCCGCCCCAGCTGAAGCCCCCACTAAAATCCCTTCTTCTGCAGCTAATCGCCTTGCCATCATCTGTGCTTCTTCATCTTTGACAAGTAAAATGTCATCATACACCTTGCGATTTAAAATAGGCGGAATAAAACCTGGTCCAGTGCCTGGAATTTTATGTGGCCCCGGCTGTCCTCCAGAAAGCACAGGGGATCCGTATGGTTCCACTACATAAATACGTAAATGAGGGAATGTTTTCTTCAACTCTTCCCCTGTTCCTGTTACCGTCCCCCCTGTTCCTGCCGTAAGCACGAACGCGTCAATTCCTTCTGGAAATGCCTCTACAATTTCAACTGCTGTACTTATTCGGTGAGCATCTGGATTTGCTCCATTTTCAAATTGCATGGGTATAAAGCTGTTTGGAATATTCTCCGCAAGCCGATATGCTTCATCAATCGCCCCTTGCATGCGCAAAGCTGCAGGGGTTAAGTGAACTTCCGCACCATATGCTTTTAATAAATTCACTCGTTCCTTTGTCGCATTATCTGGCATCGTGATGATGCAACGATAACCTTTCGCTGCGCATACCATCGCTAACCCAATTCCTGTATTCCCTGATGTTGGTTCAATAATCGTGCTTCGAAAAGGGACAATTTTTCCCTCTCGTTCGGCCTGCTCAATCATTCGTTTAGCGGCACGATCTTTTACACTTCCACCTGGATTGAACGACTCAAGCTTTATATATACACTTGCTCCCTCCCGAAAAACAACCCGATTGAGCTTAACAACGGGCGTATTTCCAATCAAATCGATGACCGATTGATACATCACTTTCCCTTCTTTCCATGTAAACTTTTTTTCATTGTACTACATATTAAAATAACAATGGTGTCGAAACGTTTGAAGAAATCGAAAAAATAAGCTAGAATACACATATAGGTATTTGATTATATGCGGAGGCGATAATTTCATGCAAAAATGGTTTTCTTTTTTATTTACATTTCTTTTCATCATAAGCGGATGTGCACAAAACCGTTATACAAACATTTCTGTCGATGAAGCTGCACAAATGATGCAAAAAGAAGACGTTGTTGTGCTCGATGTCCGTACAGAAGAGGAATATGCTTCCGGTCATATTCCTGGAGCTATTTTATTACCTTTACAACAACTTCCAGATCGTGTAGATGAACTGAACAAAAACAAGACGTATATTGTCGTTTGTCGTTCCGGTAATCGCTCAGCGCAAGCAAGCGAATTGCTAGTAAAAGAAGGCTTCTCAAGTATATATAATATGACTGGCGGTATGAACGAGTGGAAAGGCGAAGTTGAAAAATAGGAGGGAAGCCTCCTATTTTTCAAACGAAAACGATATACGTTTTTCTGTTTCATCCCATATAACCGCAGCATTAAATGTGTTTTCTCCCTTTTTAAACCCTTTGATCACATTCGTTTTTCCTTCTGCTAATAATTTTTTGACATTTGCCTGTGAAATCGATTTGCCCAATATCGTTTTTGAAATAGTAAATGAGCACTTTGTTTTTGTATAGTTGACACAACCGTAAAACGCACCTTTATCAATAACCGAGCCCCCACAAAGCTTACAAACCCCGACATGTTTTCCGATCGTTGTTTTTTTCTTCCGCTGAATCGAAGCGGTATCTAGTCCTTCAAATGACCAATCATTTGCCACTTGTACCGCATCGGCCACAATTTTCGCTGCCAATTTTTTCACTTGTTCCATAAATGCTGTAGCCGATGCTTTTTCTTCACCAATTTCACTTAATCGTTGTTCCCATTTTGCTGTCATTTCAGGAGACGCCAAAAGGTGCGGGCCGATTGCGTCGATCAATACTTTTCCTTTATCAGTTACATATACTTGATTATTTTTTATCTCAATATAGTTTCTCTGTTTTAACGTTGTAATAATGGAGGCGCGGGTAGCTTCCGTCCCAAGTCCTTCTGTTTTCGCTAATACTTTCTCCAGTTGTTCGTCATCCAAAAACTTCCCTGCTGTCTTCATTAACGTAATAAGTTCGCCTTCTGTATATCGCTTTGGCGGCTGTGTTTTTCCTTGTTCCACATACACATCATATACCGTTCCTTTTTCTCCACTTTGTACATTCGGTAAAAGTTGTACATCATCATCTTGTGACATAAGGACGTCCCGCCATCCTGCTTGTATTTGTTTCTTTCCTTTTGAAATAAAGCGAGCACGTCCATCGACAACGGTTACAATCGTTGTATAATCAAATATAGCTTCTTCACTATGAGCAGCAATCAATCTTCGAACAATCAGGTCGTAAATATTTCGCTCATCCTGACTTAACTTTGTCAAATTCGGCACTTGTTCAGTTGGAATAATGGCATAATGATCTGTTACCTTCTTTTCGTTTACATAACGTTTATTATGTAAAATTGATTCGTGAACAAGCGGAAAATAAGGAGCATACTCTTCCTTTTGTGAAAGTTGTTTTAAGATATGTGGAAATGTTTCCGCTTCTCCTTTAGTTACATATTGTGAATCGGAGCGTGGATACGATACATATCCTTTTTGATATAGTTTTTGTAATATATCTAACGTTTTTTGTGGCGAATATTTAAACCGCTTGTTTGCCGTTGCCTGCAATGTTGATAAATTAAATAAAAGCGGCGGTAAAAATGTTTTTCGCTCACATACAACTTCTGCTACCTCTACTTGTTTTCGTCTGCAAAACGCGCTCACTTTCTCAGCAAGCTCTCGATCGTATGTGCGCGTCTCATTTTCGTGCCACCACTTTCCTTCGTATCGTTTTCCGTCCACATCAAATGTAGCAACAACTTCCCAAAATGGCTTCGGCTGAAACTGTTCGATTTCTTTTTCCCTTCTCACAATTAGAGCAAGCGTTGGCGTTTGTACACGTCCAACGGAAAAGACATCGTTCATTCCCTTTTGTTTCAATAAAATCGTATACACCCTCGAGGCGTTTATACCGACAAGCCAATCTGCACATGTTCGCGCATACGCTTCCTCGTATAAAGGACGTGTCTGTTTTTCATCCAACAACTGACGAAATCCTTGTTCAATAGCTTTCGGTGTTAAAGACGAGATCCAAAGCCGTTTGATCGGTTTTTTTACACCACTCATGTAAATAATGTTTCGAATGATTAATTCCCCTTCTCTCCCTGCATCACCGGCATGAATAATCTCAACCACTTCCGGCTTACGAAGCAATTGTTTAATGATCGCAAACTGTTTCGCCTTTTTTCGATCAATCTCGTACTGAAAACGATCTGGAATGATCGGTAACGTATCAAGTGTCCACCGCTTCCAACTTGCTTCATACGTTTCCGGAGAAGCTAATTCAAATAAATGTCCAACTGCCCATGTCATATAAGCGCCTTTCGGAAACATCTCATTCGGTAAAATTTCAATATACCCTTCTCGTTTTTTTGTTTGAAAAATCGATGCAAGCGTCTTTCCTTGATCAGGTTTTTCAGCAATAATAACTTTCATTTTTTCACCCCTTGACGAAAAGAAACCTGCTCAACTAGCGAGCAGGTTATTTTGCAGTTTCTACTTGATGCTTCTTCCATTGCGCACGCATCACAAGTGACTGAATAATCGAAAAACATCCACCAACGACCCAATATAGCGATAAAGCGGAAGGGACAGAACTTGCCCCCATAAAAATCATCACCGGCATAATATATGACATGATTTTCATTTGTGTTGCTGCTTCTGTTGTTGTGGCAGATGGAGATAAACGCATCGAAATAAATGTCGTTAAACTTGCTAATATCGGCATAATGAAATATGGATCACGATGACCAAGTTGCATCCATAAAAATGAATGTAGTTTAATTTCTTCTGTACGCGAAATCGCGTAATATAGAGCCATGAAAATAGGCATTTGAATAAAAATCGGCAAGCAACCGCTCATTGGATTGACACCATGTTTTTGGTATAGTTGCATCATTTCTTGTTGTAGCTTTCGTTGTGTCTCCATATCTGTGCCTTTATATTTTTGCTGCAGTTTTTGCATTTCTGGACGAATGCGTTGCATCACAATATTTGCACGAAATTGTTTAATCATGAGCGGAAGCAACCCGAAACGGACAACAATCGTCAACGCAACAATTGCAAGCCCGTAATTTTCTTGAAATGCGTGTCCAAGCATCAGTAATAGCTTTGACATTGGGTAAACAAAATAATGATCCCATACACCTTGACTATGCTCTGTAATCGGTACATTTCGATTGCATGCACTTAACAACAATACAAAAAATAAAATAGTCCATTTTTTCACGATATAGCTCCTCCTTGTTTGTCTTATGATAAGCAAACAAGGAGCATCCTTCCTTCTTCATCACTCGCATACGACCGTTCGTTTATTGGGATTTTACGTTGTTGAAACGTGACAAATCTGTGTAATGGCGTATATGTGTATGCATCGCTCATCTTTTTGCAACCGTTCATATCGTATGTGACGAAGCGTTGAACAGTAACAGGGTAATTCGCTTGTCGCTTCACATAGCACGTCATCGCCACAACGAACATACTGAAGAGCGATACATACGTAAATACATCGAATGAAAACTCAATAAACATATAGATAACTCCCCTTCTGCTATTATTATAACATGGAGAAGAGGAAATGACATACGAGAAAGAAAACAAGCTACTGAAACTTTCGCATAACAGTAAAAAGTTAAACTTCTCGGTTATATATTGTTCACAAACTATCGGAGCACACGTATTTGTTTGTTTACTGAAATCGTAATGTCACCTTCGCCAATTTGTTCACCATCTGCATGAAGGGGAAGGGAAATATCACTACAAATGTGAATATATTTCCCTTGAAACGTATGTACTTCTTTCATCTTTATATGACCACCCCAAAAAACCGTCACAAATAAGGCGAGTAATTTCAAACGTGATATATTATCGACAACAACTACATCAAAATGTTGGTCATTTGATTGGGCAAATGGAGCAATCTTCATTCCACCGCCATAATACGGATGATTCGCAACGGTGACAAGCCACGCATTTGAAAACGTATATTGTTTTTGATCAACAGTCAATTGTATGACGGTCGGTTTATATAAAAACATTTCCTTTAACAAGTAAAAAACGTAAACAAACTTTCCTAAGTACAAGCGATTTAAAATTTGCTTCCATTTTGACGCGTTCACTTTTCTTGAGATATGTGCGTCGAATCCACAACCGACACTGTTCACAAAAACCCCTTGTTTTGTACTTTTAAATGCTCCAATATCATACGAATCAACATGTGTACCTTCCACACTTAATAACATTTGATTTAGCGCTTTTCGCCACGTGATCGGAAATTTTATCCCACGAGCAAAATCGTTTCCTGTCCCAGCTGGGATGTATCCGACAGTGACATGATCATACATCGCAATACCATTCATCACTTCATGCACCGTGCCATCTCCACCAACTGCAATTAATATAAACGGCTCATGAGTGTGCTCTGCAATTTGTTGTGCTAACTTCGTTCCGTCTCCTTGTGCTTTTGTAAATACAACATGATAACGAATATGATAATGCTGAAGTGTTCGTTCAATTTTTTTCCACGTTTTTTTACATTTCTCATTTTTCGCCGAAGGATTTACAATAAAATATAGTACCAAAACTTCTCCCCCATTCTCTATTGCACCCTTTTCTTTTATTCTAGCATATACATGTATGACATCAATCTTTTCCCTTGACATAATTTTTAAAACCTTATACAATTGAAAGCAAATTGTTGCACCGAACGATTGATAGCAAACTCGTTTTATTGTTTTGCCTTAGCGTTTTCGACGTGGCCACATGGCGAAAACGAAAGGGTTAACATTGAAGCGAGTTGAGCTAAAAATACATCGGTATGTTTCACTTCATCTATACGTGAGGCATGCCGTTTTTTGTTTCTAAAGGGGGATCAACGTGAAGACAAAAGGAGAACTAGAAGACCAAATTAGTCGCGCGCTCACCCAATGGGAAAAAGAATATTTAGGTCGTGGACCACTCTCTGTGAAAACAGATATTTTACGAAACATGGTGATCGTGCAATTAAGAGGCATTTTAACTCCTGCCGAAAAAGTATTGTGCGAAACAAAAGAAGGGATGTTGTCGATTAAACGCATTCGCGCAGATTTAATTGAATCAGGTAGCGAGCAACTAAAAGAGATGATCTATACATTAACAGGTAAGCAAGTAACAAGCATGCATACAGACATTAGCACAAAAACAGGAGAACGAATGATTGTCTTTTTACTACAAGAACCAATTGACATACAAGGTTGATCTTTTAAAGGCCCTTATGGTCAGTAAAAGATAAGCCGGAAATATTTTTCGATCTGATCGAAAAATGTTTCCGGCTTTTTTGTTGAATATAAAAAAGAAACATAAAGGAGAGGATTACGATGCAAGAAATGGTTATCAACAATTTAACATCGCCCGCCATTTTATTTTTTATTCTCGGCATTATTGCTGCTCTCGTCAAATCAGATTTAAAATTACCAACAGGATTAAATGAATCGTTAAGCATCTATTTGTTAATCGCAATCGGAATGAAAGGGGGCATTGAACTTGCGGAACATTCTTTTAGCGAGCTTATTCGTCCACTAGTTGGAACATTATCACTTGGTATCATCATCCCAATTATTACGTTTGCTGTTTGTCGTCGTCTTGGCATTGATCGTAAAAACGCAACAGGTATTGCGGCAACATATGGATCAGTTAGCATCGTTACATTCGGTGCTGCACTCGCATTTGTCGAACAAGCAAATATTACGTACGAAAGTTACATGAGTGCATTTGTCGTGCTGTTAGAAAGCCCTGCCATTATCGTATCGCTTGTCATATTAAAATTGTTAGAAAGTCGCTCATATAAACAAGAAATGGTATATCGCTTCTCAGCTACATCGGTATACGGACCGATCATTAAAGAAGGGCTATTTGGAAAAAGCGTCTTTTTAATGATCGGCAGCCTCCTCGTCGGATTAATTGGTGGAGATCGTGCGCTTACGGTTGTGAAACCGTTGTTCATTGATTTATATCCAAGCGTTCTCGTTCTATTTTTACTCGGGATGGGTTTAACTGCAGGAAATCAGCTTGCAGCGGTACGGAAATACGGAATCAAATTGCTTGCTTTAGGGATTCTCTTTCCTCCTCTATATGGATTTTTAGGTGTTGTCGTTGGCTATTACTCAGGATTATCTTTCGGAGGAACGATTTTACTTAGCGTACTCGCCGCAAGCGCCTCATATATTGCAGCTCCAGCTGCGATGCGCGCATCGGTGCCAGAAGCGAATCCGGCTATCTATCTTGGCATGGCGCTCGGGCTTACATTTCCGTTTAATTTGACAATCGGCATGCCATTGTATTATGAAATGGCGAAGTGGTTCTATTAAAAAAAGCAAGGGGGCTCCCTTGCTTTTTTATTTTCGAATGCGTGGCGGTTGTTGCAAATGATTTGTTGCATAACGAAGAAGAAGCGCAAACTGCTCTTCGTTTATGTCATCTTTCGAAAAAGATAAACGCTCATGATGCTCATCATATACCACAACATGCTCACTTTTTCGCCGAAATATATGATAACGATCTTTACGTCGTTCAAAACTCACTTGTTTGATTTGATGAAGTGGTACTTCCCACATTCCCCAACGGTCGGCATATATGAGTTTTTTCGTCGTTAATACAATCTCCCTCTTTCTTTTTCTCCAATCATTTATCACAAAGATAGTTCCTAATATCGTTAATAAAACAGAAAGAATATATAAAAACGTACTTTTTTCTCTAACTGCCACTAGCCAACGTGAGCCAATAAACAAACTCAATACCGTATAAGATAACATGTTTGGCCAACGAAATGCCCACTGTTTTCGAAACAACGTATGTTCCGTTTGTTGCTCTTGCTTCATTCGTTCAATAAATTGTTTTTTATGTTCGTCAATCGAATATGTTTGAAGTGAAATAAATGGAATATACGTATATTCAAACTTGCCTCTTCCAACTTTGTTTTGAGTGTACATCCCAACCCACGCCACGTATTTTTCTTGCTCATGAACATAGGAAAGAAGATAATAGCGAATTTGTTCCTCGTACTCATTTTTCATCTCAACGTGATTGATCACTTCGATATCGCTCGGAACTACACCGTATTCATGCGTTAATATATAAAATAAATGGCTTTTCGCAAAATGAGTCAGCTCATTTGCTTCCGTTGGAAATAACGATTTTTTACCGATTCGTTCCATTTCTTCATACAGTAATCCAGCACTTTCGATATTGTTCGCGCAAGCTAAAAGAACATCTTGATCGACAGCCATGTGATGCTGTAAAGCCGTAATTACCGCTCGTGCTTGAATAGTCGGATCACGAAACGATAGCGCCTCTTGTAGTAATATAGCGATTTCCTCGTTGAAATAAAACTCCATTAAAGACAGACAAACATGCATGTCGGAGCGAACAGATAAATAATTTTCTCTCCAAAACCGAAAAACAAACGTCGGGCTATAATCAGCATCATATTGCGCATACATTTCTTTCGTTTGACGATATTGTCGAATAATTATCGAGACAATTTCGCTCTGTTGCAAATGACACGATACCCCTTGGCGATGCAAATGTAGCAATAACCAACAAAAAACATGTGACGGTAAATAGGCATAGTCTTGATCAATTAATTTTTGAACAATAGTTAATCGTTGGCGAAGCGAATCCCATGGAATGGAGAATGTTTGTTGTTGTAGCTCATTGTGAACGATATGGTACAACGCATCGTCGTATTGCTCGTCCCCAAGTTCACACATGTATCGGAATGCCATTTCTTTCGCTGCTGGGCTAAAACGTGCAAAATGTTCGAACACATCTGGGACAAACTGTGTACTTACAAAATCTAACGCAAACTGAAGAACATAATAACTCGGATCGTCCCACTCTTCCACCGGATCTGGAAACGTCTCCGATGCATATGCAATCAATTTTCGAACAAAGGTAGGATGAAGTTCTAGCTCTTCCTTCGACAACTGTTCTAGCGCATGTAGAGCTTCATATCGCTTTTGTGGATCGTGATGTTTTAAATCGCGCTTAATTTGTTTTAACTGTGAATCAATCGTTGCCAATTTGCACACCCCAATAACATCTTTGTTAGCTCCCTTCATTTTATAACGAGAAATAATTAGCGACAATATAAAGATTATGCTATTGTTAAGGTGGCATAACGAAGAAGAAAGGTGGAAACAATGAATCGGTATATCGTCATTGGCGCTGGAGTTGTTGGCGCTTCTGTTGCTTTTCATCTCGCAAAAGAAAAGGTAGAGGTTGTGATTATCGACCGTGAAGATCACGGACAGGCAACCAATGCAGCAGCGGGAATCATTTGCCCGTGGACATCACAACGGCGAAATAAAAAATGGTACGCACTTGCGAAAGGTGGTGCCGCATTTTACCCTTGTCTCATTGAACAATTGCAAACATACGGTTACGAAACTGGATATAAACGTGTCGGAGCGATTTGTTTACATCATGATCTCGATAAATTGAGAAGTATGGAAGAACGCGTACACAAACGGCGTGAGGAAGCTCCTGAAATAGGAGAAATCACTCGACTGTCTTCAAAAGAAGTAAAAGCTCGGTTTCCTTTGTTATGTGACGAATACGAAGCGCTATATGTCAGCGGAGCGGCTCGTGTAGACGGGCGTGCCTTGAGACGCGCTCTCATTCATGCTGCCACTCACTTAGGGGCAACATATATAAAAGGTGATGCAGCACTTTTGCATGAAAATGGCCGAGTCATTGGTGCCTCAGTAGCGAATGAACGTTACGAGGCGGATGCAGTCATTGTTGCAGCAGGTGTTTGGGCAAAATCGTTACTTTTGCCACTAGGTATTGAATTTCTCATCACGCCACAGCGAGCACAGATCGTGCATCTACAACATCTTGAACAACATACGGATCATTGGCCTGTCGTCATGCCTCCAAACAATCAATATTTACTCGCTTTCCCAATGAGGAAAATGGTTGTTGGCGCGACGCATGAAGACGGTGTTGGGCTCGACTGTCGTGTAACTGCTGGCGGTTTGTATGAAGTGTTACATAAAGCATTAACTATCGCCCCTCACTTAGCGGATTGGACCCATGTGGAAACACGTGTTGGCTTCCGTCCCCATGCACCGAACTTTTTACCTATATTTGGTGCCGTCCCACAAATCGAAGGCCTTTACGTGGCGAATGGGCTTGGCGCATCCGGCTTGACTGCAGGACCGTATGTTGGAGCAGAGCTTGCGAAAATGATTCTTGGGCAGCCTACTTCATTACAACAAAGCGACTACGATGTTGCCCAAGCGATTCAATTTCTTTGATGAATGCATATAAGAAAACGGAGGTTATCTCATGAATAAATGGGCGTTTGTTTCTGATTTTGACGGAACGATTTCACATAAAGATTTTTACTGGATTGTTATTGAAAAATATTTTCCTGAAGGGAAACGATTATTCGAACAATGGCGTGCTGGAAAAATAAAAGATATCGACTTTTTAAGCACTGTTTTTACATCCATTCATCAAGATGAAGAAAAAATCGTTGAAGATATTCATCACATCCCGATTGATGAAACAGTTTTACCTTTTATTAAACACGTTCAACAGAGCAAAGGTGATTTTTATGTATTAAGCGCCGGAACTGATTACTATATCCGACACATTTTCAAAAAATATGATATACGTGGTGTCGATATTTTTTCCAATGAAGGATATTATCATGATAAAAATATTCATATGCGCATTAATCCAAATCATATTCATTATTCCGAACGGTATGGCATCGATAAATCTAGCGTCATTCGCACATTGAAACAAACGTATAAAACCGTTTACTTTATTGGCGATAGTGAACCAGACGTTCATGCAGCGAAAGTAGCCGACGTGACATTTGCAAAAGGCACTTTACAATCATTGTTGCATGAACAACAAATTCCATTTGTTCCTGTGGACACATTTGCAGATGTTGAACGTTATTTACAAGAAAAAGGGGTATTGACATGAACATCCCAATTCCATCTATTCTTGAAATTGGCGAAGGTGTCATTTGGCGCATAGACGAACTGATAAAAACGTATCGTTTTTCCAAAGCTGTTATCTTATTTGATGATTTCACTTCCCAAACGTACGAGCAAGAGATGAAACGAGCCATTTCATCCGCTGTTGTTCATACTGTTTGCTTACCACCACAGCTTGATATCGTAGACATTATGAAAAGAGCGTTTGAACTCCCCCACTGCGATGTGATGATAGCAATGGGTGGCGGGGCAGTCATTGACTGCGGCAAATATATGGGATTTTTACGACAAGTGCCGTTTCTTAGCATACCAACCTCTGCGTCAAATGACGGTTTTGCAAGCACAAACTGCTCGTTACTTGTCAATGGTAAAAAAACAACCGTTCCCGCTAAAGTACCGTTCGGCATTTTGGCTGATTTACAGATCATTCAGCAAGCTCCTGATCGTTTTATTTTAGCAGGAGTAGGCGATTTAATGTCGAACATTACCGCGTTATATGACTGGGAATTTGAACAAAATCACGGCGTCAGTCGGGTAAACGCTTTTGCAGCGATGATTAGCAAAAAAGCAGTCAACAGCTTTATCCGTACACCAATGCAAAATATTAAACATCCTATTTTTCTAAAAGAATTAATTAGTTCGTTAACAATGGGCGGCATTTCTACTGTGATTAGCGGAAATAGTGCGCCGATTAGCGGATCTGAACACCTAATCTCCCATGCGCTTGATAAAATTAGTTCATCGCCACACATGCACGGTATTCAAGTAGGAATCGCCACATATATCATGGCACATGTTCAACAACATCGGGCTGAACGCATCACAAAAGTGTTTACACGTACCGGATTTTTCGATTACGTCAAAACATTACAGTTGAACAAAGAGGAATATCGCCAAGCAATCCACATCGCACCGACCATAAAACCAAACCGCTATACGTATATTCACGACGAAACATATCGAAAACGAGCCGTTCAACTGCTTGATGAAGACCCTATTTTACAAGAGATTTTCGTATAGCGACACATATTTCATGACAAAATCGCCCACCCTACTGTTAAGGAGGTGGGCGAGTTGAATCAAACGTTAGCTTATTTACGAGAAGCACTAGCAAACTACGCTGACCGTCATCACGCGGTAGCCATTCATTTATATAAAAAACTAATAAGTAAACCATACAAAAATGAAGAACAATTCGTCCGCGACTTATCACCAAAAGAAGTCGCCTTTTTAGATCGCATGCTACGTCAAGAAATGAAGTATGCGAAGGAAGAACAAGACAATATTCGTATTTATCATTTAAATGAAGTATATGAACAATTAATTTGAGTAACAATGCCTAGCGCCTCGATTAGTGCTAGGTTTATTTCTTTTCATCCACGAAAAAACGAAACAAATAGTCCATGTCAAACAAGTCGTCTGGATAATCGATCCCAACATCTTCTCCTTCATAGACAAACGTGTCAACTACCCCCACTTAACTAACGTTTGAAGTGGGGGCTTGCAACTCCCCAGAAGTGCGAGCGGACTTCGTCCTCCTTCCTTGACTTGGGGTTGCATCAGGGTGGTTGACAGCACCCCGACCACACAAGTCATGCTTGGGTGGTCACGCCATGATGGTACTCGATTCCCTTTTGGCGTAAGTTTAACGCTCCTACTCGATCATCGTTGGATGTATAGCCACATGCCTCACATATAAACGTATGGATCTGTTTTTTGCGGTTGTTTTTATGGGTAAACCCACATGTCAGGCATTGCTGGCTCGTGTAAGCAGGATGAACGGCAAGGACGTGGCTGTCGTGTAGTCGTGCTTTATATTCAATGAACGAGCGGAGTTGAGCGAACGCCCATGTAAATCGTACATATCGGTCTTTTTTGCGAACGCACACCGTATCGTTGATGCCCGTCAAATCCTCTAGGACAAGCAAGCTATGCTTCCCTGCAAACCGAACAAGTGCCTTGCTGACACAATGATTGACATTGGTCATGAAACGGTTTTCTTGCCCAGCGATTTTCTTTAGCTTGCGTTTAGCGGATTTCGTATTGTTGTTCGTATGCGACTTTCGATGCAAAGTTCAACGCTTGTTTCATCGCTTGCATCGTTTCCACGAGTTGCAGGTGTTGAGTTTCCGTTGGTAACAACCGAATGTTAGCGGTGACGACCAATTCCATACGTTTCACCTCCTTTTTCAGTATATATACAATTATACGATATATTAAAGAATTAACCGTTTTTCGTACGAAAAATAAAAAAAAGAGGAATTGCCTAATGCCGTTGAAAAGTTGCTTTTCCTGCTTCTTTAAGATACGGAAACATCACCTTTTCCCCTTTCGCTCACCACTTTCCCTTCTTTTAGAACCATTCGGACATGATTGATTCCGTAATGGTATGGTACGTACATATAATTCGGCGCATCCCATAGGACGATATCCGCTTTTCTGCCAACCATAATTCGCCCTGCGTCTTGTCCGCGATTAATTGCATATGCCGCGTTGACCGTTACCGCGTGCCAAATTTCTTCTGGGGTCATGCGTAAATATAGTGCAGCGATCGTCATAATGAATTGCAAATTTTCTGTTGGCGAGCTACCTGGGTTAAAGTCTGTCGCAAGCGCCACCGCTGCCCCTTCGTCGATCATTTGCCGCGCGTTTGCATACTTTCCTTTCCCTAAATCAAAGGCTGTCAAATATTTTTTACCACTTTTTAACAAATTAATATAGCACCTTATTACTAAACTAAAGTTTAACTACGTGGAGCTAATAACATTACCCCAACCCCTATTAAACAAATCGCTCCACCAAGCCAATCATATATATCGGGCGTTTTTTTATCAATCCACCATCCCCATAGTAGTGATAGAACAATAAAAATCCCACCATATGCAGCGTACACTCGCCCGAACGATGGAAATGACTGAAACGTTGCAATAACGCCATATAATGCTAAACATATTCCCCCAAAAATTCCGTACATCATCGGCTTCCCTTCTCGCAACCAAAGCCATACAAGATATCCTCCGCCGATTTCGGCAAAACCAGCTAGTAGAAATAACATAATCGCACTCATATACCCGCTCCTCTTTTTTGTTGTGGATAGTTGAATTTTATAATGGCTGAGCAAGTATCACAAGCCCATGGTGCTACAAACGTTTACCCACTTATCATCGCTTAGTTTAGCCGATTACATGAACCCGACATTTGAACATTTTGCTCCGCGCTTGTTTGATTTCGAAGAGATTGGTTTACGTATGCGAGAATTAGAAGCGGGAGAAAGAACAACAAAATGCCGTATGACCGTAAAAAAATTTTTAACTGCCTTTTACATGGAAATAAAAAATATATAAAAAGGTGCCCGTCATGGACACCTCTTTCTCTTTCTACCGTCGAATGGGTAACTTAATAACAAACGTCGTTCCTTGTTCCGAGCTGTCGTGAAGCGCAATCGTTCCGCCATGGTTTTCAATAATTCGTTTCACGATCGTCAGCCCCAACCCTGTCCCCGATGACTTTGTTGTGATGAATGGTTCAAAAATCGTCTCCTGCATATGTGTCGGAATGCCGCTTCCAGAGTCGTATACATACATGTTGTATGTTTCACCTACATCAGAATATAGGCAAATTGTGCCATCTTTCCCGACGGCTTCGATGCTGTTATAGAGTAAATTATACAACACTTGCATCATTTGCTTCGGATCGATCGATAACGGCACTCGGTCAAGGCGCACGTGCACGCGTATGTTTTTGGCCTCTAACGTTTGTTGAAAGAGAGAAAGAACATCTTGAACGATCGTTTCCATATACGCTTCTTTCATCACTGGGGCGCTCGGTTTTGCGATAAGAAGCATATCTTCCACAATCGCGTTGATGCGATCAATTTCTTGTAATAAAAGCGGAATATGATACTGTTCGCGATCGCGTTCATGTAAATTTTCATTCATAAATGCTAAAAAACCGTGAATCACCGCAAGCGGATTGCGAATTTCATGCGCCGCCTTCGCCGCCATCTCTCCCATTAACGCAAGCTTTTCTGACTGATGCATGCGTTTTGTCAGTTCTTCGATTTCGGTGATGTCTAAGAAGAAAATAGTACGTCCTACCTTCTCACCATATAAATTCAACACATTCGATTGTGACACTAAAAACATTTTCTTTTTTCCATTTTTTTCATACTTAACTTTCACTTGTCGAAATGGCTCACGTTGCATAAAAAGATCCCAAAATGAAATATTATGATCATTTTTTTTCTTTTGCTCAATCCTTTGTTTTATTTCTTTCTTTTCTAAATGAAGCAATGTTGCTGCTGAATCATTAATAAAATGACTCGACTTTGAATCATCAATAGTGATGAGACCAATAGGCAACGAATTGAGTAATTGCTCAATATACACTTTGTCATTTTCTAGTTTTTCATATAATCGCGAATATTGTTGAAACGTTGAAGAGAGCAATAACATAGTAACTGTATAGAGAAATAAACCAAATAATGTATTAAATCGGAATAAAACAGATAGTATAAGAGATACCATTAATGTGACCGCGTAAATATATGCAACTTCTTTGATTGTATGCATCAATACTACGATAAAATTTTCAGATGAATGAAGCCAAAAATATATAGACATAAGTACAGCGTTTAAAATAAAGTAGGTAAAGAAACAAAATATATAAGCAAAAAAATAACTTAAAGATATGTCCCCAACTATCCCTCCAAATATGATGTAAACATAATAAGAACTACATATCATAATCGTATAAACGGAAAAATTAAATACATGCTTCCACCAAACCATTTTATGAAGATGAGTAAAATATATAATTCCCCCTCCTAACACTAAAACGGCTAGTGTGTATTTCAATCCAAAAACGAAAAGTAGAGAAAGGTAAATAGACGATTCTAATGTGAATGAATTACCGCTAGGGGGAAGACATATTAAATATCGATCTAGTAAAGCTACAGCCCCAGCAAACAACAATAACATCAACCATTCACTTTGTACATGTACATTTGAAAATGGCTGTATATATAAAAATAATGCACATCCAAATAGGGAGATCAGCGTCACATATGCAACAAATAATCGTTTCATAAAAATATACTCACCCTGTTACATAATCGTTTGACTTTATCATTCTATTGTAAACAAAAACAATAATCAATAAAAGAAATTTTGGAGAGTGGAGTGAGTCAAGAGTTTATGGGATATTTTTTCACGACCAATTTTTAGTTATATCTAGTTTTAGAAAGTTACTTTTTGTAAGCGATTTTATTCACTCTTACCCTACAGGCATGTGCGTTTTCTCCCGTTTTAAAAGCCCTTTAGTACTTACAACTCCATAGAGCGGTGTAACAAAAAATTGACGAAGGTATGGGATGTTATGTCGTAACGAAAAAGGACAAAGCGAGTTTGTTTTATTTTGATCGTTGGCATAGTGGGATGGATGCGCTATGAAATCCGAGAAATGTACTTACATCATTACATGGAGAAATATCCGGGAACACTGGACTTACAGAAAGAGAATGTTCAACCGTTAAAATAAGAGGGGCGCTCATCCCCCTCTTATTTGAGTAATCTTAACACTTCATCGACAGATAGCAACTTTCCTGTTGATACAACTTTTTCATTTATTACAAGTGCTGGTGTGCTCATCACCCCATAACTCATAATTTTCTCGATATCCTCTACTTTCTCTACTTGCACATCTAGTTGTAGTTGGGCAAGTGCCATCTTCACATTTTGTTCAAGTTCTCTACATTTTTTACATCCTGTCCCTAATACTTTAATGGTCATCTTCTTATCCTCCTATAAAATAGCATTAAATATATAGCCAATGGCAATAATGCCAATGGTTACAACAAGAACAAATACGCCAATGAGTTGCGTTTTGATGACTTTGCGAAGCAACACCATTTCCGGAAACGAAAGTGCTGTCATCGCCATCATAAAGGAGAGGGCTGTTCCAGGCGCCACACCTTTCCCCATCAATGCTTCAATCATTGGGAGTGAACCAACTGCATTCGAGTATAATGGTACTCCTAGAAAGACCGCAATCGGAACGGCAAATATACTTTCTTTTCCAGCATAGCGAACAAGTAAATCTTCAGGGACATATCCGTGAATCCATGCTCCGATACCAATGCCAATAAGCAAAAATAACCATATTTTCTTTACAATATCGATGACATTCGTTTTGGCATAAGTTAACCGTTCACGCACAGTCATTTTTTGAATAGTGGATTCCCCTGATTTAATATGAAAGACATATGACTCCACGTATTTTTCTAATTTTAACTTGCCGATCATCGCCCCTGCGATGATCGCTAACAAAATACCAAATAAAACATACAACACAGCAATTTTCCATCCGAAAATTGAAAGCAACATAACAAGCGAAACTTCATTAACAATTGGCGATGAAATCAAAAAGGTAAACGTCACTCCAAGTGGAATTCCAGCTTCAACAAATCCGATAAAAAGAGGGACGGTTGAACATGAACAAAATGGTGATACGACACCAAGTAGAGCCGCTAATACGCTTGCAACTCCTTTTTTCTTTCCACTAATCCATTGCTTTACTTTTTCTGGTGGAAAATAGCTCCGTACAAACGAAATGACAAACACCATGACAGACAATAAAACGAGAATTTTTAGCGTATCATAAATAAAAAAATGAAGTGCCCCTCCAAACTTTGAAGTAACCGATACCCCAAGTACATCTTCAACTACCCAATCCGCAAACGCTTCAAACACGGGAATCCCTTCTTTCTTGAAGAATCGGCGTCACTACTTCTTGATTTAGATGATAAATTGTAAATTTTCCTTGTTTGTATACGCTTATTACTTTCCCTCGTTCAAGCAATTTTAGATGATGTGTGACAGTCGATGCAGGTAACTGCAATCCCCCTGTAATTTCACACATACATAAATCTGTGTGCATTAACATGCCAACGATACGTAAACGCGTTTCATCTCCAAGCGCCTTAAACAATTGGGCTCGATCTTGTATGAGTTCATCATCAGCGAGAAAAGGAAACGTCTGTTTCGCTTTTTCAATTACGTCATTCATTTCTTGTTCACTTTTGGGTTGCCAATGATTTTTCATCAACCATTCCCTCCTTTCACTTTTATTATAAAACTATTTTTTTAGTTTTATAGTTTTAAATTATGAACATTTCATGACATCATTTTTAACGACTGTCAGAAAAATCAGTTATGCTTCCCATATAAATACAAATGAGAGGTTTAACTTAAAAACATGTATGTTGATTAACCAATAAAAGCTAGGTAGCTATTCAACCAGATGATCAAGTGAGGTAAATAGTTACGCAGCGAGAGAATTTTTTCATTCCCTATTCAAGATAATCATCAGTAGTGTATAATAAAAAAAACATTACAGGAGTGACGGCGATGTTTAACGTTCCTAACAGTCGATCTAAGCAATGGTATCGTGTTAGTACTTTTTTGTTTTTTCTCTTTCTTTGCTTATTGCTCGCATCCCGTATATTGCTTAGTATAAAAATAAATTTTGAACAATTCATTAGTTTTAGTATCATATCCTTTATTTTATCATGCATCATCGGAGTAAGTGGTTTTTTCGGTAAAACAACGTTTGCGATGATATTTTCCTCTTTCTCCATCGTTGGAGTCCTTTATACATTGTTTATTTCGTTTACCCGCATGCATGACGGTTGGAGCGATATAACAAGCGTCATTTCTTTTCTTACCATTTCAATGTTCGGCGTTGTTGTCGGAGTCATTGCTGAAGTTATTCACACCCTTTTTAAGAAGAAACTCAAGTAAAAAGAGCCATCTTTAAAGATGGCCCCTACATATAAAGCATTTGTTTTTTCACTTCTACAACAATCGGATGATTAGACGGGAGCTTCGCATATTTTTCAAGCGCCCCCTCTACTCCGCTTTCTTTGATCGTTTGTTGAAGTTGTACGGCTTCAGCATCCCCTTCATAATCAAACAGCAACAACGCCGCAATTCCTTTTGCTAAAGATGCAGGAACTTCCCCAAAGCATTCGTAATATTTCATCGCTGGTCGAATGAGTCGATCGTTCGGTCCGAGTTTACGGATTGGCGAACGAGCCACTCGTGTCACTTCATCTGTCATAGAAGGATTGATGAACCGTTGAACAATTTTTTCAATATATGCTTGATGCTCGGCTTCATTCCAACCGTATTGATGAACAAGCACTCGCCCTGATTCACGTAACGCGTTTGTCACGTCTGCGAGAATATCTTGATCTTCCATCGCTTGACGAATCGTCTCATATTTTTTACGGTATCCTAAATAAGCAACGAGCGCATGGCCTGTATTGACAGTAAACAGCTTTCTTTCGATGTATGGTTGTAAATCATCAACAAAATGCGCCCCAATAATATGTGGAATATTTCCAATCACTTCTTTCGTCTCGATAACCCATTCAAAAAACGGTTCAACAACAACGGTTAACGGATCTTCATGGGTTTGGTTTGGAACGATGCGATCAACCGCACAGTTTAAAAATCCACATTTATCTTCTAAAGATGTTTGTTCTTGTTCTGATAGATGCTCCCAGACGTATGTCTTTAAATGTTCGCTACCACCGATCATATTTTCGCAAGCGATGATATGAACAGGTCGATCTGTTAATCGTTTTTTTAATCCTTCCGCAATCGTCTGTGAAATAAGAGGTAAAATATTTGGTCCAACAGCTGTCGTCACTAAATCTGCACGCGCAATTTGATCAATAATTTCATTTTGCTGGTGCTGACTATGCAACGCGGATACGTTACGAACAACTTGTGTTTGTGTCGTCTCTCCTGCGATGATCACTTCATATTGACCTTTTTGTTGAAGTGCTTGTACAATTTTTTCATTTACATCAACAAATACAACATTATACCTTGATTGCGACAACAAACTGCCAATAAATCCTCTCCCAATATTTCCAGCACCAAAATGAACAGCTAGCATATTATTTCACCTCGTTTAATAGTTGCAAAATTTCTTCTTCTGTCGTTGCAGAAATCATCTTTTGGATGTTTTCTTCTTCCGAGCATACGATCGCAACTTTCGACAAAATTTCTAAATGCTCATTATCTTTTCCTGCGATACCAATTAAAATTTTTACAACATTCCCTTCTCCAAAATCCACACCACTCGGCACTTGAACAATTGATAAACCCGCTTGCTTCACAAGTTTTTTCGCATCCTCCGTACCATGCGGAATGGCTACAAAATTCCCCATATATGTTGAAGTTAACGCTTCTCGTTCAAACATTTTGTCAATATAAAACTCCTCTACGTATCCTTGCTCAACTAAAATACGTCCTGCTAATCGAATCGCTTCTTCTTTCGTTTTTACGTCTGCACCTAGTACAATATTTTCTTTTTTCAATACTGTCACGATCATTCACTCCTTGTGCTGTTGAATTTGTTCGTAAAAAAATTTTTCTAATTGTGCACTGAAAAACGCATAAATTTGTTCTTTACTTCCTTTTGAAAACAATTCCATACTTTCTTCATCTTTAATGATGAGCGAGCTAACATGACTAAGCACTTGCAACATATCATCTGGTGCATTTTTGGGCGCTAGCAACAACAAAAGACGGTTCAGCATCATCGGCTGTTGATCCATACCCACGATCGTTTGCGGGTGTGTTAGTGTATACATCGTAAAAGATGGTTGTAACACATCTTCACTTCGTGTGTGATACAGCGCTAAAGTCGTATTTGGAATTCCTAATCCACCGACTTGCTCGCGTTGTAGCAATTCTTCAACGACTCGCTCTTTGTTACGAATCACGCCATGTTGCTCAAGATGTGCGCACGCATGCATCAATGCGTCTTGAAGCGAGTAAGAAGATAACTCCCGCATAGAAAAGCCGTTTAATAAATGAACAATCGTTTCACTCACGACATGAATCGAACGAATGTTTTCAATCCCTTTCTTCGATGAATTTACTTTTTGAGAACGGATAGAAAACGCTTTTGTTTTTAAAAACTGGCGAATCGCAGTAACTTCTTCTTCTGGCAACATCGGGTTGACTAAAAAATATGGATGCGACGTATGAATTGGGACTGTCGATACGATTAAGTCATATTCGTGCACATCTACACGTTGAACATCAAAAAAAGACTTTTGTTCAATATGCGAAATATCTGGAATTTCTTTTTTTAAACGGGTGGCTAATATTTTCGCAGTTCCGATTCCGCTTGAACAAATAACGAGCGCACGAATTCCTTGCTTGTCACGTAGTAGCGCCGATGCAAAATGAAGAACTAAATATCCAACTTCTTCCTCAGGTACTGTCATGTCCGAAAATACATGACGCACACCTCGTTGTACAACATGAAACAACTCACTATAATCTTCCATGATTTTATGAAGCAACGGATTTGTAATGCCCATATGATGCTGGATGCGATATAAAGCTGGCTTTAAATGAACGATTAAATCTTCGTACAACGGATAGTCGTCTGTTAAATCGACTCCTATTTGCTCGCTCACAAAACGTATGAGTTCTTGCGTCTTCATTGCAATTTCTAAACTCGCTTCCTCTAACATATATCCGCGACGAGTTCGTAATTTTGCCCCCATTAAATGCATCGTAATGTAACCAATTTCTTCTTTAGGAATGACAAGATGAAACACTTCCTCTAGTCTTTTGGAGATTTTTTCTGCCGTTTCATACTCTTTTGTCATGCTAATGGTTTGCAAATGTTGGGCATCAAAATGAATCGCTTCCCCTTGCATGATGCGCTCAATCGCCAGCGCAAGATGAATGACGAGCGCAATATACGAACTATCAGCAATCGTAAATGGGAGATCATCTTTCATCGCTTCAATTTGTCGTTCAATCATAAACAGTTTTTTCTTATCGACAAGTCCGAGTAGCTTTTCCGTTACTGTATTGACCAAATCCGTTGATTTTTTTTGAATCGATTCTTTCATGAAAGAGAAAAACTGCGACTCATCGAAATGATCAAATAACAGTTCACTCATCATTTTACGTTTCGCCGCTTCCGAACCAGCGATCTCCACTCCGTATCCTCTTTTGCGTACGAGAGCAAGCCCGTGTTTTTCTACTTTTTCCTCAACTTTGTCTAAATCGTTGCTGATGGTGGCGACCGTTACGTTTAAATCATTTGCAAGCGAAATTAATTTCACAGGTTCACCTGACTCCAACAAAGCAATTAAAATCATCGTTTGTCGTTCTTCAGGCGTATATTCCGTATGGGATAAACGAAATACATGCATTTGTAACTGGTGTTTTTTTTCTTCATCGCCGACAATTTGAATGCCAACACCTGCTTTTTTTATTAGTTGCAAATTATACGCTTCAGCAACTTGCTCTACACCTTTTAAATCGCGATGAACTGTCCGCTCACTAACATCCAATTGCTTTGCCACATCTTTTACTGTAATTCCCTTCGGATGTGCTAACAAAAGATCTAATATTTTTCTTTCTCTCGCTGATATATACACGTACTCACCCCCCCTTATTCAGCAACGATTGTTGACATTTTTTAAAAAATTCATCCGCTTTCAAAAAAATTCTAACGCCAAATTTTTTATTTCACAACAAATAGAAAGCTCTTTTTCGTCATTTCAAATGTTGACATTTTTTAAATAAGACAAAAAGGTAAGCAAATCACTTACCTTTTTGTTTGTTCGTTATTCACCTTTTTTCAGCATTTCGATTAACTCGTCGTATTTTGGACTATTTAAGAAATTTTCTACAGATACGTGATATGCATTCGGTAGCTTTTCTTTTGCACGATCTGTCAAGTTTTGATGTGTTATTACAACATCTGCATCCGCTGGCAATTGATTAATCGCTGTATTTGTTACTTCAATATCAAGTCCAGCTTTTTGCACTTTGTTTCTCATAATGGAAGCACCCATCGCACTCGATCCCATTCCTGCATCACAAGCAAAAACAATTTTTTTCACTTGTCTTGGTGCTGCTGTATTCAATGCCGAAGCAACACTGCTTTTCTTCCCTTTCAGCTGTTGCATTTGTTCTGTTGCTTGTTCTAAATCGCCTTCTTCTTGTTTCGATGTTTTTAAGAAGAAAGATGCGACTAAGAAAGAAACGGCAGCCGCAACGATTACCCCAGCAAGCACGCCTAAGTAATGACCACGCGGTGTCATAGCAAGTAATGCGAAAATACTTCCTGGCGATGGCACAGCCACAAGACCTGCATTAAATAATGTAAATGTAAATACTCCGCTCACACCACCGGCAATTGCAGCTAAAATGAGTACTGGACGCATTAAAATGTAAGGGAAATAAATTTCGTGAATTCCTCCAAGGAAATGAATGATGACTGCACCTGGTGCTGATTGTTTCGCCATTCCTTTTCCAAATAACCAGTACGCAAGTAAAATACCAAGACCTGGACCTGGGTTTGTTTCAAGTAGGAATAAAATCGATTTTCCTGTTTTCGCTGCTTGCTCAACACCAAGCGGACTTAAAATACCGTGGTTGATGGCATTGTTTAAAAATAATACTTTTGCTGGCTCAATAAAAATGTTTGCTAAAGGTAACAACTTTGCGTTAACAATTGTTTCTACACCTGCTGCTAACGTTTTGTTCAATCCTAAAACAATTGGACCAATTCCTTTAAAAGCAACTAATGTGAGCAATCCGCCAATAATACCTGCTGAAAAGTTGTTTACTAACATTTCAAAACCTTGTTTGACTTTTCCGTGGAATAGCTTGTCAAACTGTTTGATTGCATATCCTCCAAGTGGACCCATGATCATGGCCCCTAAAAACATTGGAATGTCTGAACCGACAATAACCCCCATCGTTGCGGTTGCACCGACGACACCACCGCGAACGTCATAAATCATTTTTCCGCCTGTGTAACCAATTAATAATGGCAATAAATACGTAATCATTGGGCCAACTAATTTAGCGAATGTTTCATTTGGCAACCAACCTGTTGGGATGAATAATGCAGTAATAATTCCCCACGCAATAAATGCCCCAATGTTTGGCATAATCATTCCGCTTAAATAACTGCCAAAACGTTGCACTTTCACACGAAAACCTGTTTGATTTTCCATGTTTTCTCCTCCTTTGTTTATTTGGTCTTGCTATAGCTTTATATTAAAGCGCTTACAGATTGCATTCAATTTAAAGTAAACATCATTTTGTCTGTCACAATCTTGTCATTTTTAAAAAACAAAAAGAGGAAAAAACATTTCTCAATCATTCCCATCTTTAGTTTGCCTCATCATTGTAAAAACTAACGGTGCATGACGATGAAATATGCCAAGGAGGGATGAGCAAATGATAGCAAAGTTGACAAAATCTATTGCCGCCTTAAGTTTACTTGCCATTGTTGGCTGTAACAACGCAATGGATATGAACAATCGTTCAAACATTTCTGCTTTGCATACAACGCTATCTAGCGATCAATATCCTCATACAAAAGCGATATTGATTCAAGAAGCTCGTTATAAATTTGTTCCAATCGATCCGAAAGACGCATCCAATATGCGCACACAAATTGACCGATCGTTGATGGAACAGCAAAGAATGTATATGCAACCAAGACCGTATACACCAGCACCAAACGCGTATCAACGTCCGAATCAGGTAACGCCGGCACAACCGAACAGACAAACACAACAACCAGCTCAGCAGCAACCAAGACAGACAACACCGACAACAAGTATTAGCCAATATGCACAACAAGTCATTGACCTCACAAACAAAGAGCGTGCTCGCGCAGGGCTACCGGCCTTACGTGCTGATGCACAACTTAGCTCTGTGGCGCAAAAAAAGTCAGAAGATATGCGAAAAAATAATTATTTTTCACACACAAGTCCGACATACGGTTCTCCATTTGATATGATGCGCGATTTTGGCGTTTCTTATCGAACAGCAGGGGAAAACATCGCAAAAGGGCAACGGACACCACAAGAGGTTGTCAACGCCTGGATGAATAGCTCGGGACATCGTGCAAACATTTTGAATCGAAACTTCACGCATATCGGTGTTGGATTTGATGGAAATGGAAATTACTGGACGCAAATGTTTATCGGGAAGTAAAATTTCCTTACTACTTTGCAACGAACTATCAAAAACACCGCCGTCTTCATACAAGGCGGCGGTGTTATGCTTATTGTTCAGACACTTTCTCTAACAACGCATCTCCTGTCTTACTCACACGTACATATGCAAAGCGAGCGCGCTGTTGTATGTCTCCCCCTGTTTTTTCAGGGACAAAATACGTTTCAATTCCATAAATGATCGTATCTCCATATATATTTCCGTTTACTAATACATCCCCTTCTTGATACATATCCCCATTTCGTTTTTTTCCATTTAATGAATAAATGCCAACTAATCGATGAATTCCCGCTTCATCTTTTCGTAAAATGACTTGCACTTTTCCCCACTCATTCATTCCTTCAATTGTTGAAATTTCGTATTGAAGGCGTACATAATCCCCTTGGATGAGCGAACGTGGATCAATTGGTTCAAGCTGTAATTTAATTTGTTGACCATATTGAAGATGTTGTTCTTTATCAAACGTCACATAGATGATAAAAGCACCTTGCAAAATCATGACAACAAAAAGCGGCAACCATTTTTGCTTTGTAACAGAAAACGAAATCTCTTTTCTTTTTTGTACGACCGAAGCAACGATCAATAAACATATACCAACAATCGCTAACGTCATGGATTTATGCAATAAATTCCAAACCCACTCATAATACTTTAGAAGCAAAAACAAAAAAGTATATAACCAAGCAATCGATTGTTCCTTTTCATTTGTACGGAAAAAGAGAACAAAGGCAACAAAGCCAAGAAACAATATATTCCATACAACATACGCCCAATCCACCACAACTAAATCAGCGCTCGTCAATATAAGAAGCGTAGCGAATGAAGAAACGAGGAACACGAGCCGCTCATACGTATGTTTTGCAACCCAATAAATAATGCCGTAAAAAACAAATACAGCAAATAATGTGAAACGAATGTCGCTCCACTCATCAAGCATCATCATGGCGAAATAAAGCGAAACTGCAATATTCGTCATCGTTCGTACACCTGCTGGCATTCGCCATGAAACAATAAATAATACAGCGATGTATACACTGATTACGATAAAGGAAACCTCTGTTACGCTAAACGCACCGAGGATATATCCAATCGCAAGCAACGTGTAACGAACAACATCGTTCCATCTTTTCCATAGCAATCCCGGAACAACAAATAAAAAAACAGATATACTAAACAACCAATAAGGAGAAAGCGCATCAAACCAAAACGACAACAACTGCATGATACTTCCAATCGCAATAACCGAAGCTACTCCTGTGACAACCACTTGAAAAGCAACAAAAAATATTTTCTCTACTTTTCCGTTGCTTCGCTTTTTCATCCAACGAAGCGCATAAATGCCTATATAAACGATGATGACAGCTAATACAAGCCCAAATATATACCAATTCCCACCAAAGTGCCGTTCAACAAAACGGAAATATTGTACGACCCAAAACATTCCTGTAAATAGCACAGTACATATAAAATACGGTTGTTTTTTTACATATATTAAAAACAACACAAATATAAAAGCATGTACGTATGGCCAAAAATGAAACCGATCCATAGAAATTCCCTGAACAAATACGACAAATAGCCAACTATGCATCGCGAAATACGATAGAACAGACAAGATGGGTGAGCGCCCAAGAAGTGCAACCATTCCATTTATTACAGCAAAAAGCAATAAAATAAGAAACGACAGCCATTCTCCACGTTCAATTTGATACGAGGACGGAAAATAGTAAAACCAAAATGTAAGCTGCAGCAACCCGAAACTAAATATAGAGAGAAATCGACCGCGAGTAAGCCATGCCAAAATAGCAGTAGGAATAAACCAAATAAAAAACAACAAAAAGCTATCAGCGTGTGAATTATACACTTGCCCAATTAATGCAACACAAATCCCGAACGTAATCGCCCCAAAAATAAGCAACCATTTACTAAAAAAATGATGGCGAAAAACCGCGGCGCTCAGGCCATAAAACAAAATCATAAACCCAGTACCAATCCCGACTTTCGTCAACCGTCCAAGCTCCGGCCAATTCGAAGCAAAAAAATAAACAAGCGCTGAAACGAGAAACAAAAGCCCAAGCAAGTATGTTGTTTTCACAACACGTTGTGCCATAAAGTGGCCTCCTTAAACATCCTTTTTAACATTATACTATGACTAGAGGCCAAACGTATACATTATTCATCGATACCCGAGCCGCTCAGAAATTTGCTTACCTATCTTTTTCATTTGCACGTAGAGCTGTTCGAGGCGCTCATCAGTCATTCGAATCGTCGGTCCAGAAACGCTGACCGCAGCGATCACTTGTTTCGTATGATCAAAAATCGGAACGGCAACACATCGTATACCGTATTCATTTTCTTCTAAATCGAGTGCATAACCGCGTTTTCGAACACATTCAAGTTCATGAAACAACACCTCTCGCTCTGTAATCGTATAATCTGTATGTGGCGGTAGTCCTTTTCTTTCTAAAATGTCCATGACAACGTGCTTTGGTAAGTGCGCTAAAATCGCTTTCCCGACAGCCGTACAATGCATCGGTGCTCGCTTTCCAACTTTCGAATGCATGCGCAACGTTTCATTTCCGTCCAATTTTTCAATATAAATCACCTCACCTTGATCGTACACAACAAGATGCACCACTTCGTTCGTCATTTGTTCTAACTCACGTAAATACGGCTTTGCTTCTTTACGCAAATCGATCGATTCCAACAACTTCGAGCTCATTTCTAAAAATTTATAGCCAAGTTTATAACGCTCTGTTTCTTCATCTTGTTCGATATACCCATGCTCAACAAGCGTTGATAATAACCGATACACCGAGCTTTTATGAATGCCAATTTGCTTAGCAATTTCCGTTACCCCTACGCCATGACGATAATTGCTTACCATATCGACAATTTGCAATGCTCGGCTGACTGATTTCACAAACGAATCTTCCCTCATTACGTTTCCCACCTTTAACATAATAACGAGGGCACTCGTATAGAATGCCCTCCGTCTTACTATTGTTTTACATGTGCATATTTTGCTTTTGCTTCTAAACGACGACGATGTAAGATTGGCTCCGTATAGCCGTTTGGTTGCTCATAGCCTTTAAAAACAAGATCGCATGCAGCTTGGAAAGCAACTGAATTGTCATAATCAACCGACATTGGCCGATATGCTGGGTCGTCTGCATTTTGTTCATCAACAACTTTCGCCATTCGCTTTAGCGTTTCAAGTACTTGTTCTTTCGTACAAATGCCATGATGCAACCAGTTGGCAATATGTTGACTTGAAATGCGCAACGTTGCACGATCTTCCATGAGACCGATGTTATGAATATCCGGTACTTTCGAACATCCAATCCCTTGATCAATCCAACGAACGACGTAACCGAGAATACCTTGTGCATTATTGTCCAGCTCTTGTTGAATGTCTTCTGGCGTCCATTGCGGATTAATAGCGACAGGAATTTGTAATATATCGTCACAATAATTTTTGATATGTTTTCTCAACTCATCTTGCACCACAAATACGTCGACCTTATGATAATGGAGTGCATGTAACGTCGCTGCTGTTGGGGACGGCACCCACGCTGTATTCGCTCCTGCTTGCGGATGAGCAATTTTTTGCTTTAGCATCTCGGCCATCATATCAGGCATTGCCCACATGCCTTTACCAATTTGAGCGCGTCCTTGAAAGCCTGTCGCCAATCCCACACTAACGTTTGATTTTTCATAGCTTTGCAGCCATGTCGATGATTTCATTTCGTTTTTCCGAATCATCGGACCCGCTTCCATGGACGTATGAATTTCATCTCCTGTGCGGTCTAAAAAGCCTGTATTAATAAAAACAATTCGATCTCTTACTTGATAAATACAATTTTTTAAATTCAACGTTGTCCGTCGTTCTTCATCCATTACACCAATTTTAATCGTGTTGCGTTCAAGACCGAGCATATCTTCCACACGATCAAATAATTCGTTCGCAAATGCTACTTCTTCTGATCCGTGCATTTTTGGCTTTACAATGTAAATGGAACCTTTTCTTGAATTGACGTATTTTCCATTACCAAGAAGCGAATGCTTCATAATTAACGTCGTCACAACCGCATCTAAAATGCCTTCATACACTTCTTCTCCGTTTTCAAGCAAAATTGTATTGTTTGTCATTAAATGTCCGACGTTGCGTACAAACATAAGTGAGCGTCCTGGCAAGTTGAGCGTTTCGCCGCTTGGCGTTGTATATACACGATCTGGATTTAATTCGCGCGTAACGGTTTTGTTTCCTTTTGTAAAGCTCGCCGTTAAGTCACCACGAACTAAGCCGAGCAAATTGCGATATACAAGCACTTTATCTTCCGCGTCTACTGCGGCAACGGAATCTTCGCAATCCATAATCGTTGTTAAAGCTGACTCTAAATAAACGTCCTTAATACCTGCTGGATCCGTCTGTCCAATTGGATGAGTACGATCAATTTGTATTTCAATATGTAGGCCGTTGTTTTTTAATAAAATAGCGGATGGTTGTGTTGGCGAACCTTGATATCCGACAAATTTTTCTTCATGTTGTAACGTTGTCGTTTGTCCATCTTTTACAGTGACAGTTAATGTACCATTTACAACAGCGTATTGCACAGCATCTTTATGTGAATACCCACGAAGCGGTACCGTTTCATCTAAAAATTCACGCACATAAGCAATGACTTTCTCACCGCGCACCGGATTGTATCCCTTTCCGCGCTCTGCACCATCTTCTTCACTAATGACATCTGTTCCATACAGCGCATCGTACAAACTTCCCCAACGGGCATTGGCTGCATTGAGCGCGTAACGTGCGTTTGTAATCGGAACAACAAGTTGCGGCCCAGCTTGTTTAGCAATTTCATCATCGACATGTTCCGTTGTAATTTCAAAATCCTCAACCTCCGGCTCTAAATAGCCGATTTCCTGTAAAAACGATTTATACTGTTCAAAATCGAACTGCGAACGATGTTGTTTATGCCACTCATTTATTTTTTCTTGTAACTCATCACGCTTCGCAAGCAACGCTTTATTTTTTGGTGTGAACTCATTAATGAGTTGCTCAAAGTTTTTCCAAAATTTATCTTTATCTACTTGGCTATTTGGCAATACTTCTCCAACGATAAATTCATAAAACAACTTAGCGACTTGCAAACGCCCAACTTGTACATATTCCCCCATCATTATTCCCCTTTCTTTTTTTGTTGCGTATTACGAAACAAAGTTTCAAATTTCTTGAGAATATCATATCACATAAAAACAGAAAATTTCAATAATTTTCTTACAAATAAATAAGGCGGGAAAGGTTCCGCCTTTACTTGTAAATCCCATATTTTATAATATTTACATATCCCTCTAACTCCCGTACAAGCAAATCTCCTTGCCGAATAGGGTCGTATTGTTTATGTTTATACAGTTGCATGTACTTATTTGATAATTGTTCCACAATCAACATCGTCATGCGCGCGACCGTCTCAACACACACATCATCACGTAATGCTTCTTTCTGCAGAAGGTCTTTTAAAAAAATATGTTGCAATTGAAAATCTTCAGCATATGTTTCATAGTGTTTTGCAAGCAGTTGCTCCATTTCTTTTTTTACCGTTTTTGGTGGATTAGCAACTGCATCGATGACTAGTTGTGTTTCATGCGGATATTTCATAAATATTTGTTGTTTAATAAGCACAATTTGTTTTATTCGTTCAAAGAAATCGTTACATCTTATTTCGTTTACTGCTTCCATCGTCTTTTCAGCCAACAACTCTTTTGCATAATGAACAACATATAAGTATAAGTTTTTTTTACTTTTAAAGTAATGAAACAGCAGCCCTTTTGATATACCCGCTCGGTTTACAATAACATCCGTTGACGCTCGATCGTATCCATGTTGAGCAAATTCTTCGATCGTTACATGAATAATAAGCTTCTTTTTTTCTTCTGGTTGCCTTTCAAACACTTCGTACAATCAAACCACCCTCACGTGACGATATCCTTCTTTTGATAAATGACATATGCTACAATAATGCTTACACTAATGATCACTATCATCAAAACCGTATACAACCCATCCATTTGAAGTTCGTTAATAATTGGCGCTGCATCGACATATTTAAATGGACTCACATATTTTAAAAACGATAAATCGTCAGAAATGCTTGACATCATGTTCATAAAATAAGTGACGAAAACGAGCCCGAGAGCCAAAGATGACGCATTTCTTGTTTTGCGCATTATTGTTGATAATAAAAACGCCACAGCTGCAAACGTAAAGTGAAGCAATACCGTTGCCAATGTCAGTAAATAAACAGCCTTCAGTGATACATCGTATTCTTTAGCCATTTGAAAACCAATAAAACTAACAAGCAAAGAAACCGCATTCAAAATAAGAATATTCACCGCCACAACAAGCCATTTCTTTGTTAAAATTTCACTTCTTGTTACTGGTTTAGCGAGTAAAAATTCAATCGTTTTATCATTCTCCTCTTTTGCAACAATGTTAGCAGCTAACATCGCTGCATAAACGCTACCGAGCAACGTCGTCATCGTATATACACGAACACCGTAATACCCAGTTAAATCACCAATGCTTAGTTGATCCATTCCAAATGCTTTAATCATCGCTGAGGGCAACGATTGAAGAAGTTTTGTGACTTCTTTTTGTTGCTCTGCAAACTGTGGAAAAATACTTAACGTTAAAAGAACGAGCCCGCCAATCACAACGCTCCAGATGACCAATGGTTTTGCGTTTCGTTGCCATTCTCTTTTAAACATCGTCCATCCCTCACTTTTCGTAATAGTGCATAAACACATCTTCAAGAGACGGTTCGCTAATCGACACATCTTTGATGCGCAGACTGTGCAGCTGAGCAATGAGTTCATTCATATCTCCTTGATATAACATCGTCATCTCATTGCCTTTCACTTCTTTGTTTACAATACCTGACAAATCAAATGTCATGTGTTGCCCTTCTTCAAACACGACCGTCACGTGTTTCAAATGGTTTTTTGTTAAATGCTCAACCGTTTCCACCTGAATTAACTTTCCTTCCTTAATAATTGCTACACGGTCGCAAAGCTTTTGTACTTCTGAAAGAATGTGTGAAGAGAAGAAAATCGTTACACCTTTTTTTCGTTCCTCTAAAAGAAGCTCAAAAAATGTATGCTGCATGAGCGGATCTAATCCACCTGTTGGTTCATCTAAAATTAGCAATTTTGGCTCGTGTAAAAGCGCCTGAACGATACCGACTTTCTTTCGATTTCCAAACGACAAATCTTCAATTTTTTTATGCACATCTAAATCAAGACGTTCAGCTAACTGTTTCAATCGTTGATCTGACACTTTGTAAAATGATGCCGAATACGTCAATAAGTCGATTACTTTCATATCATCATAGTAATGCACTTCAGAAGGTAAATAGCCGACATGTCTCCGAATTTCTTTTGCATCTTTCACAATATCTTTCCCGAAAATTGTAGCACTACCGCTTGTTGGATAAATAAAATTTAATAACGTGCGAATCGTTGTGCTTTTTCCTGCCCCATTCGGCCCGATAAACCCAAAAATTTCCCCTTCCTCAATCGAAAATGTGACTCGTTCAATTCCTCGATTGTTTTTATACATTTTCGTTAACTGTTTAACATCAACAATGCCCATTATTCCGCCTCCCCAGCATCACTCATTTATTGACTAACAAGTCAATTCCATTATATAGAATTTTGACTGATTAGTCAATAAAATATTTTTTACATATAATAGAAAATATAATATCATAAAAATATCAAAGTGATGTGAGGAGGAGAAAAAATGAAAGAAAAAAGAGCATGGTATGTAAATGGTTTTATCGCTTTATTTTTTATCATCGTGTTGCTTGCAGGAGCTGTTTGGCGATTTTTTATGAATATGGAACTTGCACTTCCGCTTTCGTTTGTTTTTCTTGCTTTCCTATTATCAACAGGGATGACAATGGTTCAGCCTAATCAAGCAAAAGTTGTCATCTTTTTCGGGAAATATATCGGGACTATTCGCGATAGTGGCTTATTTCTAACCGTTCCCCTCAGCGTTCGCAAAACCGTTTCGTTACGTGTTCGCAACTTTAATAGCGCAAAGCTAAAAGTAAATGACATTGAGGGAAACCCGATTGAAATTGCAGCTGTCGTCGTTTTTAAAGTCGTTGATTCAGCAAAAGCGATGTTTGATGTAGATCACTATGAACAATTCGTTGAAATCCAGAGTGAAACAGCCATTCGTCACGTCGCAACAAAATACCCATATGACACATTTGAAACTGAAGATATTTCACTTCGTGGAAATGCCGACATTGTTTCAGAAGTATTAGCAAAAGAACTACAAGAGAGATTGAATGTTGCAGGTGTTGAAGTCATTGAAGCACGTCTAACACACTTGGCGTACTCAACGGAAATCGCAAGTGCCATGTTACAACGACAACAAGCAGCTGCCATCTTAGCGGCAAGACAAAAAATCGTCGAAGGGGCCGTTTCAATGGCAAAAATGGCGATTGAACAACTTGACAAAGAGGCTCATTTACAATTAGATGAAGAAAGAAAAGCGAATATGGTTAATAATTTGATGGTGGCGATCATTTCTGATCGCGGAGCCCAACCTGTTATTAATGCCGGAACTTTATACTAACGGTGAACAACAAATGACAAAGAAAAAAAACTTTCCGCTACGAATCGACCCAAAATTATACGAAATCATCAAACGTTGGGCACAAGATGAATTTCGAAGCGTGAATTGCTCATATCGAATTTTTACTTCGTGAAGCAGCAAAGCGCGAAGGACGTTTGAAAAAAAATAAAAAGTAAAAAGGTGTCCCAAAAACTTTCTGGGACACCTTTCACTTCAATCATATGAAACAAACCTTTTATTTTGCACTTTTATTTCGCAAATACATGGTTTCCAATGATCACAGTTACTTGTCGTGAACGGATCCATTCGCTTTTCGCCGTTTTTGGATTGTAAAAATATAATGATCCACTTCCTAAACCGCGAAAAACAATGGCTTCTTCAACCGCCCGATATGCTTCACGATCTGCTGGTTTGTTAATCTCCCCATTTTGTACAGGAGTAAACGCATAATATCCCCCAGAACGTTCATAGATGACTTGGCGAATCGTATTCGGGAAATTCGGATGATCGACACGGTTCAAAACGACAGTTGCCACCGCTACTTTTCCTGCATATGATTCCCCTTTTGCTTCCGCATGAACAAGACGGGCCAATAAATCTTTATCAGCTTGAGAAATAGGTTGCGGGATACGCAACGTTTCACCAACAAATAAAACATCTGTTTGTTTTTGGTTTATTCGTTGAAGTTCAAGCAATGAAACATTGTAGCTTTTTGCAATCGTCCAAAACGTTTCACCTGGTTTTACGTAATGAACTGTCGTTTGCGCATTCACTTCAGTTGTTGAAAAACAAAAAGCAACTACAAACATAGAAGCAAGTGCTAGTAATTTCCTCATGTTATCCCTCCTAGTCCGTTGCTCGCTTATAAGACTAGCAGGGATTTAGCAATCTATCATTATCTAATTTATGGAAAACCCCCAGATCATATGGCACTCAACACTCGCGAATGTATATGGAAATTTATTCATAAACCATTACACTTTCAATATGAACAGTTTATTTGTCAAAGTTTTTTCAAAATCACAACAATCATGTGATGGGCATCACAACAAACAGACAAAAAAGAAGATATGATTACATTGTACATATCAATACATTTCGGAGGAGAAAATTATGGAAAATATATTCAATGCACAATCCACGGTCGGTGAAATTGTGGCGATGTTCCCAAAAGCGAGCGATTTGTTTAAAGTATATAAAATTGATTTTTGTTGTGGTGGAAATCGTTCCTTATCTGAAGTGCTCGCTGAAAAACAATTAGATATAGAAACAATTTTAAGTGAGCTACAATCAATGTATGAAAAATCGCTTGAAAAGGTAGAAAAAAACTGGATGGAGGCTTCCTATACAAACTTAATCGAGCATATTGTTCAAAAACATCATCATTTTTTAATGGAAGAATTGCCACAACTTAGCCCATATGTAACAAAAGTGGCACGCGTTCATGGTCCCACACAGCCACACTTAGTTCAAGTGCATAAGCTGTTCAATGAGCTAAAAACAGAACTAGAACAACATTTAATGAAAGAAGAAACAAAAGCATTTCCATTAATCATCCAATTCGAACAACATCCGACGAAAGAAAATAAACAGGCGATGAGAGAAGTTATTGAAGAACTTGTTACCGAACACGATACGGCAGGAGATATTATTAAAGAAATTCGCAAAATCACGAACGATTTTACACCGCCTTTTGATGCATGTGGAACGTATCGACTAGTTTACAATCGGCTTGAAGCGCTAGAGGAAGATTTATTCACTCATATTCATCTTGAGAATAATATTTTATTTCCGCGCATTCTTGACGAAAGCAAATAAGGAATCATCGGTGCTAGTCGAAAGCGTATGGCTGAACTAGCACCTTATACGATATACATAAAAACAACTATATTGACAACTTACTTTTCGTAAGTTTATAATTATCTTGAAATCAAGATAAAGGTTGATGCACATGAGCCAAAACGATCAAACATTATCATTAAAACTATTCATTGTCCTTTCTAGAGCACATAAGGCTGTGTCGGAACATGTAAAACATGACATCCAACGTTACGGACTAAATCCAACGGAGTTTGGTGTTCTCGATTTGCTGTATCATAAAGGAGCGCAGCCGATCCAGCAAATCGGTGATAAAATTTTGCTTACAAGTGGGAGCATGACATACGTCATCGACAAACTCGAAGAAAAAGGATATATTGTCCGGCAACGTTGTGAAAAGGACCGCCGCATTACGTACGCTGTTATTACTGAAGAAGGAAAAGCACTAATGGATCACATTTTCCCGCAGCACGCACAAAAAATGTTGGAGATTTTCCAATCTTTGTCCACAGATGAAAAAGAAATGGCGATTCACTTGCTCAAAAAGATAGGTCTTTCATTAGCGCCTTTTTAAAGGCCTATCGCACAACTTTTATCTTGAAATCAAGATATATGAAAGGAGAAATGATTATGATGCACATTGGTATTTTACTTATTCGTCTCGCTGTCGGTTTAACTTTTGTCGGTCATGGCGCGCAAAAGTTGTTCGGATGGTTCGGAGGATATGGCTTAAAAGGAACGGGAGGATGGCTTGAATCGATCGGACTAAAACCTGGAGTGACTATGGCTTTAATCGCTGGCTTAGCTGAATTCGTCGGTGGATTATTGTTTGCCCTAGGGTTGTTCACCCCATTTGCAGCTTTGTTAATTGCTGCAACGATGATCGTTGCCATTGTAAAAGTACATGCACCAAATGGGTTTTGGGTCACACAAAACGGCTTCGAATACAATTTTATTTTAATTGCTGTTGTGATCGGCATTGCTCTTATCGGCGCAGGCGACTACTCAATTGATGCACTTATAAAATAAGGAGGCACACCATGATTTACGTATATCCTGCACATGAACGATTTGAATCAAACCACGGTTGGTTGCAAAGTTATTTTAGTTTTTCATTTGCTGAATATTTTGATCGAAAAAATATGAACTTTGGCCCATTGCGCGTATTTAACGATGATATCATCGCGCCACAACGTGGTTTTGGAGCTCACCCTCATCAGGAAATGGAGATTGTGACAGTCGTCTTAAAGGGACAGCTCGAACATCGCGATAATCTAGGCAATCATCGCATCATTTCGTTCGGTGAAGTACAACGAATGACAGCTGGAACAGGTATTGTACATTCAGAGATGAATCCGTCTACTACAGAAGAAGTCAATCTGCTGCAACTTTGGTTTTTACCTGACACATACGGTCTTACCCCATCATACGAACAAGTTTCATATGATATTGAAAAAATGAAAAATCGTTTATTACCTATTGTTTCGCAAACACAAGCAGGTGATCAAGTTGCTTACATTCATCAAGATATAACGATGTATTTATCCGATTTAGAAAATAATCAGCACATAACATTCCATCAACAAGAAGGACGTCGCATATACCTGTTTGTTATTGAAGGAGAACTCGTATTAAATGATGATACAATGTTACAACGTCGCGATGCCGCGCGTATAACAGATATAACAACATTGCATATCACCGCAAAAACAAACAGCCGTTTTATGCTCATTGATTTACCGTAGTTGCCAGCTTGCCCATGAAAACGGGCAAGCTGATCTTCTTTTGGAAAAGACTTTTTTCATCATTATGCCACTCGATTTCTGTCAATCCAACATCATTGTGACTAAAATCCTCCTAGTATATGAAACCTTTTACACCTCCATCAAAAAAGAAGTAAAATATAACTATATGTCGTCAAAAGCAGGTGAAAATATGGCAAATATTCGTGAAATCGCAAAACGTGCAGGCGTTTCTGTTTCAACTGTCTCACGTGTTCTTAATGGTTATCCATATGTTAAATCAGTATAGTGGCAAGCTTCCCGCTTGCCACTATGCTTCTTTCGGCAACCAAAATGTCAACACGCCAAACAAAGGAAGAAAGCTACACATAACCATAAGTGTTTTTAGTGTATACACGTCTGCAATTTTTCCGAGTGCAACCGCTCCAAGCGCTCCCATTCCAAATGCGAGACCCACAATTAATCCTGATGCCATCCCGACATTTCCCGGAAGCAATTCTTGCGCATAAACAACAAAAGTAGCGAAACTAGACGATAAAATAAAACCCGTGACAAAAACAATTGGCAAAACAAAATGAAGTGGCACATATGGCAAAATGAGTGCAAACGGTGCCGTACCGAGCGTGGATGCAAAAATTAAATTTCGTCTCCCAAATCGATCAGCAAGCGGACCGCCAAAAACGGTACCGATCGCTCCAGCAATCATAAAAACAAATAAATAAAGCTGCGCCTCACGAATGGAAATATCGTAATATTTCATCAAATAAAATTGATAATAATTTGAAATCCCAGCATAATACCACGAACGTGCAAATACTAGCAATACGAGAAGAACAAGGGCAACTATAATTCGTTTGCTTGTATGCTTCTTTCCTTCTGTCGTTTTGTTCGGACGATTTTTCAGTTTATGCAATTGAACAGCATACCATTTCGATACCCAAAATAAAATAGACATCCCAATGGCTGCAACAATAACAAACCAACTTGCTCCTTTTTGACCGAACGGAACGAAAATGAGGGCGGTGAATAGCGGAGCAAGGGCATTCCCTGTATTGCCACCGAGTTGGTAAATGGATTGAGCGAATCCTCTTTTCGCCCGAGCTGCAAAATAAACGACACGCGAACCTTCTGGGTGAAATACAGCTGAGCCTAATCCGATAAATAAAACGGATAATAGAACAAAGAAAAAATTAGGCGCAAACGCCAATCCGATCATCCCTAACATGCTCGCTCCCATGCCGAGCGGCAAAAAACTCGGCGATGGATAGCGGTCGGAAAACAATCCGACAACCGGCTGTAAAATAGAAGAAGTCATGTTCAGGGTAAATGCAATCCAACCAATTTGTGTATAGGACAATTTCATTGACGACTCTAAAATCGGAAATAACGCTGGAACAACAGCTTGCATCGCATCATTTAGCAAATGACCAATGCTAATAGCAATTAAAATCGGATACACGACAGTTTGCATATTTGCACGCTGTTCAACACTTGCTTGCATTTTCCTCTCTCCCTATAAAAAAATGGAATATTTACATTATAATACCTTCTGTCAATATTTCAATTTTTCTGCTTACTCATAAAAAGCGACTCATCACATAGATGAGACGCTTTTACACCTTATTGCTCACTTAGAAAAGCCCACGCGCGTTTCCATATTCATCGACATCCATTTGAAGCGCTGCTGGTTGTTTTGGTAGTCCTGGCATCGTCATTACATCTCCTGTTAAGGCAACGAGGAAACCTGCGCCAATCGATGGTTTTAATTCGCGCACTGTAATCGTGAAATCGATTGGTCGCCCGAGTTTTGATGGATCATCGGAAAGCGAATATTGCGTTTTCGCCATGCAAATCGGTAGCTTGTCCCACCCGAACGATGTAAATTGTTCGATTTGCTTTTTCGCCTTATCGGAAAAAGAAACGTCATTTGCGCCATAAACAATGCGGGCAATTTTTTGGATTTTATCCATAATCGGTTCATCTAATTCGTATAACGGGGTGTACGTGCTTTTTGTATTTTCGATTACTTCTAATACTTTATGAGCTAAATCAATTCCGCCATCTCCACCTTTTTCCCATACTTCCGTTAACGATACAGGATATCCTTTTTCTTCACAAAATGCCGTTAATGCTTGAATTTCTTTATCTGTATCCGTAATAAAACGGTTAATAGCAACGACAAACGGCAAGCCAAACGCTTGAATCGTTTCAATATGTTTCTCTAAATTGGCTAATCCTTTTTTCAATGCTTCGACATTTTCGCTCGCTAACTGTTGTTTCCCTACCCCACCGTGCATTTTTAACGCCCGAATCGTTGCCACAATGACAACTGCTGATGGTTCAATTCCTGCCGTGCGCGCTTTAATATGTAAAAATTTCTCCGCCCCTAAATCTGCACCAAATCCCGCCTCTGTCACGACATAGTCACCAAGCTTTTGCGCCATTTTTGTCGCAATGACGCTATTGCATCCATGAGCGATATTGGCAAACGGGCCCCCGTGCACAAGCGCAGGTACATGTTCTACCGTTTGGACTAAATTCGGTTTTAGGGCATCTTTTAATAAAAGCGTGAGCGCTCCTTCGACGCCAAGGTCAGCTACTGTAACTGGTTGACGATCCACGTTATACGCCACAACCATTTTTGCTAAACGCTGTTTTAAGTCTTGCAAATCGGTTGCTAAGCAGAACACCGCCATGATTTCAGAGGCAACGGTAATATCGAATCCGTCCTCGCGCGGCACACCTTGCGTCGGTCCACCTAATCCGACCACGACTTTACGTAGCGCACGGTCATTTAAATCAACTGCTCGCTTCCAAACGATACGACGTGTATCGATTCGTAATTCATTTCCTTGATGAATATGATTGTCAATAAGGGCAGCTAAAGCGTTATTCGCGGTCGTAATCGCATGCAAATCACCTGTGAAATGCAAATTAATTTCCTCCATCGGCAATACTTGTGAATACCCTCCGCCTGTCGCCCCCCCTTTTATTCCCATCGTCGGACCAAGGGAAGGTTCCCGCATCGCGATCATCACTTTTTTACCGAGTTTATGTAGCGCTTGACCGAGCCCAACTGTAACTGTTGATTTCCCTTCCCCCGCTGGCGTTGGATTAATGGAAGTCACTAAAATGACTTTACCATCTTGTTTCGTCGCCAGTCGTCTCATCGCCTGAAGCGAAATTTTTGCTTTGTAATGTCCATACGGCTCGAGCTCTTCTTCTAACAAATCAAGTTCACTTGCAATATCTTGAATGCGCTTTAATTTCGTTTCTTGAGCAATTTCAATGTCCGTCTTTACTTTCGTCGTCGTTGTCATTGTTCAGTCCCCCAGCATAAAAATAATCCCCCCTTATTTTAGCACGATAGCATGAAAATAAGACAGAACTTAAACAATGAAAAAACACTTTTTCAGCAATCGCCAAAAAAGTGTTTTCGTCATTACGGCAACCGATGACCTGCCGTACGGTAGATTTCGTACCACTCTTGTCGAGAGAGTTGCACGTGACTTGCTTGGCAAATGTCTTTTAAGCGAGCAGAATTTGTTGTGCCAACGATCACTTGCATGTTCGCTGGATGGCGCAAAATCCAAGCGACAGCAATCGCTGACTTGCTTACTCCTTTTTCCTCCGCTAACCGTCCGAGTACTTCATTAACTTCTGGAAATTTTTCGTTGTCAATGAACACTCCTTCGAAAAAGCCGTATTGGAACGGAGACCATGCTTGGATGGTGATATTTTTTAGGCGACAATATTCTAAAATATGTCCGTCGCGGTTTAGTGCTCCGTCAAATAGCGTATTTGCTTGAATGCCGCTTGTCACTAAATTCGCATGCATAATACTGAATTGCATTTGGTTCGCGATAATCGGCTGTTTAACGTATGCTTGCAATAGCTCGATTTGCATACTATTGAAGTTACTCACCCCGAAATGCCGAACTTTTCCACTTTCATGTAAACGGTCAAACGCCTCTGCTACTTCTTCTAGTTCCATCAGCGTATCCGGTCGGTGTAAAAGTAACATGTCTAAATAATCGGTTTGAAGTCGTTTCAATATGCCGTCGACAGATGTTAAAATGTGCTCTTTTGACAAGTCATAATAGCCATCTCGAATCGAACATTTGCTTTGAATGTGGATGCGTTCGCGCAAATGCGGTCGAGAAGCAAGCACTTCACCAAACAGCTCTTCACAACGTCCTTTTCCGTAAATATCTGCATGGTCAAACATCGTAATTCCTGCTTCAATCGCTTCGTCTATATATCGCGACAGCTCAGAAACAGACATTTCCGAAATTCGCATGCATCCTAACACAATTTCTGAGGCTATTAGCCCAGAGTTACCAATGTTTATTTGTTTCATTTGTCCATCCTCCCTTTTTACTTTCGCTTTGAAGCTGCTTCTATGGCGAACTGTGCTCCGATTAACTCAATAGCACATAAAATAAAAATATACAATATACCCATAAAATTCCTCTCAATTATACCTTTGACAAGAGCATAAGGGATGAAACGCGTTTCGATGCAATATGTTTTTAAAATTTTTCTGCTATACGTCGAATGAAGACAAGCGAAGTGAAGGCAATCAAAGCGAGAATCGTTTCTACAATCCAAACGTTTGAAATGATTTTCACTTGATATAACGCAGGGACCACATCAATTAACGTATGAATCAAAATCGCATACACCACGTAACGAAATTGTCCTTTTCGAACCCCATATAAAACAAGAAGAGAAAGCGCAATATGGATTGCAATCGCAAACGTTCGCTCGATCCCCCCTAATACATACATCCAATCAGGCTGATTTAACATGGTTTTGAGCATCTCCACCTGTGTAGCAGGAAGAGAGGAAGCAATTTGCTCAAACTGACCTGTTTGCACGAGATGTGAAAGGATCATCATATTTATGGCACTAACCCCTCCAATGAGCACAGCTTCTATTCCTCCGTGCCCTAAACCAAACGATAACCCATCTCCATACGTCCGGTTGTTTTTTAACATAAAACGAAATCCGACATATCTTCCTATCTCTTCAAACACCCCAGCTGCTAAAGCCCCGTAAGCAACAAACGCCCAAACGTTACTTATTCCTTTTAACGACGTACCGCTCGGATCAACGACAAGCATATGCACAACTTTCTCTAGCACTTGTGAAAATAAAACAAAAATAAGCAAACCGACACCAAACGCTTTCCAAGAAAGCCATCTCTTTTTTCTTCCATATATGACGAGTGCTAACGGAACAATCAAAGAAAGAAACAATTGAACAGACGTCCCAACCAAACTGATCTCTCCCTTCATTGACGAGAAAAAATATACGACTGAACAAACAAATAAATCGTACCACCAAACACAATAATGAAGAGAAGAACAAAGCGCCACACACTTTCTACAAATATCGTCAGCATGACCAACACACCCATCATAACAAACACTTTTCCTCCGACACGATGCGTTTTTTGCCAAACCGTTTCATTATCTAACGTCCAAGGAGTGCGAATGCCAATAAAATAGTTTGGTTTGATTTTTGGCATATAATTGCCAAGGACAATAAATAAAACACCCACCCCGATAGGCACAACAATATCAACTTGCACAGGAAACCCGACATTATATGCGAGCGTCACCACATGCATGCTAAATAAAAATAAAACAAACACGTGTAAAAAAATGCGATATACGTTTTCAAATTTCTTGTAGTTTTCTTTTCGTGGATCAAATTTCGGCAAGAACGTAACGAGAGCAACAATGAATGTTAAACAGATTGGGAATAATAATGCGCCCCACCATTTATTTACAAATCCGTCAGCTTCCCCTGCCACATTCCAATGAATCGCCACTTCACTCGGTAAATACGGAATAGCCAACAGGCTCAATACGTAGCTACACACAACGAGAATCATAATCATCCAATATTTTTTCATGATTCATCTCCTTCTTTTTGTAATATGTTATAAAACCAGCTCATTAAATCTTGGAAAACAGTTGTGTTCAATGAGTAATAAATATGCTGACCAACCCGTCGATCTTCCACTAAATCGGCTTGTTTTAATATTTTTAAGTGATGGGAAACACTCGGCTTTTGCATATCGAAATGTTCCGCAATTTCCCCTGCTGTTAAATCTCCTTTTTTTAATAGTGATAAAATTTTCCTGCGATTCGGATCAGCAATCGCTTTAAACGCCTCGTTAAATGCCATTTTTTCACCCACTTTCTTTTAGATATTTAGACAAATTTCTAAATATCATCTAAAAAATAGACATTTAGACAAATTTCTAATTACATAATATACATGTTTACACTTGAAATCAAGTAAAAAGAAGAAGCCGCTCGAGCTTCTTCTTACATCCCTACTATTCCTTCAACTTCACCGCTGTACCTGTCGCAATGCACATCATCATTCCGTCGCGCAACGTTTCAAAATCAAGATCGACGCCGATTACTGCATTTGCCCCCATATTGCGCGCCTTTTTTACCATTTCTTGAACGGCCATCTCCCGTCCCTCAGCTAACTTACTTTCATATGTCCCACTTCGACCGCCAATAATGTCGGTAATGCTCGCTAAAAAATCGCGGACAACATTAGCTCCTAAAATGACTTCACCAGACACCAAGCCGAGATATTGCTCAATTTGTTTTCCTTCGATGCTATTTGTTGTTGTGACGATCATGTCGATTACCCCTTTCTGTAAATAAAATGAGCCCCTTTATTATATTCTCCACCGTTCAAAATCATCCTTTTTTACAAACAAATCGGCTCTCCCAACGGAAAGCCGATTTGTTTAATCGTGAAAGTTCGTTCCATCTGTTACTTCTTTTACGATACCGACGCGAATGACAAAGTCGCCAAAACGTTCACCATCAAAGCGTTCTTTTGCATAACGAGAAAGAAGCATACGAAGTTCAGATAAAATTTCTTTTTCTCCGATATTTTCCCGATACAATTTTCCAAGACGGCTGCCGTCAAACGCTGCACCGAGATACATATTATATTTACCGACGGATTTGCCGATAAATGCAATTTCTCCAAGCACATGACGGGCACAACCGTTCGGACAGCCGGTCATGCGAATCGTGATTTCTTCGTCGTGAAGCCCATTTTCTTCGATAATTTCTTCAATTTTATCAATGAGTGTCGGCAAGTATCTCTCCGCTTCTGCCATCGCTAATCCGCATGTTGGTAACGCCACACAAGCGAGCGAGTTACGGCGAAGGGCACTATAATGTTTCCCATCTGTTAATTTGTATTGCTTAATAAGCGTATCAATTTCTTCTTTTTTCTCACTTGGCACATTGGCGATGACTAAGTTTTGATTCGCAGTCAAGCGAAAATCGCCCGTATGAACTTTCGCAATTTCTCGCAAGCCTGTCATTAACAAATAATCATCCGTATCTTTCACTCGACCACCTTCGACAAATAGGGTAAAATGCCATGTTCCGTTTACCCCTTCAACCCAGCCGTAGCGATCGCCATTATGTTCAAAATGATACGGGCGCGCTTCTTCTAGCTCAAAGCCGAGTCGGCGCTCTAATTCTGCTTTGACAGCTTCAAGGCCTAACCGATCAATCGTATACTTGAAACGGGCGTGTTTTCGTACGGAGCGATTGCCGTAATCGCGCTGAATCGTGACAACTTTTTCCGCCACATCAATGACTTGTTCAGGTTTACAAAAACCGATCACCTTTGCTAGCTGTGGATATGTCGTACGGTCGCCATGCGTCATTCCCATTCCGCCGCCGATTGCCACGTTAAAACCAACGAGCTTTCCTTGTTCAACAATCGCGATAAAACCAAGGTCTTGCGAAAACACGTCGACATCGTTTGAAGGTGGAACAGCGATACCAATTTTAAATTTCCGCGGCAAGTACAGCGCTCCGTAAATCGGCTCTTGCTCTATTTCTGGTGTACCGGCCACTTTTTCTTCATCCAACCAAATTTCGTAATATGCTCTTGTTTGTGGCAATAAATGGTCACTTAACATTTTTGCCCATTCATACACTTCCGCATGTATTTCTGACTGGTACGGATTCGGGTTACACATAACGTTTCGGTTCACGTCACCACAAGCTGCCAACGTTGTAAGCAGAGCATCGTTAATCGCTTGTAGCGTTTTTTTCATATTCCATTTCAGTACGCCATGAAACTGAAACGCTTGCCGTGTTGTAAGCTTTAATGTCCCGTTGGCGTATTTTCTTGCTAGTTCATCCATCGCAAGCCACTGTTCTGGTGTCGCTACTCCGCCTGGCGTACGAACGCGAATCATAAATTGATACGCAGGCTCTAACTTCTGTTTTTGCCGCTCTGCTCTTAAATCACGATCATCTTGTAAATAGCTGCCATGAAATTTCATTAACCGGTTATCATCTTCTGGAATACCCGCGGTGATGCGATCTTCCATCGTTTCTTTTAACGTTCCGCGCAAATAATTGCTTTCTTGTTTAATGCGCTCGACATCGCTTGGCGGTCCATCTGGTGGAGTTAATACAAACTTTTCCACAATCATCCCCCCTAATATACATCGCGTTGGTATCGTTTTTGTTGTTGCATGTGAGCGATATACGCTTCTGCTTGTTCTCGCGTCATATTTCCTTCTTGAGCAATAATATGAATAAGCGTTTCATGAACGTCGCGCGCCATACGTTGTTTGTCACCACAAACATAAACAACCGCTCCGTCTTGTAACCATCGGAATAATTGTTTACTTTGCTCGAGCATACGATGTTGCACGTACACTTTTTGATCCGTATCGCGTGAAAACGCAACATCCATTTTTGTCAACACACCATTTTTCAGCCAAGCTTGCCATTCTGTTTGATAAAGGAAGTCGGTCACGAAATGTTGGTCACCAAAAAACAGCCATGACTTTCCTTTTGCACCAATCGCCTCACGCTCTTGCAAGAAGCTGCGGAACGGCGCAACCCCTGTACCTGGTCCAATCATAATGATTGGTGTATTCGCATCTTTCGGCAGTTTAAAGTTCGGATTGTGATGGATAAACACCGGAAGTTTATCGCCAATGTGCAGGCGCTCCGCGCAAAATGTCGAACAAACACCTTTTCGTAAACGTCCGTGCGCTTCATAACGAACAGCACCAACGGTAATATGCACTTCTTCTGGATACGCCGCTAAACTGTTTGCGATTGAATAGAAACGGGGTTGCAGCTTCCGTAGAGAAGGCACAAACTGGTCTGGTGTCATCTCCCACGGGCCGAACTCACGGAGAACATCCAATACATCGCGTCCTTTTATATATTCTTTTCGCTTCGCTTCTTGTTCAGCAGAAAGAAGTGCGTGAAAATCGGGGCTACGTGAAAATGAAGCAAGCGATTGCAATAATTGCTCAGTTAACACCGTAATTTCTAATCGGGAAAGCAGCACTTCGCGTAACGGTTCTTCTTTTCCTTCAACAGAAACCAGTGTGTCTGGATTCCATTTCATTTCTTGAATAATGAGATCGACAAGTTCTGGATCGTTTTTCGGAAAAACACCAAGCGCATCGCCTGGTTCAAATACCAATCCTGAACCTTCGAGCGATAATTCAATATGACGTGTTTCTTTATTTGAACCGCGTCCGTTTAAGTTAATATTTTCTAACACTTCTGCTTGAAACGGATGCTTTCGTGAATAAAGCGCCGTTGGTTGTGCTTGTGCAGATGGCGTTGCTACGACGGAAAAGGAGCCTTGCTTATTTAATTCGTTCAACACGCCATCAAGCCATTTTGTTGCTGACTCTTCATAATCAACGTCACAGTCGACACGTTCATATAAACGCGTTCCACCTAATTCTTCTAATCGTTTATCAAAATCTTTTCCCGTCTTACAAAAATGTTCATACGACGTATCGCCAAGCGCCAATACAGAAAAACGAAGATGATCAAGTTTCGGTGCGCGCTTGCTATGAAGAAATTCGTAAAATGACAAGGCGTTATCTGGTGGTTCACCTTCTCCGTATGTGCTAACGACAATGAGTAATGTGTCAATTTTTTTTAATTCGTTTGGCTTAAAATCAAGCATCGAGGAAACGGTGACATGGAACCCACGATGTTTAAGTGTTTCTCCTACTTTTTCCGCTAGTTTTTGTGCGTTTCCTGTTTGCGACCCGTAAAGAACGGTTACTTCTTTTAATACTTGGGCTTCTTGTTGTGCTGTTACACCGATCACCTCAGTAGCAGCTAAGTAGCCGCTCAACCAAAGCTTTTGTGCTGACGTTAATGTCGGCCAAAGCTGGTTAAGGAGTTCAACTTGTTTTTCATTAAATGGACTGTTTGTCACTTGAAATGGCAACATGTTTCACCTCTCATTTTTACTATTCCTATCAATCAAGTATGTTTTATTTGACTTTACCGCAAAAAATAAAATTAGTAAAATAAATATAAATTATCAGAACTATTTATTTTTTTAATAATTAAGGAGCGAAAGTGATGTACGAACAATTAAAAACATTTATCAAGTTGGCAGAGGTGAAACATTTCACAAAAACAGCAGAAATTCTTCATTTATCTCAGCCAAGTGTAAGCTTGCATATTAAAAATTTAGAAAAAGAATTTCAAACAAAACTATTTATTCGTTCACCAAAAGAACTACAAATGACGCCAACGGGAGAATTGCTTTACGATCGAGCCAAAAAAATCATAGCTTTATATGAACAGACAAAACAAGATATTTTAGAGCATCATGACTATGTGAAAGGAACATTAAAAATTGGGGCTAGTTTTACGATCGGGGAATACGTGTTACCTACCTTTCTGTGCGCCTTACAAAACGACTATCCAGAATTACAATTAGAAGTGATTATCGGTAATACAAAAGAAATTGTAGAGCTCGTTCGTACGTATCAAACACATATCGGTTTAATTGAAGGTCAAACAAATGAAAAAGAGTTGATGGTGTACCCATTTATGCGAGATGAGCTAGTCATCGTTGCGTCTAATGATCACCCACTCGCTCACAAACAGGAAGTATCGATAAATGATTTACAAAACCAACGATGGATTACACGCGAATTAGGATCTGGAACACGTGAATACTTTAACCATTTTATTCGTTCAAATGGACTAAAAGTAAAATCACTCATGATTATTAGCAGCAATCAAGGAATAAAAGAAACGTTAATGCACGGAAACGGTTTATCCCTCCTTTCACGTCATGTCATTGAACAGGAGTTGAATCTTAAAAACTTATCGATTGTTTACGTCAAACATTCTCCTTTTTATCGAACATTTTCTTATCTTTACTCGCCGACAATGAAAAACAATAAACTTGTACACTTACTTCTTGATTTACTCCAACAAAAAGGGATGTGACGAACAGTCACATCCTCCCCTTTTAATCATAGTAGCTCAAGCAACTTCTTTTTATTTTGTTGTACTTTTTCATCTAGCATTTTTACTTTTTCTTTCAACGTCTGTACATCCCCAACATTCGTGAATCCTTTCTTTTCTAACGCGCGAATTTCGTTTTTCACTGCTTTTAACTGGTTAGAAGTAGAAATAAGTTTTCCAATCCATTTATCTAGCTCTTCTTGTTTTTCCGCTTCATCTTGTTCTTGTGTGACAGCTGGTTGTTCAGTTGATTGTTCAGGCGTTGTTACAACTGTACCATCTTGTTCATTGATTGGTTGTGTCGCTTCCTCTGTTGTTGGTTCTACTTGTTGTTCTTTTAGCGTGCTAAGCGTTTCAAGCGCTGTTGATATCTCATTTAAACGCAGTTCGATCTTGCGCAACTTTTTATTTAATTCTGCTAGTTTATTTTTCAACATTTTTTGTTCTTCTTTCTTCTTAGCTAGCCCTTGTTTTTTCTTCGCTTCTTCCTTTTTCACTACTAGATAACTTTTTTGGGCATGTTTCGCTTCATCATGCTTTGCCGCAAAAGTAGGTGACGCAACAAGCATCGATGCTAGTAAAATCGGTAATCCTTTTTTGAACATTACCTTTTCCCTCCATTTCATATGTATGTTTTTTGGTAATGGCAGCTGGCTGGCATAGGTTTTTCCCTTAGCCCCTATAGCTTTGCGACGCTCAGTTTCCTTAGCTGTGCCTTTACTTCTTATTATACTTCTCTTATTTTCATGGGCATGAATCAAAAGTCCTTATTTTTCTTGTGAACATATGTGAAAATAAAGGAAGGAAAGGGCGAATAAAGAAATGGTTATTGATAGACAAAAAGGAGGGAGACAGGATGCTAGAAAGATGGTTGAAAGAGTCTTCGTATACAGTCGTATTTACTGGAGCAGGAATGTCTACAGAGAGCGGGCTTCCCGATTTTCGTTCGGCAAAATCAGGACTTTGGCGCACGAAAAATCCACAACAATTGGCAAGTACGTATGCTATGCAACATAATCGAGACGAGTTTATCGCATTTTATCAATATCGTATTCGCACACTTCTTGAATGTCAGCCGCATATCGGGCATACAATTTTAGCTAACTGGCAAAATCAAGGGCTTATTCATCAAATTATTACGCAAAATGTCGACGGCTTTCACCAACAAGCAGGCAGTACAAATGTCATTGAATTACATGGAACATTGCGAACGGTTCATTGCTCTCGTTGCAGGCAAACATACGACGCAAAACGGTATGTAGACGAACAGTTTACGTGCACATGCGGTGGCTTTTTGCGCCCTTCCGTTGTTTTATTCGGGGAGTCGTTACCGTATGATGCGTTTGAACAAGCATGGACAACAGCTGAACGGGCAGACTTATGGATTGTGCTCGGCTCTTCTTTACAAGTGTCGCCAGCTAACGAACTTCCTGTCATCGCGAAACGAAGCGGGGCCAAATTAGTGATTGTGAACATGGAACCGACGCCATTAGATGATTGGGCAGATTTGCTTATACATGGTCGTAAAATCGGAGAAGTGTTGCAAGAAATTGACGCATTCCTTTAAAAGTGAGTGTGTCCCAAAAAGTGTGTACTTTTGGGACACATTATGTTCAATTTCCCAAAAACCATTCGTATATTGCTTGTGCCTCATGCTCGTCCACATCAACGACTTTTGTGCGTATGCCTGGCATGACAGTCGCACGTACTGTACATAATCCGAGTCGTTGATATTACAAAATACACTCATTTATTGTTTCAACACGTCGAATTATTTCCCTACTTTTCGTTTCATTTTGATTGTTCACAAAACACTAACAAGCTCTCTATCTCACACTACTCCGCATTACATCTCTCCCAATTTTTCCATTCGTTTTACAAACACCTTCACTGAAATTTAAACTCACTGTCATGAACGTATCATATTCCTCCACAACTCCACATATCATTTGTATCAGACTTGGCTATTTTTTTATTTGAAAGCGGATACAAAAGGAGGAGTTTGCATGATTTATGCTCAACCTGGACAACCTGGCTCACTCATTACATTCAAAAAGAGATATGAAAATTTCATCGGTGGGGAATGGGTGCCTCCCATTGACGGTGAATACTTTGAAAATATTTCACCTGTTACTGGACAAGTATATTGCGAAGTACCTCGCTCGAAAGCAGCTGATATTGAATTAGCACTCGATGCTGCACATGCGGCAAAAGAAGCATGGGGACGCACATCTGTCGCTGAACGAGCGCGCCTATTAAATAAAATTGCAGACCGAATGGAAGAGAATTTAGACATGCTTGCCGTGGCAGAAACATGGGAAAACGGAAAACCGATTCGTGAAACACGTGCAGCTGACATCCCATTAGCCATTGATCATTTCCGTTATTTTGCTGGTTGTATTCGTGCAGAAGAAGGCACATTAGCGGAACTTGACAACGATACCGTTTCTTATCATTTCAAGGAGCCGCTCGGTGTTGTTGGACAAATTATTCCGTGGAACTTCCCGATTTTAATGGCAGCTTGGAAACTCGCACCTGCCTTAGCTGCTGGGAACTGTGTTGTATTAAAGCCAGCCGAACAAACACCAACATCCATTCTCGTACTGATCGAGCTGATTCAAGATTTGCTGCCAAAAGGCGTTGTCAACGTCGTTAACGGATTTGGCCTTGAAGCTGGCAAACCGCTCGCTTCGAACCCGCGCATCGCAAAGGTTGCCTTTACCGGCGAAACAACGACTGGACGTCTCATTATGCAATACGCATCTCAAAATTTAATCCCGGTCACACTTGAACTTGGCGGAAAGTCACCAAATATTTTCTTCGCAGACGTCGCTGCGAAAGATGACGAATTTTTCGATAAAGCGCTTGAAGGATTCACGATGTTTGCTTTAAATCAAGGAGAAGTTTGTACATGCCCTTCACGCGCGTTAATCGAAGAATCCATTTACGATATATTTATGGAACGAGCATTAGAGCGAGTAAAACAAATTAAACAAGGCAATCCGCTCGACACAACGACAATGATTGGTGCCCAAGCTTCATCCGAACAACTAGAAAAAATTTTGTCATACATTGACATCGGTAAACAAGAAGGGGCTGAACTTCTTATCGGTGGCGAACGCAATATGTTAGAAGGAGATTTACAAGGTGGTTATTATGTCAAACCAACCGTCTTCAAAGGGCATAATCGGATGCGCATTTTCCAAGAAGAAATTTTCGGTCCTGTTGTGTCTGTGACGACATTCAAGGATAAGGACGAAGCGTTAGCGATCGCAAATGACACATTATATGGCCTAGGTGCTGGTGTATGGACGCGCGATGTGAATACTGCATATCGCTTCGGACGCGGCATTCAAGCTGGACGTGTGTGGACAAATTGTTATCACGCATATCCTGCGCACGCAGCTTTCGGCGGATATAAAATGTCAGGCATCGGACGTGAAACGCACAAAATGATGCTCGAACATTACCAACAAACGAAAAACTTACTTGTTAGCTATTCACCAAAAAAACTTGGATTCTTCTAATCGTTCAGGCAGCGTCTCAAAAGCGCTGCCTTTTTTGAAAGGATGGTGCACATGCAACCGAAAGTCATCGCAACCGATGCTGCGCTACAACTCATCGAAAAACTAAAAGCGAAATATGGCCCACTGATGTTTCATCAATCAGGCGGATGTTGTGACGGGAGTTCACCAATGTGCTATCCACAAGGAGAGTTTTTCATCGGTGACTCAGACGTATGGCTTGGTGAAATCGGAGGATGCCCATTTTATATGCACGTTGCACAATACGAATATTGGAAACATACACAGCTGATTATTGATGTTGTACCTGGGCGCGGTGGTATGTTTTCCCTTGAAGAATCGGAGGGGGTACGTTTTTTAACGAGATCAAAACTTTTTGATTCATAGAGCTGCTTTAAGGCAGCTTCTTTTTTATTTTTACAAACCAAACCAAAATGAATGAATATTCATTCTTTTTTGTTATAATAAAAACAAGGGGGAGATAACTTGTTATTAAAGAAAACGTTTGAACAAAAAACGGTTACTGGTGTACATATCGCAAAAGGTTCGCTAACGTTTCAGAAGGTACGATTAGCGGTGCATTGCTTTGCTACAGACGGCGTGTTGATTGATACAGGAGCAGCGTCATTAGCAAATGAATTTAAAAATTTTTTTAAGTCATTAGACATTGATCAAGTGGTGATTACTCACTTTCATGAAGATCATACGGGATGTGCTGCGTTTTTACAAAACGAACGACAACTGCCGACTTATATGAATGAGATCATGATTGATTATTGTAGTAAACGAGCAGATTATCCAATATACCGCAAGTTTTTCTGGGGAAATCGCCCTCCTTTTCAAGCGAAGCCGATTGGAAATACGTTCTCCACCCGCCATGCGATGTGGGACGTCATCCACACACCAGGTCATGCGGTTGACCATCTTGCATTTCTCAATCGTGAAACAGGACAACTTTTCACAGGAGACTTATACTGTCTAGAAAAAACAAAAGTCATCTTGCGCGAAGAAAGCATTTCTACCTTGATTGACTCATTAAAAAAAGTATTAACGTACGATTTTGACGAAATGTTTTGTGCCCACGCTGGTTATATAAAAGACGGACGAACTGCTTTACAACGAAAGCTTCATTATTTACAAGAACTTCAAGAAAAAATCATTGATTTGTATGAACAAGGAGCGACATTAAAACAAATACAATCTGCCCTTTTTCCAAAGAAATATCCAATCACTTTTCTATCCTTAGGCGAATGGAGTTCTTTCCATATCGTTCGTTCGGTGGTTGAGGAATATCATACAAAAAAATGAGCGAACAGTAACAACGACTGTTCGCTAAACTATTTCTCTTTTCGTCTGAACCGCTATGATTGTTGTCTGCGGAATGTTCCCTTTCACCTGCTTTAACGTCGCAACGATGTGAAAGCTAACAATGACTAATAAAAACCATGAGCGCACTTTTCCGAGATGAACAATACTCCATGTATCCACTTGGTTCGGGTATTGCCAAGCACCAAAAAACGTAGCAATATTTTCCGCAATCCAAATAAAAAACCTGTTGACAAGAAATGAAAGCACAAGCGGCATGCCGTAACGCGTTCTCACCTCGTATATGACGGATGACGACCAAAAAACGAACATAACGAGTCCGATTAACCACAACGGACGTCAAACCAATAATGGTGGGTAAAAAAATTTAAATAAAATGAGCCATGCATGCTTCTTCAGGTGACACACTCACATGGTGCTTGGCTGTAGAAAAGCCGATGATAAATGTACCGTGAGCGGTAAACATAGGTGTATTCCATTTGATTTGCGGTTGTAACTGTGGGAATGTACGGCAAACCTAATGCAACATTTCCTCTACTCGATTGCGATGGTCAACGTTGTCGATACTTGCTAAATAGTGTACAAAAACTTCCATAAGTGTTCCTCCTCGCTACATCTCCCGTCTTCAGCCTGCATCAACATTATGACATAAAACAATATGTCTATCATCCTAATATTACGCAAGCAATTCGTCATAACTTTGGACTTTTTCTCATACATATGAATCGTCGATATGCAACAGGGGGGATCATCATGGAGCGCCAAGCAAAAGTAGTAAGCGTAATCAACTGGAAAGGTGGCGTAGGAAAGACGACCGTCACTCATCATTTAGCGACAGGACTACAACATTTATCATCCGACGAATTAGAACTGTTTGGTTTTGAACATGCTCAACCAAAAGTGTTATTAGTAGATGCAGACGCACAATGTAACCTCTCCATTTCATGTTTAACACCCGAACAATTTGAACAATTAGCCTATCATAAAACATCTCCGATCGGCACATTGAAAGATTTAATCGAACATTACTTGAAAAATGAGCATCCACAAGTAGATGTGGACGACTTTATTTTAAAAGCGTGCGTGCGAAGCAGAAATGGGAAAGTATATGAACATATTGATTTGCTTCCAGCACACGCCGAACTTATCCATACAGACATGGACATTGCCGTTTACTCACGGCCACATTTCAAAAAACATTTATTTGGTTCGGACATTTATAAATTTCAAATGCTACACCACATTTTAAACACGATAAAACATGAATATGATTTTATTTTTATCGATTGTCCACCAAATTTAAATTACATTACGCAAAACGCCCTGTACGCAAGCGATTACTATTTAATTCCCGCGATTCCTGATCGTCTTTCTTCATACGGTATCTCAGCCATTAAAAATAAAGTCGATGAGTTAAACGAAAGATTTCAGTCGAGTTCAAAAGAATATAGCGATACAAAACTGATCGGAATCGTCCTCAATTTCATTCGCGAATACGGAAATCGACCAAAACAAACACAGGAAAATATGATCACTACATTAAAGCGTACGCTTTCGTCTGACATGATATTTAACAGCTATTTACCATATGGTGACCCCATCACGCGCGCATCCATGCTCAGTTATCCTGTGTTTGCTGTTGAAAACCATCAAGGGAAACAAAGTGAATGTGTGAAGAAAATGACGCTCGAATTTTTAAACCGAATTGGTGGGGGAATTGTCGTATGAACGTAAACACATTGACGCATATGTTAGAAAAAACACTCGTTCTTTTAAAACATTATGAACATTGTACAGTCGAAGAAATGCTAGATGACCTTTCCGCAAAGTTACAAAATCAGACACAGAAAAGGCAAACAACAAACGTAACGGAATATGCAAACGTCATCACACAAATGAAAAACATGACCAAAGAAGAAGCAACAACGTTTTTAATGTCTTTTAAAAAAGAACAACTGCTTCATATCGGGGCACAAATGAATATAAAGCTGCAAAAAAGAGACACAAAACAACTATTGGTTGAGTCGATTATCACCCATTGCAGTTTTGCTGGATTGTATAAACAAATGGCGAATAGAAAATCGCAAAAACAAATGAGCGAACAGATATAATAGCTGTTCGCTCAACATGCGACCTCATTCCGACAAAACGGTTCGTTTCATCATATCATATGAAAGTGGACCGACATGTTTGCTACGAATGACTCCTTGTTCATCAATGATATACGAAGTCGGAATGGTGATCACTTCATATGTTCTACTAACCATCCCTTGCTCATCAAGCATAATATCGAATGATACTCCTTTTTCGTTAATAAACGTCTCGACGGCTTGATGATTTTTTTCTTTATTCGTCAAATTGACCGCTACAATTGCGACATGTTGTCCAAACTGTTCATAAAATCGTTGCATCTCTGGCATTTCCGCACGGCATGGAGGACACCATGATGCCCAAAAGTTTAAAATCACTTTCTTCCCGCGAAATTGAGACAGCTTCATTTTCTTACCCTTTAATGTCATTAACTCGAAATCAGGGGCAATTTCTCCTACATCAATTCCAATGTTCGAAATCGCTTGCTGTGAAGTTCCTTCTTTTGTCATATCCGATGTGGATGAGAAGATGAAGACGAGAATATGGAACGAAATAAGCAATTGCCATAACTTTCCCGTCGTTTTCATACGTGAAGAAACGATAAAGAAAACAACAGCGACGACAGCTTGTAGCCAAATAAAGCGATCTTCTGGAAATCCGCTTCCCTTCCATAAGAGAAATACAATCCAATATCCAAAATATATCGGGGTAGCTACACGTATATAAATGTCGAATGAAATATGCTCTTTTTCCAACTGCCAATATGTATAAAAAACAATAAACACAGCCGCTAAAACAAGTCCAACAATACCACCGTTAAAATAAAGAAGCGTTAACGGATTTTCCAGCACCATGTTTGGATGTACAATACCGTAACTCAATTTCCATATGACTAAGCCATATATGAAACTGTTAAAAATAACATCCATCATGCGTCGTTCCGCTTTTAAAACGAACACACCATAATAAAAAAATAAATATGTCATAACCAAACTTGCTACAAGCAACAAATTTTCTCCTTGAATCATTTTTTCCTCCTTTGCTGACAACACCTTATAAAAAGCGCTTCTTTATATCCTCTGTCGGAACAAAACAGCAATCCTTCTTTCCGAACCAACGATACCTATTTTTCGCGATCCAATCATATACTCGATCGCGAATAGGAAAAGGGATAAGAATAAGCCAATATAAGTACTTCCAAAACCCTCGCAAATGTTTGCATACGCGTAACGCTGCAGTAGATTTAACATAGTATGTACATTCATCGATTAATATAAAACTATCGAGTTGTTGGGGAATATGATATTTTTTCAACAACGCTTGCCCTGCTTCACTTTGCAACGAAGCAAAACGAAAATAAGCTTTTTCGTCTCTTTCAATAATAAAACGAACCGTTGCACTACAAAAATGACAAACGCCATCAAACAATACGATGTGCACGACCGACCAATCCTTCCCCTTCCGTTCATTTAACCTCTCCATTATAGCTCACCTATGTAACAAAAGAAAAACGTGAAGTGGCGGTTTCGTCGTATGTCAAACGTACTTTCTCATCATGATATAATGTAGAAAAAAGAACGTGAGAGAGATGGAAAAAGTACAACACGGTCGTATGTATTCATATAAAGATATTCAACAATGGAAAGGAAATTAGGAACTCATTGACGGTATCCCTTATTTGCTTGCATCGCCTTCGTATATTCATCAATATGTCGTCGACGAACTTCATCTCGCCTTAGCTCCTTACTTCAAAGAACGTGGATGCCCCCTCATCTTGTCTCCATTTGACGTGCAATTCGATACAGATAACGATGAAGAAGAAGTTCCGCTTGATTCGATTTTGCATATGGATGATGAGGAATAATGATAAAGCCGGGTGAGTCACTTCAGAACCCTAGCCGGCTTTTCATTTCCTCGAATTGTTATCTTATAATAAATCTCCCGGCTTATAAAAGAATCGCTTTTTCCTTCAATGAATACATCGATTTCAAATAGTGGCTCATCATGAATATCAACAACAATTCCAAGCTCTTCACGTAGCTCTCTTTTCAAAGCTTCGATTGGGGTTTCCTTTCCCTTGATGCCACCTCCGGGAGTTACCCATAACACGACATTTCCTATGACATCCGTAAATTCAAATTTTTGAAGAAGAATTTCATGATATTCATTGGTGATTCCTAGCGCATTTGCGTATTCGTATGAAAATTTCCCGCTCCACTAAAATAACGATATTTATCTCTTTCTACTCTCCGTCATTTGTTTCCAAACGGATCCTTTCGCTTCTTCGCCGCCTTCGATGCGTTCAATCGCCATTTTTACTTGCATGCTCACCTCAAATTCCGGATCGTTTTCGGCCGCTTTTAATGCAGGCAAGACGGATTCATCACCATTTTCGTATAAAAACATCGCGGCACGCCAGCGAACGAGCTTGCTTGCGTCGTTTAGCGCTTCAACCATGACAGGAATGGCTTCCACATCACCAATGTCAGACAAACAGTCGCCGGCGGTACGGCGCACAGACACGGCTGGATCTTTTAGTGCCTCATATAAATACGGAAGCACATTTTTGCCGCCAATCATTCCTAAATACGCAGTCGCCAAGCGGCGAATCGCGACTTTTTCGTCTTTTAACGCCTTTGCCAATGCGGGCAAATCGCTTTCTGTCGGCTCTATCATTTGTTCCAACGCTGCATATCGTTTCGTCCAGTCTGGATCCTCTAGCATTTGTTCCGTTACTTGAACACTTGTTCGTTTTTGTGTTTTTGCCTGTTCGCCTTGTTTAAACATGTGCACGAGCCGTTCAAGCCGTTCCGGTGGATAAGCGGCAGACAACTCCTCAACAATGTCAGCGCCGATTTCTTCAAACGTTCCGTATCGAACGCCCTTTTCGACCCATTTTCGTTCCATGACGATATTCCCCGCATGTTTTTGCGCTTCTAACACCGCATCGACAAACGGCTTTGGCAAGCCAACTCGTCTCTCTTCGTGACCGTCCGTTAACTTCACTTGCATCGGCAAGCCATACAACATTTGCACATACACTTTCACTTCGCCAAAATGATCGTTGCGTACGGGCTCATTATCTTGGAGTCCCTCCACCTGCTCGCCAAATACTTCGCGCACCTTCGTTAAAATCAGTTTCCAGTCATATTTCGCCTGCCGTTCGACAGCTAAAAAATCAGCGACATGATAAATGCCCTTTACACCTTCAATTTTCAATAATTGTTGAATGATTTCTGGGGCCTGTTCCGCTTGCGATGGCTTATAGTTATAACTTGTGCCAAAAGGAAGTTCTTCATCGAGTAGCACTTTCATTGTATTTGGACTTGGTGTTGGTTCAATCGATTGAATCTTCATTTGCTTCTCTCTCCTATCCTCTACAAAAAATACCTCGTAACTTCATTAAAAAGGAAGAAACAAAGAAAAGCAAAAGTTTCGCTCAATAAACAGAAAAAGAGCGTATCTTATGTCTAAAAATCACCTCCGTCCATCTCGAGAAGATGATTGTTGCGACATGTTACCTTAGGGGCGTGACAGGTACCGTATTAGACGATATAATTGTAATAGCATGGAAATAAAAGGACGGTGCCCAGATGGAACAAATCATTGTGGAAACATTAAAAGATGCGGTCTCCCCTTCCATCATTTACTTGTTCGGATCAGCAGCAACAGGACATATTCGCCACGATAGCGATATTGACATTGCTTTTTTAAGCGATAAGCAATCATTGAATCATTATGAACGCTTTATGCTCGCCCAACAATTGGCAGAGCGATTACAGCGAGACGTCGATCTCATCGATTTAAAGCAAGCGAGCACCGTTTTTCAAGCACAAATCGTCAGTAGCGGTAAAATCATCTATTGTGCAAACGAACGAAAAAAAGAGGCATACGAATGGAAAGTGCTGAAAATGTATGCGAAACTAAACGAGGAACGAGCCGAAATTTTGCGAAACATTGCGGAAAGTGGGTCGGTTTATGATTAATGATGTCATCCTAAATAAAATCAGTGTCATCGAACGGTGTCTGAAACGTATTCGTGAAGAATATGAAAACAACCCAAACCATTTGGAGAATTACACAAAGCAAGATTCCATTGTCCTCAATCTCCAACGGGCATGTGAAGCGAGCATTGACTTAGCGATGCACATCGTCGCACAAAAAAAGCTGGGACTTCCCCAAACAAGCCGAGACGCTTTTACCCTTTTAGAACAACACGGCATCCTCTCTCCATCCCTCTCGCAAAAAATGAAAGCGATGGTCGGATTTCGCAATATCGCCGTGCATGACTACCAAGAACTGAACTTGACGATTTTACAAAAAATACTCGACAACCATTTAACAGACTTCACCGAGTTTACGAAAGCAATTGTTGAGCAAAAATAGGCGGTGCGAATATGCACCGCCTTATCCACTACTTTCTAATCCTAATGTTTCTCCCACTCATCTAAAAAGGCAGGGAGACGCTGTTGATGCAGAGTGATGAAAACTCAAACAAGAGATGACATCACTTCAAACCCTCAATCTCTTCCACAGACAACTCCGTCAGTTCGTGAATCGTCTGTACGTCGTACCCTTTTTCCAGCATCTTTTTCGCAATGTGGCGCTTTTCTTGTTGTAGTCCTTCTTTCAAGCCTTTTTCTAGCGCTTTTTTCTCATATGAAATGATTAAATCCAACACTTGTTCTTTTTCTTTCGTTTCCATTTCATTCACCTCGTTTCGTAATCGCTGTTCTTCCTCATCCGACAGTTTCACATATGTTTCAAAAAAGCCGATTAATAATCGTTGCTTCGCTTCGTCTAATTCCATGCGTACGATCATGCGTAAAAACTGCTTTTTTAATTCTACTCGTTCACTTTCAGTATACCCCATTTTGCTTAACAACGCAGCAGCAATGGGATTGTCATGGCGAATGTAATCGCGCCAGTTTTGTTTGCGCAACTCAACAGTAAGAAATCGGAATTGAAGGACATCGAAAAACGGGAATTGGAGTGTAAACGAGGAAGGTTCGTAGCGAAGAGAATCGTAGCTAAATACCGCAATCGGCAACATGCGCTTTCGGTATTTCTCAAACAAGCGGCTAAAGTAAATAAACATTCGTTCAGGAAACGATGGCTGCACATAACTTTGATTTTCGATATGAACGATAATTAGGCTATCTTCCTCTTTTAACTTCGTTTCCACAAGCAAATCGACGCGATACTTCTCCCCCACCGTCACATCGGTGAACAATTCCTCCGACAAAAACGACACGTGCTGAAAGTCGATATGCTCATGCACATACGGGAAAAAGAGAAGAAGAAACTCTTCAAAAAACGTCGTAATTAGCTCCTTAAACAATCGATCATGATCAACTGCCATATATGCACCTCGCTTTCTGTTTTGTTGTGTATTTTCGATAAAAGTGGTGATGTTCCTGCTTTGGTAATGAAAAAACAGAGAGCCAATTTGACTCTCTGTTGCTATGGAATTTAGGTAATCTTTGGGATGGAGGCAGGCACCGCACCCAACTCTCTGGTTCTAGAAATCTTGAAAATCCTTGGAAAATTACAGACACCTTGACCTTAGTCCAATGCATCTTTTAATCGTTTAGATAATGTTTCCATAGGTTCGTTTTCAACTATGTAATTACTGTAGTTGAGCAATTTTAATCACAATAATTACCATATAAAAAGAGACAAACAGGATACCCCTTATGCCACGTGGAGCTGTTTTTTTACGGTATCGATAGGAATATTTTGTTTTGCTGCACAGTAAATGAACTCCACGAGGCTATGTCCTTTTCTCTTGCGCAGGAGATCGAGCCCATCCGAAAAATCACTGTTCGACTCGAACATGCTGTACACATACGCAAGTTGCACCAAGATCCAATACCGTTTCACTGCCCGACGCCCGCGAACGCGGTATCCATCGAGTTTCAGCTGGTCTTTCGCTTGACGGAAAAAACATTCGATCGACCAACGCTCAGCATAGTAGCGCAAGATGTCTTCATCGCTCAACTTGCGATCCGTGCTCAAGACGCAATGAAGATGTTCCGATGTCATCGGTTGATCCGCTTTCCAAGCGAGGATCACCACTGCATCCTTGAGACCGTTCAGAGCACCTTCGTAGCGATACACCCGATAACGCTCTTCTCCCACCGTGACGAGGTGAGTGTCTTTCGGTTCGATGTAGTGGGCAAACTGCTTCGCTTGGATGGCGATACCTTTCGGGTAGAGAATTCGGTTCGTCTTGAGCATCGCAATCACGTGGAATCCTTTTTTCAGACAAGCTTCCACGAGGGTTTGCGATGGATACCACGAATCCATGAGCACATAAACGGGGCGACTCACATCCAAAGAAGAAAGCATCTCCATCGCAAGTTCCCCTTTGCTTTTCCCTGCCGTCTTGTCATAGAGGCGAAAGGCAAAAGGGAACGCTTGGGTCATCGTATGAACCATGAGCCAAACGAGAGAATGCCCCCAGATTGACTTTTTCTCGGCATGAGAATAGTGCCAATCACACCCTTGAATGGCGTGTGTTGCCCGTGACGAAGGCTTCGTTTTTTGGCAAATTGTATCATCGATTGAAACAAAAAGGGGAGAATTCTCTCGTTTCGAGCTGCGTTCGACACGACGAAGAATCCACTGCTGGAGTTTGTGAAGCAATGTTTCTTCATCCCACGGACTTTTCGTGAAAAAATGGCTCAGTGTCGTGCGATGATTCGGGTGAAAACTACCATGATGAAGATCGGTCAACGTCCCGGAAAAACCTTTCGTCACCATCGCATCCACGATATGAACGAGATGCTTCATCACAGGTTTCGAGAAATAAAGTGCCAACCCTAACATCGTGAAAAACTTGTCGATTCCTTGATGATGTGCTAATCTATTCATGAGACATGAACCTCCTTGTGGATAGTTGTGGGCACATCTATTCTAATCAAGGAATTGGGTTCATGTCTTTTCTTTTATTTTGTTGTAAATTTATGTTAGCGAATTTGCTCATCTACAGTAATTAGTTAATAGAGTATAAAATTCAGCATCAGGGATTTTAAGTTCACTCTTAAGAACCCTAAGCAATGCTTTCCCTTTTGAATCCTCCCCCTTTCTTTGCTTAAGATAATCTTCGATAACCTGCTGTAAAGATTTTTGACGAAAGAAGCTGTCCCCGAATTTCCTGAAAAATTTGTGATCAACATCATCTAAGAGTTTTTGCTTGAGGAATTTTTCAGCACTCTTAATTGGTAAAAACACCACATTTAAATTACGATGGAGCCCTCGACTAGTATATTTGCGTTCAAATTCTTGTTGCACATCCCCATCGAGCACACTGATTGCACGCTTACCTACACCTAGTACATTATTCGAAACGAGATCTTGATGTAGTGAAATTACGTTTTCCCATCCCCCTGCAGGAATAATATGAATCAACCTAACAGACAATAAATTATTCCTGCGAAGTAACCAATCGACAATTTTCATTGATAATTCATCTTCAGTAATTATCAATAAATCATAACCATCATGAGAATAGATACTCCGTGTTGCATACGCCGGATAACAAGGGTTTACTACCTCAACAGAAGTATCAGCATGCTTCTCCAAATAATAAATGTTCTCTGCCTGAATAAAACGAAGTAATTCTACAGAATGTGTTGAAAAATAAACTGCTACATTTCTTTCTTTACTAAATTCTCGCAAAAAATTTAATAATCTCACTAGTGCTGATGGATGCAATGCCAATTCAATTTCATCCAGTAGCACAAGATACGTACTCTCTAATTTTTTTCTTTGACCAATCTTATAGTTTATTGAGTGCAGAATACTTACGAGAAGACTCTCACCAGTACTTAAGCTAAATTGGCTAACCACTGTTCCATCCGAATTCACCAAAAAATATGGATAAGACCGGAATTTAAATACTTTATAAGCATCATCGCTACTTAAACGAAATAAATTATGATAGTAGTCAGGGTTGCCATGTAAAATTAGACCTAGATTCTTCTTAACAAATGGATCAGCATCTTTTAGGTCCTCTTTCTTTACACGTGCTGCTTTGTATAATGCAGAGTAGTTTGTATCTCGAAATCTATTTCCGTGAATTACGCTTCCTTCATAAAATCCATTAATGAAAAGCCACCATTGATCATCTCTTTTGACCAACGATCCTCACGATGTGTGCATATAATCGCTTTGTCATCTAACTCATATTTTATGAATCCTTCCGAAGAAAATGAGTTTATAAAAAATTTTTTCAATGCATCATTGTAATAAATATTTGCAATCGCAGCCATTAATGTGCTCTTACCAGAGCCGTTCTTTCCAGTTATTGCATATAACCCAGGAGATAGAGGAAGATCCGCACTTAAATTTTTTATCCCTTTTACGCCTTTGATTTCAATATGTAGAGTTTTTTCCACCTCAAAATTCCCCCTTCATGTTAAAAGTAGAGCCTTCTACATCAAGCTAAAAAATTTTGGGTTCATCACCAAAAGAGGTACTTACCTTTTAATATTGAATATGATAAATATCCCCAGTCGAATAAAAATGTAAAGTAAATGGAATTTAATGTTTTAGGCGCCTTTATCACAAAAACGTTTTTTGTAAAGTGCACTTTGTGAGGAAGATCTCTTTTACAGATAGTATAACAAATACTAACAAAAAAACTGTCAAACCCTGTCGAAAAAATAAAAAAAAGACAGAAGTTTTATCAACTCCTGTCTAATCTGTTCTATCGACTCATTGCTCGAAGCATGAATTCATTGACGTCTTTCTCTGGGCCGATGAATTCGACGTTTGTATGAATTGCTTGGAAGTGTTTGCGGGCAAAGTCGATTTTTGCCGCTTCTTCTGGGCGGAGTGCACCTTCCCAGTCGGTTCCTTTTGTTTCGAGGACGAAGTATAGTTTTTCTTCGCCGTCTTTGTCGACTACAAGCGCCCAGTCAGGGTTGTATGCACCGATTGGCGTGTCGATTTTAAACCAATTTGGCAATTTGACATATACTTTGACATGTTCGTCATTTTCAAATCGCTGTGCAAAACTCGCTTCGATATCCGAATCGTAGACAATATGATCAAACAACGATTTTTCACTACGAATCGCATTGTTGTTTAAATACGCAAGCAGTTCTTCGTTTTCAAACAGCTCGACGGCATAATACGCATCTTCGCCGATTTTGTAATATTTTACACCGTCTTTTAAAAGCAGCTTCATTTCGCGCTGAATGACTTTTGTGACTTCTTCCATAAACTTTTGCGGATTGTTTTTAAAATCATCAAGACGGTCGCAGCCCGTCAAAATTTCAACAATCGTTTTGCGCGTTAAATTCGTGCGGTTTTGCAGTTCGGTAATAATGTCAGGCAACGTATGATGAGCCGTTACATAGTCTTCCACTCGCTCACTGACGGTTTCCAACTGCACTCCTTCCACGCGGTCAATCTCCAATTGATCTTTTCGGCTGATAATACGAATTTTTTCAATACGCGGCATGTTTTGAATGCTCTTTACGCTTTTTTGAATGAGTTGATCGCTGTCGATTTGAACGGAGTAGACCGTCTTATATTTAATTCGCTCCCAAAGCTGGCGAAACTCTTCACCAAAAAACACTTGCTTATTTAATTGTACTCTTTTCTTTTTCGTCGCATCTTTAATCGGGAAGTGCTGCAAGTAATGGTTTATTTCATGCAAAATCGCTTGCTTCCAAGGCTAAAACTCATTGCTCATTTGTAATGTCTTGGCATGACAGACGCCGTATCATGAATACCTCTCTTTCTCCTCCGCAACAATAGGCAGTTGGGTACATTCATTCTCTTTGTATGGGCGTGCAAGATGTTGCAGGCGATTTTTTAAATAACGCTCAAGTTCTTTGTTCGTACAATATACAAAACAACCTTTTTGCCCTCTTGTTAACAATGTTCGATACGTGTTTCGAATAATGTCATCGGCTTGTTTCAATGCTTCTTCAGGATTTTCCTTTATCATTTTCTTTAATCCTTTTAGGGATTGGTCAGTTTTCGCACGTTTCGTGTAGTCTGTTTGTACTCTGCCGTCTTTGTAAATCAAGTCATCACCAATAATAACACCAACATAATCAAACTCTAGCCCCTGACATGTATGAATACACCCAGCCTGTTTCACAGAATGTGCGTCAATCGCCCATGTTTCAGAGTTTCCTAAATTCCAACTCATATAAAAACCATGTTCTGGAATGATGATATCATGAACATTCGGATCGTTTTTCCCTTCTTTTATCCAGTCCCAACAGTATCCTGCGACAATACGGGATTTGTTGTTTATTTCGTTTAACTTTTCGATTGCTACACGAAGTTCATTAGGGTCAGAATATACACGAAAATCATATTGAAGATCGAAATAATCATTATTAGCTGTTTCCCGAATTTGCAATACGTCATCAATCCATGCTAAATATCCGTCTGATCCGTTGCATCGAAATTGAGATTGAAGTGTAGTTTTTATCACCTTGGCATCATATTCCGTAGCAAATTTCTCAATCATTTGCACGCTACCGATATCTTTTAATGTCACTTTCTGGCGCTCATCAATAAAGAAAATCGCTAATTTGGCTGCATGTATAATTTCTTTCATTTGATTTTCGCCAAGATTTTGGAACATCCCCGACTTTTCATTTAATCGATGGGCTTCATCTACAATGAGCACGTCCAGTTCATTCAAGTGGGCATCTATGTAACTTCCTGAGCTAGTAAACAAATTATCAATATGGCTTTTTCGAAAATCTTGTTTTAACTTTTGGGCATACACTTTTCTCGGTGCCGCATTTTTCGTTACATATTGACACACGAGATGGCGGTTTGTTAATTCAACAAGCAAATTAATGGCAAGCACAGACTTTCCTGTTCCTGGTCCTCCCTCAACAATTAAAATGTGTTTTTTATCTGTTCTTACCGCCGTACTAGCAAGTTGGAGGGCCGTTTCATATACAACCTTTTGATCATCAATCATAATAAACTCTCGATTGCCTTTTAACATGTTGTTAAGCGAATCTTGTAGGGATTTAGATGGTCGAATTCTCCCTTTTTCGATCTTGTAAATATTTTCTTTATTGTCACCATATTTAACATACCGTTTAATAAACGAGCGTAACTTAGCAGCATCTCCCTTCAAAAACAAGGGGGCATGTTCAATATAATATTGATACATGGAATCGACTAACGGATCATTCTCTTTTTTCAGCATGTAGTTATGTAAGTAAGCACAAGCATAAATTTGAATTTGTTCAGTTTGAACGTTCTCGTTATAATCTTGGATTAATGATGCGTAAGACCATGCTTGATATGAAGGATGTGTCGTTTCCACCATACCTCTGTTCATGACCGTCTTTACAATAGCTTCTTTCCCTGCTACTTTCTCTACACGATCCCATTGCTTTAACTCAACGATGACGACCGAATCATTTTGTTGATCGTCCAATCCGGAAATAAGAAAATCTACTCGTTTGGATGTATGGGGAATTTTAAATTCGATCGCTATACCTGCATTGTTTGGAATCTCATCATCGCTTAATACTCGATACATATATTGCATCGAATTATCCCACGCACGAATTTCCCTTTCGTTCACATGTCCGATCTTTGTCCGAAAATTGTTACAAATATTTTGTACTAACTGATCTTCAAATACATCATACAAAAACTCCTCTTTTGTCGCTTCATAAACAATCATCAATTTCCTCTCCCTTCAACAAATCCCTGTTCATTTTTCTAGTTCATTATATTTATTTTTCGATCCAAACGATTTTTCAATTGGATATCTCTCCTCATTTTTCTTTATTTTATCAAAAATGATTTGCTTTAGGTCAACTCCAAGCGCATCGGAGAGTAAAAAAGCGTAAATAACTACATCCGCCAATTCGTCTTTTATATTTTCTAAACGACTTTCGATTGCCTCTTCGCTACTTTTCCACTGAAAATTTTCTAACAATTCTCCTGCCTCTATACTTAGCGATATCGCTAAATCCTTAGGATTGTGAAACTGCTTCCAGTTGCGTGCATCGCGAAATTCAATAATTCGCTGTTGTAATTTTTTCAAAACAAACACCTCATTTTCTAACATTTGTAACCAAGTATATAATAACTTTTTTATGTTAATCACTCCAATATAAATAATCGACTTAACTGATATTTGTGACGTGTTGATTAACCATTAAAAACCAGTTAATATCGCTCTATTCCTAGCTTTTCTGCCGTATGATTCCGTGTTTTTTAGTAAAATAGTGGATAATCAACACTCGTGATTTGTTTAATTGTTTTCGGTTAGCCTACAAAAAAAGGTGTATACCATGCTAATCTTCAGCGATTGCATAGTGGCAAAACAAAAAACACCAGGCTTCCCTGGTGTTCTGTTGCTAGCAACACGTTTGTGTATCTTCTTTACAACATTCCTCTTCCTCTTTGCAGCAATGCTCCTTTTCCTCACAGCACGGTTCGTCTTTGACTTCAATAATTTGCACATCGCAACAGCCTTTTTCTTTTTGGCTCGATAACTTTTTGAACATCTGAATCCCTCCATTTAGATCATGTAAAACAAAAATCCGGATAAAGCGGCCATCGAGATGACCGAGGCGATGAACGCCCAGACGAGTTTCTTTTGAAAAATGCTATGCAGTAGCGTAATCTCTGGTAAGCTTGCGCCGGCGGAGCTAATCATAAGCGCCATGACCGGACCGAGCGCCATCCCTTTCGCAACGAGCATTTGGGAAATTGGAATCATCGTCGCTAGACGAATGTAAAGCGGAATGCCTAAAATCGCTGCGATCGGCACAAGCCACCACGTATCACCCCCCATATATGTCGCAATCCATTCGGTTGGTACAACGCCATGGATGAATGCGCCAATGCCAGCGCCGATGAATAAATACGGATAAATGGTTTTCATCAAGTGAAACGTCTCGTGCCATGCTTCTTTGACCGTCCGTTTTTTGCCGATGGCGACGCTTCCTTTCACGATCACGCGCTTGACGGCCTTTTCAAACCCAAGCGCTTCGAGCGTAAAGCCGATGAAAATCGAAAGTACGGTTGTCAATAGCGTATAGGCCACCGCTACTTTCACGCCAAGCAAGGCGGTCATTAATGTTAAAATCGTCGGGTCAAGTACAGGTGAAGCGAATAAAAAGATCATCACAAGCCCGAAGCGGACGCTTTTGTTTAAGAGCGAAACGACGACCGGAATCGTCGAGCACGAACAAAATGGGGTCACGAACGCAAACGCGACAGCAATCATTGCCCCGATAAGCGGATGGCGCTCTGCCAACAGCTGTTGCATGCGCTCGTACGGAATGTACCGTTCGATGAAATTAATGAAAAACGAAATCGTCAGAAAAAGTACCGTCAGCTCCAACACTAAAAATCCGAACGATTGAATCGTTTCCAAATAAGCTCTCTCCTTTTATTTGCATTATGCAAATATTTATTCAAGCAATAGGCAAGATTCCTCTTGCCTTAAAACAGCGGTTTGCAACAAACGCTTGATTTTGCCATACATTCGTTCAATAAGCGAATGGAGCGAAGGACGGTTTCACGTTCAAATTCGCTCATATGCGAAAATACTTCTCCTAAATATTCGTTCACTTCCGCGTCAATTTTTGCTGTGACGTATTTTCCTTCCGGTGTTAACGATAAAATATAGACGCGACGGTCTTGCGGGTACGGTGTTTTTTTCACAAAATTCATTTTGACAAGCGTTTGAATTTGTCGGCTGAACGTTGTAATATCCATCGCTATGGCATCTGCCACTTGTTGCATCGACGGTTCGTTCATGCGGTCGATTTCGTATAAAATATGGCTTTGCACAAGCGATAATTCAATCTCGCCAACGGCGCAGCAGTTGCGGTCTAACAACCCAAGCCGTTTCGTCATCGTGTGGAATAGTTCGCGAACGTTTTCCATTTTCTCACCTCTTGTTTTTATTATAGCTTAATATTTGCATTTTGCAACTAAAAAATAAAAAATATTTTTCTCCTCGTTCATAACATCCTAGTCCAACCTAAGACGAAACAAAGGTAAATTATTTCCTCATTATAACAAATGTATACATGATCGCTACAAAAAAAGACAGAAGCCCACCGACTTCTGTCTTTTTATGTTTATGCGATTTGTAGTGGCATGTTTTCTGTTAAGCCAAGCGTTTCGGCAGCAAGCGTTTGGACATCGCGTAAAAGCGCTTCGTTTTTCATTAGCGATACACCATATGATGGGATCATCTCTTTAATTTTCGCTTCCCACTGCTTCATTTCGTTCGGGAAGCATTTTTCAATGACTTCAAGCATGACGTGAACAGCTGTTGAAGCACCTGGTGATGCACCAAGTAGCGCAGCAACCGAGCCGTCATGTGCGGCAACAACTTCCGTACCAAATTGAAGCGTACCTTTGCCGCCCGCTTCCGTATCTTTAATGACTTGTACACGCTGACCAGCGATAATGACATCCCAATCTTCACTTTTCGCATGCGGGATAAATTCGCGCAATTCTTCCATCCGTTGTTCTTTCGATAACATGACTTGTTCAATTAAATATTTTGTTAACGCCATGTTTTTCGCTCCTGCCGCGAGCATCGTCAACACATTATGTGGCTTAACAGACGTAATTAAATCGAACATCGATCCGTTCTTTAAAAACTTCGGCGAAAAGCCAGCGAACGGCCCGAACAATAACATTTTTTTACCGTCAATAAAACGTGTATCGAGATGTGGAACAGACATTGGAGGTGCACCAACTTTCGCTTTGCCGTACACTTTCGCATGATGCTGCGCGATAATGTCTGGATTGTTGCACACCATAAATAGTCCACTTACTGGGAAACCGCCGATTCCTTTTCCTTCAGGGATACCTGACTTTTGTAGCAAATGTAGGCTTCCGCCACCTGCCCCGATAAAGACGAACTTCGCCGTATGGATTTCCACCTCGCCGGTTGTGAGGTTGCGCACTTTTACCTCCCATAAATTGTCGTTTGTCCGTTTCATATCTTCCACATGATGTTTATAATATAAATTGACATGTTTATGTTCTAAATGTTCAAATAACATGCGCGTCAAAGCGCCAAAGTTGACGTCCGTTCCCGTTTCAATCCGCGTCGCTGCGATCGGCTCGGTCACGATGCGGTCTTCCATCATAAGCGGAATCCATTCTTTTAATTTTTGCGGATCGTCGGAAAATTCCATTCCTTTAAATAAAGGATTATGCTCCATTTGTTCGAACCGCTTCTTCAAAAACGCAACATTTTCTTCCCCTTGCACAAAACTCATATGCGGAATTGGCATAACAAAGTCCTTCGGGTTGCGAATGTGCTTATTTTGAACGAGATAAGACCAAAATTGAAGCGACTCTTGAAACTGTTCGTTAATTTTGATCGCTTTGCTTACATCAATTGATCCGTCCGCCTTCTCTACTGTGTAGTTTAGTTCACAAAGTGCAGCATGACCGGTTCCCGCATTGTTCCATTCATTCGAGCTTTCGTCTGCTGGTTGATCAAGTCTTTCAAACACCGTAATTTCCCACTCTGGCGCTAACTCTTTCAACAATGTCCCTAATGTCGCACTCATAATCCCCGCACCAATTAAAATCACATCTGTTTTCATTTTAGACCCCCTAAACGTTCCCATCGATTCGACCAAAAAAATTCCTCCATATTTATTATAACACATTTAAATTATAGTATGTCACTATTATTCTACATGATTACAAACGTGTTTAGGTTATCAATTTTATTAAAATCATAAAACAACGACAAAGATTTTAATAAAATTGTTTATCAGTCCACGTCGTTTAAGCGACATGTACTCTGATTGGGTGTAACCCCACACCCTCTATCCCATTGGCGAACGCCTTTAAGAATACTTTTTTCATGGTGTTGTATGCCCCATTGACATCTGCGTTAATGAGCATTCCATTCGCACATTGAAACAGTCCACGTTTGATTCGTTCTCCTTTGTATTGGTAACTATTCAGCTCACTTTATGATGTGGCTAAATAGTTACTACAATTATATACGTTCGACAAAAAGAAACAATATTCTTTTTTTAATGATTTTACAAAATGATTTGATATTTTGCTAGCTTTATTTTTGTGCATCGTTCTAAAGATTTTTCTGAAAATACAAGCGAAATCTAACTTCTTCATGTTATAATAAACACATAATATATCCGACATTTCTCGACATATATTACAAGAAGGAGATGAAAGAGATGAAAGAGATGAAACAAGATCATGATCATCTACTTAAAACCGCCGCCCAAATCAACACGAAACGTTTGTACAAATTCAATTGGACACTCTCTATCATCATCGTCATATATTTCCTGTTTTCATTCATAGCTAAACGAGAAGTTGATTCGTATGCTGTTTATTATTACGATCTATTCCTTCTCATACTGTTTGCAAACGTATGCTTTGGAATGTTGCTTTTTTATATAAATAAACAAGAAGCAGAAAGAACGAAAGCATCATGTGTCATCCAAATGACATACCTTTGTCTTCATCTCCTGTTTGCGGTTTGGCTGAGCAAGCATGATCCGCATATGCAACCACTTTGGATCGCTTGCATCGGAATAGGTGTTCTGTTTCTGATCCCTCCTTTCGCGGGAATCTTCATGTATTTACTCACATGGATCGCATCCTCCATAGTCTTATCTCCCTATGATGAATTCGCACGAATGGAATGGCCCATACGTCCCTCAATCCACACTGCTTTACCTGAAGGACTAGGATTTGTAGCCTCCATCATCATCTGGAGAAGTTACACCCAAAATTATAAACAACACATGCTTATGAATATTGAACAAACACGTCTCATTGAAAAAAACAACTCTCTACAAGCTTTAGCTATCCAGGATCCTTTAACCGGTTTGTTGAATCGTACTCGCTTTGTTGACCTTGTTCGTGTTCAATTACATAAGCAAAATAATAAAGAAGCGAGTATCTTAATTATTGATATTGATTTTTTCAAACATGTCAACGATCAGTTTGGACATCCAGCAGGGGATCAAGTGCTGAAAGACTTATCTGCCATGTTGATGCACTATTTCCCTCCCCCCAAGCCTTTCAGCGAGGCTGGGCGGAGAAGAATTTATCATTTTTCTACCTAACACCCACATTGAACAAGCACGACAACTTGCTGAAATGTTAAGGGAAAAAATCGAAACATTTCCATTTTCATATAAACATCATACGATTCATATCACCGCAAGTTTTGGTATCGCTCAAGCCACCGATTCTTTCCAGCATAGTTATTCAAAAGCGGATCAAGCTTTATATATAGCGAAACAAAATGGAAGAAATCGTGTTGTTGTCATCTCGACATAAATAAAACGAACAAGGTTGCCCTTGTTCGTTTTATTCAATCGGTGCTTCTTGCGTACGAATAAATTGATCATAAAACGCAGCAAGCGATGTGTAGACGTACGGAACGAGCCATAAAAGTCCGATCCCGAACGTTAAAATCGAGAGTAGCCCCCAGCCGATGAAGCTCAAATATAACAAAAATAGTTTTCCTTTATATCCTTTCATTCGTTTTTTACTTTCGCTAATCGCTTGAAGTGCACCGTATTCAGGATGATCTTTTAATAAAAAGAATGTTTGTGAATAAGATAACGATTTAATAATTCCAGGGATAATAAGTAGCAAACTCCATAAAAATACAAAAATACCAAATAAAATGGACGTGCCAATGAGTTTTAATGATAACTTCCCATTTTGATATACTGTAAACATTGGAGAGATTCGGACAGGTTCATGGCGATACACATCTAAAAATACCCAATACACAACAACACTGAACGGAATGAGCGCAAGTGAAAGAAGCAAACTGACGATCGAAACAGATGTTGGCACGTTTTCTTGTTCAATCCATACGTCCCATCCTCCACTTAATACAACCTCAACTACCATAGGGAAAACGATGGTCACGAACGCATAAACAAGCATGAGAAGCACAGCACTGCCCCATTTTCCTTTCAACGCTTCCCTTGCTTCACGCCTTAACAATGATAATGTCATATGATAAAGCCTCCTTTTACGTGATCGCACTTACACATATAGTCTATGCGCTTTTTACTCTAACATACTTATTGATCTTTTAGTAAATGAGATGAATATTTTCTATGTTTTGTATATAATAGGTGTATCCATTATAAAGGAGGAACACAAATGAAAAGCATCAAACCTGGCCGCGGGCCATCCATACAAGGATTTATCGGCAGTATCGCCACCATTTTATTCGGCATGTTTTGGACGTTTATGACTTTTTCCATTACGAAAGATTCTCCCATTCCAGGGTCACAAATCTTTCCTTTTTTCGGATTCGTTATAATTGGTATCGGTATTTTTCAAGCTGTGTATCATTACAAAAACGCTACAGGGAAAGAACGGATGTCGATCGTCGATATTGTAGAAGAAAACGAGGAAAAAGACCCGCTCAATACTCGTTTCGGTCATATCGAAGGGGAAAAGTTTTGTCCACACTGTGGAACGAACGTACAAGCAAACTTCCGCTTTTGTCCATCTTGCGGAAAAGCATTATAAACCGAGCAATATGCTCGGTTTTAATGCCCGATTGTCTGTTGAAGACCACCTGGTTTATTGTAGAGCGCAAGGCGATTTACAAGCGTTTCACACGCTTCACTTAAACCGATCACATGAGCTTCAATGCCGTTTTGATGCATTTTCATTACGACACGGTCAATGGCGTGCACGCCTGTTTCATCCTTAATGCGCGCTTTCGCTAAATTAATGTTTACTTTTTTGACATCATCATTGTAATGGAATGAACGAACAAAGTCGTTTGCCGAAGCGAAAAATAGCGTTCCTTCCACATCATATGTTGCGATATCATCTTTTAGCGTTTTCGTCACCTTTACTTTTGACATATCCGCCGCAAAAAATAGAGCGCTAGAAATGATTCCTGCGATCACACCAATCGCCAAATTATGCGTGATAACCACGATGGCAACAGTAATAATCATGACGAAAGCATCCGCCTTTGGAACTTTAGCAAGGCGTTGTATTGAACCCCAGTCAAACGTGCTGATCGATACCATAATCATAACCGCAACAAGCGCGGCGAGTGGAATGGCAACAACAAGGCGGTTAAACACAACAATAAGCACCATTAAGAATACACCAGCAACGAAGGAAGAAAGGCGACCTCGTCCACCTGATTTCACGTTAATCACTGATTGCCCAATCATCGCACATCCCGCCATACCACCGAAGAAACCAGCCACAATATTGGCGATTCCTTGTCCGCGTGATTCTTTATTTTTATCACTTTCTGTATCAGTCAAATCGTCAACAATTTGTGCTGTTAAAAGCGATTCAATTAATCCAACAAGTGCAAGCGATAGGGAATACGGGAAAATGATCATAAGCGTTTCAAGCGTCAATGGTACATTTGGAATGAAAAAGCTTGGCAACGTTGCAGAAATTTCTCCCATGTTTCCAACGGTGCGCACATCTAATTTAGCCACGAAAGCAACCGTTGTAATGACAACAATCGCCACAAGCGGAGATGGGATAGCCGTTGTGATACGCGGGAATACGTAAATAATGAATAAGCCAAGCCCAACAAGCGCATACATCACCCAAGACTCTCCTTGAAAATGTGGCAATTGTGCAGCAAAAATTAAAATCGCAAGTGCATTAACAAAACCGACCATAACGGGACGCGGAATAAATTTTAATAAATTTCCGACTTGTAAAATTCCTAAACCGATTTGAATGATACCCGTTACAATCGTTGCAGCAAGCATGTATTGGATACCATGTTCTGCGACTAAATTGACGAGGACAAGCGCCATCGCTCCCGTTGCAGCTGAAATCATTCCGGGTCTTCCACCGACAAAGGAGATGACGATCGCAATACAAAACGAAGCGTATAAACCTACCATCGGATCCACACCTGCAATAATAGAAAACGCAATCGCTTCTGGAATTAATGCAAGCGCAACAACAAGTCCAGCCAGTACATCTCCTCTAATATTTCCAAACCATTCCTCTTTCCAATGTTTAAACATAAAACCCCTCTTTCTTTTTTATATTGCTTCTTCCATAAAGAAGCATCCCGTACACAACAAAGCGATTATACATAATAATGTTCATACGCTCAACTTTTTGTTGCAACTCAAAAGTAGCTATACTTTCATACATATCAATAAAGAAAGCGATACCAAAAATTTTTTTTGAAAAAGCTTTCATAAGACGATATAATAAACAAAAATCGTTTGTGGGGTTGAAACAATGAAAAATATTTTACTTGCGTCAGATGGCTCTGAACATGCTTTACGTGCTACAAAAAAAGCCATTGAACTTTGTTCGTACATTCGAGGAGCAACGGTCACTGTGGTGTACGTTATTAATACGACAACTGCAAAAACGGATGTATTGCTAGAGGGAAACATCGAAGAACGTGATGCGATGCGTAAAAAACGTTTAGCTTCAACCGAGGCGTTGCTGAAAGAAGCGAATATCCCATACGAGATTCGTATGTTAAGAGGGGAACCAGGACCAGCGATTGTAGAGTTCGCAAATGCCCATCCTTTTGACCTCGTCGTTGTTGGGAGCCGTGGATTAAATACGTTACAAGAAATGGTGTTAGGGAGCGTGAGCCATAAAGTTGCCAAACGGGTAGAAGCGCCTGTATTAATCGTCAAATAAAAAGTTCGGCGCCTGCCGAACTTTTTTATCCCTTTCTTCCTTTTATACATCGTTTCACCCATACAGCAATAAAACTACATATCACAAGTTGACATACTATATCTCTAATGAAATTCTTTTATTTTCATCATACATCATTGTTCATATACGAGCCATGTTGGTTTGTTAATTTTTGCTGATAAACGAACAATTTTTGTTTTTACACGACTGGCTTCTTCTCCTTGAAGCGGCATTGGCTGATAGTTATTTCTCGTTGTTACAGATGAGATGCGAAACGGGATAATGCGAATCGTTGTTTTTTGTTGTTTTATGCCATTTGCAAAATAAAACGTTTGCTGATAAACAAACGTATCTTTATCGCTCGGATTTTTATTGCCACCGAACATAAAGTTGCCTAAGCTATAAACGATCATTTTTCCTTTATATTGCTCAATGCCTTGAATGACGTGCGGATGATGACCAACGACAACATCCGCACCGCAGTCGACCGCAAACCTTCCTAACGCTTTTTGCGTGCTGTTCGGCACATAGCTTCGCTCTTCACCCCAATGAAAATGAACGAGAACGATTTGTGCTCCTTGTTTTCGTAGTGTGCGAATGTCGTTTGCCATTTGCTTTCGTACTGCTTGGGTGTCGCTCCATCCTTTATAACCGAGCGCACCAATTTTTACTCCTTTGATCGTTTTCATAAGCGGTATGCCGTTCCCAAAATAGTCGATATTCGCTCGCTTTAGCGTAGCCATTGTTTCCTCATATCCTTTTTGTCCATAGTCGAATGTATGGTTGTTTGCAAGATTCACCCCTTCAATACTTGCACGCGTCAAAATATTGACATACGATGGATCACCGCGAAACCGAAACTTCTTCTCCGCTTTTTGTGTAGCGGTTGTTAACGTTGTTTCTAAATTGACGGTTGTAAAATCATCTTGTTTAAAAATTGGCTCAATGTATTTCGTAAAAAAAGCGAGACCGTTTTTTTTCGCTTCATGATCAAATGAATACGTATAGCCATAGTTATCGTCGCGACCGAGCGTGACGTCCCCAGCAACGCTTAATGTAACGCTCGTTTCTCCTTGCGCCCAAGCAGGATGGGCAAATAAAAACAAAAAAATCCATAAATACATCCATATCTTTCTCACTTTTTCCTCACTCCCCTTTGTGTATATAAATTTTTTCTACACATGGGGGAAAAACCCTTTTTTTTATTTGTTGATGATTTAGAACATCGTTTTATAAAAATAGATAAAAAATGACTGTACACGTTGTGGCAATGGCTATGCCTATGAGCGTTTCGTACGGAAGCAATGTAAGGCGCTCTTTCGTTGACATATGTACACTCGCTGCAGTGATATGAAAAAAACTGCCGTGCGGTAAATGATCGAGCACTGTTGCGCCTGCATGTACCATAGCTGCTCCCGCAAGCGATGGGACACCCGCTTCAACTAACGCTTTTCCAAACACGTGGCTTGCGACAGCTGTCCCCGCCGTTGTAGATGCAGTAATGCCTGACAATAACGCACCAGCTAACGATGCCATGACGTATGGCGGAAACCCTAGCGATTCGAGCATGTGTATAAACGTTTGGTGCAAAGCGGAGTTCGCGATTACACCCGCTAGCGTTCCAGTACCAAGAAGCATGAATACAACACCGCTCATTTTTTCCATGCCTACGCGTAGAAACACGTTTAACTCCCTCATTTTATTCATAACAATCACACCAATCACCGCACCAGTCGGCAAAGCGATAAGCGGATCAATTGACACGCCAAAGAGCGGACGTGACAATATATCATGATGTAACGCCATTTTTTGTAAATATATCACACATCACATAAAAACTGTGTAAAAATTTTTAAAAATACGTACAGATGTATTGTCATCCGTATATGCATATAGTATTTTTGTAATAGTCTTCTTGTCGGAGGTGACATATGTATTGTTCAGTGTAACAGGACGTTTTTTACTTATTTCTCTCGGAACAGGTGTTATGATGGGGCTTGCTTTTCCAGTCGTCGCTAGTTTTTTTACAATATACAAACATCCGTCATACGCTACATACTTTACACTTCTTTGCATCGGAGCAGGCATCATCGTTGGACTAACTAGCTTTTTTGTCGGAAAAGTGACGTTAGTTCGCGCCATGAAAGAGATGAACAAACAATTTGAAACAATTGTACAACGTGGGGATTTAACATCTCGACTTACCTTAAAAAGCAATGATGAAATCGGGCGCATCGTCGCAAATTTTAACGTCGTATTGGATACGCTTGCAACAATGATTTGGCGCATCCAACACGAAGCACATGAACTCGATGGAATCGTTTCCACCGTCTATCACGATATCCGTCATTTAAGTAAACAACTTGAACATATTTCGTTAGCGACGAAAAATGTGTCTGGAAATGTTGATGAGACGGCTGCGTTTGCGGAGCAAATATCCGCCACATCAAAAGAGATTGAGCATGCTGTTCAACAAATGATCCGAACAATGAAAGAGGGAGAACAAAATGCTTCATCGATTCGCCAACGAGCTGTGAACATCCATCACATCGTAACAACATCATCAAAAAAGGCAAGCGATCTGTTGGCAGAAACAAAAAAAAGATTGGAAAAAGCAATCGAAGCTTCACAAGTCGTAACGGATATTGAACTGTTCACAAATACAATTATGAATATTGCCAAACAAACAAATTTACTAGCCCTCAACGCCTCAATCGAAGCTTCTCGCGTTGGAGAACAAGGAAAAGGGTTTGCCGTCGTTGCGGAAGAAATTCGCAAGTTGGCTGAACAATCACAACAAGCGGGTGAAAACGTTCAACACGTCGCTAAACAATTAGTATCTGCTGTAGGGCATCTATCCGCGAGCGCATCCACTGTCATATCATATATATCGACAGACGTTCAACATGATTACGAGCAAATGAAAACTATTTCAAAGCAGTATGAACAAACAGCTTCGTTCATTGAAGATGTTGTTGCTCAATTTAGCAACACAGCGGGCGAACTTAGTCGCGCGCTGCATGAAATGATTACTTCCATTCATGAAGTGTCTACAGCTACTGCTAATAGTGCACAAGAAGTAAATGACTTGTCGAACCGATTAATCGAAACAAATGAAATTGTCGGTCAAATCGCAACATCTGCTGCAAAATCAGAACATGTTTCAAATGAAATGAAGCGAGCCATTCGACAATTTTCCACGTAAGAAAAAGGTGCCCAATCGGACACCTTTTTCTTATGATGAAATCGTACGTTTAAACGTATCAAACTGCTCTGTCACTTGTTTATCTGGCGCTGCTGTCAATACACTGACGATAACAATAGCGATGAGGCTTGCGATAAAACCAGGAACCATCTCATACATGACGCTAGCGTATGAAGAGTTTGCCCAAACGATGACCGTCGTCGCCCCTGCAATCATTCCTGCAAGCGCTCCCCATTTCGTCATGCGACGCCAGCATAAGCTTAATATAATGACAGGACCGAACGAAGCACCAAACCCAGCCCATGCATAACCAACAAGATTTAAAATCGTATTGTTTTGCTCATATGCCAACACTGAAGCAACAACAGCAACAAGTAGCACCGATAAACGACCAACAAACACAAGCTCTTTATCGGACGCTGAACGACGGAATAAAACTTTATATAAATCTTCGGTTAGGGAACTTGATGTCACAAGCAATTGTGATGAAATCGTGCTCATAATTGCCGCTAAAATGGCTGCAAGTAAAAACCCTGTAATCAACGGATGAAATAAAATTTCCCCAAGTTTAATAAATACCGTTTCTGGATCTTCTAACGTCATGCCGGCTTGTTTAAAGTAAGCGATTCCAAAAAGACCTGTGAGCATTGCACCGACAGACGAGAAAATCATCCAGCCCATTCCGATCCGACGAGCTTGTTTCATCTCTTTCACCGATGAAATCGCCATAAAGCGAACGATAATGTGAGGCTGTCCAAAATAACCAAGTCCCCAAGCGAATAAAGAAATGATGCCGACTACGCTTGTTCCTTTAAACAAATCGAGCAAATTCGGATCGATGTCTCGAATCGTTGCTGTCGTTTCTGTGAGTCCCCCTGTATGCATAAGCGTCACAACAGGTACGAGAATAAGTGCAATAAACATAATGAGCCCTTGTACAAAATCTGTCCAACTGACCGCTAAAAATCCCCCAAATAACGTATATGCGATAACAACACTAGCGACAATCCATAGCCCCGTATGATAATCCGTACCGAACAAGTTCTTAAACATGACCCCGCCAGAAACGAGACCAGAAGAAACGTAAAACGTAAAGAAAATCATAATGACGAATCCTGAAACGAGGCGAAGTAGCTTCGATGTATCACCAAAACGATTTTCTAAAAAGGCTGGAATCGTAATCGAATCGTTTGCCACCTCTGTATACACACGCAAGCGTGGAGCGACGTATAACCAGTTCGCATACGCCCCTAAAGCTAGTCCGATGACGATCCATGAAGCGCTCAACCCTTGCGCATACATCGCGCCAGGCAAGCCAAGCAACAACCAACCGCTCATATCTGACGCCCCAGCACTTAACGCCGTTACGGCTGGGCCGAGCGTCCGTCCACCTAACATATAATCGGACAAGTTAGACGTCCGTTTATACGCCCAATAGCCAATGAGCAACATTCCTACCATATATAACACAACAGATGCAATAACCAAAACAATCTCCCCTTCCTTTGTTGTCTATAAAACCCCTTTGTATCTATCATTATACTAAAATATGTTCACAATTTGTACAAAAAATTATTTTCCAAAGAAACCTTTTAATGCGAATGCGACGTTTTGCGGACGTTCTGCTAACCGGCGCATAAAATAACCGAACCAGTCGTTTCCGAAAGGGACGTATACTCGCATTGTATAACCTTCTTGTGCAAGCTGTTGTTGCATATCTGTCCGAAAGCCATACAACATTTGAAACTCAAATTGATTACGCGGAATATTATTTTCTTCTACAAATGTTTTTACTTTTTCAATAATATGATGATCGTGTGTAGCGATAGCTGTATAACTTCCGCTTAATAAATGGAGTCGAATGATATGCATATAGTTTTCATCGATTTGTTGTTTTTCTTGAAACGCCACTTCTGGCGGCTCCTTATACGCTCCTTTCACTAAACGAAGTGATACCCCTTTTAAATCTTTCACATCTTGTTCAGCGCGATATAAATATGCTTGAATGACGGTTCCAACGTTGTCGTATGTGCGACGTAGTTCTTGTAATAAATCGAGCGTCGCTTGACAGTGCCCCGAATCTTCCATATCGATGCGCACAAAATTGTTGTATCGTTTTGCTGTTTCGACGATTTGACGCATATTGTTTAAGCAAAAATCAAAGTCAATGTCGAGACCAAGTTGTGTCAATTTGACGGATAAATTACTGTGAACTCCTGCACGATGAATCGCTTCTAACGTACGAATGTTATATTGCGTTGCTTCAACTGCCTCTTCACGATTAGAGACAAATTCACCTAAATGATCGAGCGTACAAACGAGTCCTTTTTCATTCAGTTCACGCACCTTTTTGATAGCGCTTTCAATCGTTTCACCTGCAACAACTTGGGAAGCTCCAAAGCGGAGCCCCCATTTTTTCGCAGCCTGATTTAGCACTTTACTTTGCGAAGCGTATAAAAAGATGTTTTTCGATAGTTGTGCGAGCATTGTATCCACCTCTTTCAAACTTAAAACATTTCACTTACTGTTTTTGCTTGCATATGAAGCAATAAATAGTCTGGACCACCTGCTTTAGAATCTGTTCCTGACATGTTAAAACCACCAAACGGATGATAACCGACAATCGCTCCTGTACAACCGCGGTTGAAGTATAAGTTACCAACGTGAAACTCTTCTCGCGCTTTTTCTAAATGCGCACGATTGTTTGAAATGACCGCCCCTGTTAATCCGTAATCTGTATTGTTCGCCACTTCAAGCGCTTCATCAAACGTACGCACTTTTGTAAACGCAACAACTGGCCCGAAAATTTCTTCTTGCATGATGCGTGCAGTCGGGGAGACATCGGCAAAAACCGTTGGTTGAATAAAAAATCCTTGCGAGTCGTCTCCTGTTCCACCTGTCATGAGCTTTCCTTCTCGTTTGCCAATGTCGATATAGCCCATAATTTTATTATACGAGGCGTGATCGATGACCGGGCCCATAAATGTGCTTTGTTCTTCTGGATTGCCAACTTTTAATTGTTTTGTTAATTCGACAACACGCGCAAGCACTTTGTCATATACATCTTCGAGCACGATCGCACGTGAGCATGCGGAACATTTTTGTCCCGAGAAACCGAATGCCGAAGCAACGATGGACTGTGCTGCTAATTCAAGATCAGCTTCGCTATCGACAATGATTGCATCTTTTCCACCCATTTCTGCAATGACACGTTTCAACCATTTTTGACCTGGCTGAACGATCGCGGCACGCTCATAAATGCGACAGCCAACAGCACGCGATCCTGTAAACGAAATGAAACGCGTTTGCGGATGTTCAACAATATATTCACCTACTTCCGCTTCCCCGCCAGGCAAGTAGTTTAATACACCTTTTGGAAGACCAGCTTCTTCCATCAGCTCAACAAATTTTGCAGCAACAATTGGCGCGCGATCCGATGGACGTAAAATAACTGTATTTCCCGTCACAATGGCAGCCACCGTCGTTCCAGCCATAATGGCAAGCGGAAAGTTAAATGGCGAAATAATTAAGCCAACACCAAGCGGTACGTAAAAAAACCGGTTTGCTTCTCCTGAGCGGCTCAACACCGGCACTCCGTTTGCAAGGGAGATCATTTGTCTCGCGTAATATTCTAAGAAATCAATTGCTTCTGCGGTATCGGCATCCGCTTCTTTCCATGGTTTCCCGACTTCTTTGACTAGCCATGCTGAAAACTCGTGTTTTCTTCTTCTTAGTATAGCTGCAGCGCGCAACAACACATCGGCACGCGCCTGTGGTGACACGCGCTTCCATGTTTCAAACGCAGAGAGTGCCGCGTTCATCGCTTCATCAGCAAGCGCTTTCGTCGCTTTCGATACAACACCAACGACTTGTTGTTTATTCGCAGGATTGATCGATACGACTTTTTCTTCAGTAACGACTCGCTCTCCTCCGATGATGAGTGGATACTCTTGTCCAAGCTGTGATTCGACATAACTAAGCGCTTCACGAAACGCCTTCGCTTCTTGTTCAAGCGCAAAGTTTGTAAATGGTTCATGTTTGTAAGGTACAGTCACATGCATCGATCCTTTCACGAATTTGTCACATATTCTACGATTCATTATAATTTATACTTTCTGAAAATTGTTTGTCGTCTACACATAATCCTTTCCCTTCATTTTTGTTGTTCATCCACAAAACCTTCCTTATATTTGTATAAAAGGAGATCAATATACAACATCATGCGTTGTTCAAAATCATGAAGAGGGAGGATTGTAATCGCCTGCATGCGTTTCAATCGATAATGTAACGTATTCGGATGAATATATAAACTTTCGGCTGTTTGTTTTATGTTACAGTCGTGTTGAATGTATGCCCGAAGCGTATGCAAAAAATCAGTTCCATGCTGTTCGTCATGCTTTTTTAGTTTTAACAGCGCTTCGTTTTTATATCGACGTTGTTTATATTGTTCGTATATGAATGGAATGATGCGATAAATGCCTAAATCGTTGTAAACATGTGGCAAAGGTTCATCGATATGTCTTTTTAAATGAATGACTTCCATCGCTTCTTTGTAGCTGTCACGCAACCGCTTCAACTCGCTATACTCATTGCCAATACCGACAATGACGTCACGATCTATATGATAACGGAAGTCTTGCTGCAATTTTGTAGCCACCATTTTTGCTATATCTATCGGACGTTGTGTCGGCGTCCCTCCGACAATGAGCAAAAATGGATGGTGGCGATCGATAAAAAATATCGGGGCATGTGTCGTTTTTGTTATAAATGTCATGTATTGGCGGATATCATCTTTTTTTGCATCGTGTCCGACAAAAAAAGCAGCAACAGTAAATAATGAAGGAAATGTCACACCGAGTAGCTGTGCTTCCATTTGCACATCCCGCTCACTCACGTCACGATATTGAATAAAACGAAGAAAAAGGTCATTTATTTCTTCTTGACGTTTATAACGCTTTCCTATTTGCTCATGTAGCATTTGCGCCGCTTCCTTCGCTACATCTTCCATTCGTTTTCGCTGCGCTTCTGTCAAATCGTGAAACGCTGCTTGCACCCAAAGGTAACCATACACTTTTCCCGCATGTTTTAAACAAACGACCGCGCGAGCGCCAAGATCAATATCGGGGAGTGGAGGAATGCTTACCACTCCGTCTGCTTGTTCAATTTTTTGTATCCATCCATGTTCATGTAAATAATGAAACACGTGGGCAGATGCCCGTTTACTTAAAATCGTGCGCATCCGCACTTCATCCGTTTCATCGTGATGGCCGCTATATGCAAGCAATTCAAAATCACGTGATTCAATTGTTACAGGACGTTGCAACTCGAGAAATAATTGATCGACTAATTTGTGCAATGCCATCCCCTCCTTAGCTTTTATTATGCGTGATCGAAGGAGTAAAAAAAAGACTTCGGATCCGTCCCGAAGTCTTTTCCAAAATTAACGTTTTCCTTTCTCATACGGAGTACCGAGCGCTTTTGGTGCATCTGCACGCCCGATAAATCCGGTTAGTGCTAAAATCGTTAAAGCATACGGTAAAATGAGCAAGTAAACGGTTGGAACGTTTTTTAAAAACGGAATGGCCTGCCCAACGATACTTAAGCTTTGGGCAAATCCGAAGAAAAGGGCCGCTCCCATCGCACCAAGCGGATGCCATTTTCCGAAAATCATCGCAGCAAGCGCCATAAATCCTTGCCCGGAAATTGTCGCGTGGCTAAAGTCGCGCGAGATGATTGTCGCATAAATTGAACCGCCAATTCCTGCAAGGGCACCGCTTAACATGACTGCGATGTAACGCATCTTTGCCACGTTAATTCCCATCGTATCTGCCGCCATCGGATGTTCCCCAACCGCGCGAAGACGAAGCCCAAACGGTGTTTTATAAATGACATACCATACGACAAAGGCGAGTACAATCGCTAAGTAAGATGGCACATACCCGTTTGAGAATAAAATCGGACCGATAACTGGAATTTTACTTAAAATCGGAATGTCGATTTTATCAAATCCAACTTGCACTTGATCCGTTTGTCCTTTTCCGTACCACATTTTCACAAGAAACAGTGATAAACCTAATGCTAAAAAGTTGATGGCTACCCCGCTGACTACTTGATCCGCACGAAGTGAAATGGCCGCCACCGCATGCATAAGCGAGAAAATCGAAGCAACAATCATCGCAGCAAGTATCGCAAGCCACGGTGTCAGTTGTCCAAATTGATCGGCAAACGTTAAGTTGAACACGACACCGGTAAATGCCCCGATGACCATCAATCCTTCTAATCCGATATTTACAACGCCGGAACGCTCACTAAATACGCCACCGAGCGCCGTAAAAATAAGTGGTGCCGCAAAGAAAATCGCGGAAGGAATAATAATTTCAAGGATGTGTAACATTTATTTTCCCTCCTTTTTGAAGCGCGTAAGCACAAGACGAATTAAGTAGCTTGATGCAACGAAGAAAATAATTAACGCAATGACGATGTCTACAAGTTCTGTCGGCACATCAGCTGCTGATGGCATTTCGAGCGCTCCAACTTTTAACGCTCCAAATAAAATAGCTGCTAAAATAATGCCAAACGCATTATTTCCACCGAGAAGGGCGACGGCAATTCCGTCAAATCCGACTCCGGTAAATCCAGCTTTAACGGAGACGTTTTCAAAAGTTCCTAACCCTTCCATCGCTCCAGCAATCCCAGCAAATGCCCCAGAAATAACCATTGCTAATATAATATTGCGATTGACGTTCATACCTGCATAATGTGATGCGTGTTGGTTAAAACCGACGGCACGAAGTTCATATCCTGTTGTCGTTTTTTCAAGTAAAAACCACATAACAACAGCTGCAATTAACGAAATAATAATGCCATAATGAAGGGTAGAGTAATCCGTTAATGACTGTAAAAATTCCGAACGTAACGATGCAGTCGGATGAATTTTTTCCGACTTAAATCCTTGATCAGATAAAACAGAGCGAATGATCGCATTCGACACGTATAAAGCAATATAGTTCATCATAATCGTGACGATGACTTCATGAACACGAAAACGCGCTTTTAAAAATCCCGGAATGAATCCCCAAAGTGCCCCAGCGAATGCAGCAGCAGCAATAGCAAGCGGCAGATGGATTACTTTCGGGAGCTCAAACGCAACGCCCACCCAAACAGCAGCGAGCCATCCGACGATCAATTGTCCTTCTACACCGATGTTAAATAGCCCTGTGCGAAAAGCGAACGCAACCGCTAGACCAGCTAAAATATACGGTGTCACTTGGCGAATCGTTTCCCCAATGTAATATCGATCACCAAAAGCACCGTACAATAAAGCGGAATAGCCAGCAATTGGGTCATATCCGCTGACGATCATCACAATGGCACCAGCAATAATTCCGAGAATAACCGCAAAAACAGGGACGAGAATATTTGTTAAACGATTTTCACTCATGATGATACACCCGCTTCCTTCCGTTTGCTTCCTGCCATCAACAAACCAAGCTCTTGTTCTGTCGTTTCTTTCGGGTCGACAATGGCGACAATTTTTCCTTCATAAATGACAGCAATACGATCGCTAACGTTCATAATTTCATCTAATTCAAACGAAACAAGCAATACCGCTTTTCTTTTATCTCGTTGTTCGATCAGACGTTTGTGAATAAACTCAATCGCTCCGACGTCGAGTCCACGCGTTGGTTGCGCGGCAATAAGTAAATCTGGATCGCGATCCACTTCACGTCCGATAATCGCTTTTTGTTGGTTTCCTCCTGATAAAGCCCGCGCTTTCGTATATTCATCTGGCGTACGAACGTCAAACTCTTGAATAAGTTGGCGCGCTTTATCGTAAATCGCTTTAAAATTCAAAATACCTCGTTTTGAGTATGGTTCTTTATAATACGTTTGAAGCACCATGTTTTCTCCGATTGGAAAATCAAGCACGAGACCATGTTTATGACGGTCTTGCGGAATGTGTCCGACACCTGTTTCTGTAATTTGTCTTGGCGTTAAATTGCGAATTTCTTTACCATTTAGACGAATGGAGCCGGATTCAGATTTGATTAAGCCCGTGATCGCTTCGATAAGCTCTGTTTGTCCGTTGCCGTCTACCCCTGCAATTCCGACAATTTCTCCTGCATGTACCGTTAAATGTAAATGATCAACCGCAGTAATTCCACGCGAGTCTTTGACAACTAAATCTTCAATTTCAAGGACAGGTTTGCCGACTTTCGGCGGTTGTTTTTCTGTTTTGAAATGCACCTCACGTCCAACCATTAACGAAGCTAGTTCGTTCGGGTTTGTTTCCGATACATTTAATGTGCCGATGCCTTTTCCACGTCGAATAACTGTGACACGATCACATACTTCCATAATTTCTTTTAATTTGTGCGTAATTAGAATGATCGATTTTCCTTCGCGCACAAGCGCTTTCATAATTTGGATGAGCTCTTGAATTTCTTGCGGCGTTAAGACCGCTGTTGGTTCGTCAAAAATTAAAATATCTGCTCCACGATATAACGTTTTTAAAATTTCTACCCGTTGTTGCATACCGACAGAAATGTCAGCGATTTTCGCTTTCGGATCAACAGCTAAACCGTATCGTTCAGAAAGCTCGCGCACTTCTTGTTCTGCTTTTTCAATATCGATTTGTCCACCTTTTGTCGGCTCGCTTCCTAAAATAATGTTTTCCGTTACTGTAAACGTATCAACAAGCATAAAGTGTTGATGTACCATTCCGATTCCTAAGTCGTTGGCGACGTTCGGGTTAGCGATATTTACTTTTTTTCCTTTGACGCGAATTTCCCCGCCATCCGGTTGATATAAACCGAATAACACGTTCATTAACGTCGATTTTCCTGCACCATTCTCGCCTAATAGCGCATGAATTTCTCCTTTTTTCAATTGCAACGTAATGTTATCATTCGCCACAAAATTCCCAAAAACTTTGCGGATATTTAGCATCTCAATTACGTATTCCAAACGTGATCCACTCCTTATATGAGCTTGTTAAAATCACTAAATGAAAAGCTGCAACATGTTGCAACTTTTCATTTAGTGGTTCTCCGAAGAAACGTACTCTTCGGAGAACAACCATTTGGTTATTGCAACTCTGCGCGAGTTGTAGGCACTTTCACTTCGCCGTTAATAATTTTTTGTTTCCACTCATCAACTTTTTTCAACACATCTTCAGGAACGTTATTTTTCGTTGTTGGCGCAATACCTACACCATCTTCTTTTAAGCCGTATTCAACAGCTTGACCGCCTGGGAAGTTGCCGTTTTTCGTTTTTGTCGCTAAGTCATATACAGCAACGTCAACACGTTTTACCATCGATGTTAATGTTACGCTTTTATCTGTTCCTGGCACTTTTCCTTCTTCATACTGGTCACGGTCAACACCGATCACCCAAATTTCTTTGTTTGGATCTTGTTTTTTCAAGTCAATTGCTTCAGAGAACACACCGTTTCCTGTTGCACCAGCTGCATGATAAATCACGTCAATACCAGAAGCGTACATGCTTGAAGCAATAGCTTTTCCTTTATCCGCTTTGTCGAATGCACCTGCATATTGCACTTCAACTTTGGCATTTGGATTTACTGCTTTTACTCCTGCAATAAAACCGCTTTCGAATTTTTCAATTAACGGAATTTCCATACCGCCAACGAAACCGATTTTATTTGTTTTTGTCATTAAACCAGCGACAACGCCGACGAGGAACGAACCTTCATGCTCTTTGAATGTGATGCTAGCGACATTCGGTTTTTCGACGACGCTGTCAACGATCGCAAATTTGTTATCTGGCTTTTGTTCTGCGATTTCTGTAACAGCATCTGTCATTAAAAACCCGATACCAAAAATGAGATCAAAGTCGTTACGTACAAGTTTGTTTAAGTTTGTTGCATAATCGGCATCACTTTGTGACTGTAAGTAGTCATAGCCACCTTTTCCTTTTTTCAAGCCGTTTTCTTCACCAAATTTTTGTAACCCTTCCCATGCTGACTGGTTGAACGACTTATCGTCAATTCCACCAACGTCCGTAACCATCGCTACGCTAAATTCAGACGCTTTTCCTTCTTCTTTTTTCGGCTCTTCTTTTGCTTGTCCGCAACCGCCAAGAAGCATGCCGGCAGTTAATAATAAAGACATTGACAACCCAAAACGCTTTTTCTTCATCAATCATTACCCCCTCAATTTAAAAATATGGATAAGTAAAAAAGTTGAAATGTGAATGAACCTTCTCCCTCCAATGTCACCTCCTTAACAGGATAAGCGCTTGTATTAAGAAGCTACACGCGTTTCCGCAACACGTGGAAGCTAAACTTATCTGATTTAAAGTAGTCAATTGAGTACAAAATCGGCTCGTCATTTTCATCAAAATGCATTTGCTTTAAAACTAAAAGCGCTGTTTCTGGCTCACATTGCAAAATAGGCGACACCTTTTCATGGTAGCCAAGTGGCTCAATGTGGGTAACCGCATAGGCGATGTATCGATTCGCTTCATTATGTAATATTTCTAATAATGACTCATTTTCATAAGCAATCCCTTTAGGTAAATATTTACAAGGAACTTTATCGATACAATAAACGACCGGTTCATGATTTGCAGTTCGCACCCGCTCAACAACGAGTAAATCTTCCTCTTTATGACATTGAAAGCGCTTTATATCATCTTCAGTCGGCTTTTGAATGGAAGAAGATAAAAAAATCGTCCCTGGTTTACGCCCCGCTTGGCGAATCATCTCGGTCACGCTACTTAGTTGTTCAATGCCTGAAGTGAACATCGGGCGGGAACTAACGAACGTCCCGACACCGTGGCGGCGGATGATGACATTTTCCTCTTCTAACACCCGCAATGCTTCCCGCAACGTCGCCCGGCTAACCCCTAATTGTTTTGCTAGTTCAAATTCAGAAGGAAGCTTTTCTTTTTCCTTGTATACCCCTTGCTCAATATCTTTCTTAATACGATCAATCACTTGTAAATATAAGTGTCGATGATCTGTTTTAACAGACATTCACCATCCCCCACCTTAGATATCAGACATCTGATGTTAGACAAATTTCTTATTAATAATATAACATTTTTTCATTCATAAATAAATACCGAATAAAAAAATTGTCGAAAAAAGTCGTATAAAATCATATGTAAGCGATTGTAATAATATATCATTATTATGTCCCATTTATGCAAAAAAAAGAGGCTTGTTTTTTAGCCTCTTTTATGACGTTTTTGCTTGATCGTTTGGCGATACGAGTACAGCGCGCGGTTTACTTCCTTCATAAGGTCCAACGATGCCACGAGCTTCCATCGCATCAATTAGGCGTGCAGCTCGGTTGTAACCGATGCGAAAACGACGCTGTAACATCGAAACAGATGCACTTTGCATGTCAACAACGAGCTGAACCGCTTCCTCAAACAACTCATCATCGAACGCTTCTTGTGGTTCATCATCTTGTGCGATCATCATTTCTTCATATTGTGCTTGTTGTTGTGAAACTACGTATTGTACAACTGTCTCCACTTCTTGATCAGACACGAACGCTCCTTGGACACGAACAGGTTTTGCTGCACCAACAGGCAAAAAGAGCATATCACCACGTCCAAGCAATTTTTCAGCTCCACCCATATCTAAAATCGTCCGTGAGTCCGTCTGTGATGATACACTAAACGCAATGCGGGATGGAATATTTGCCTTAATTACCCCAGTAATGACATCAACAGATGGACGTTGCGTTGCGATAATTAAATGAATGCCCGCCGCCCGCGCCATTTGGGCAAGACGTGTAATCGAATCTTCAACATCGCTTGAAGCAACCATCATTAAATCTGCTAACTCATCTACAATGACGACAATGTATGGTAAAAGAGGTTGTTTCACTTCCGCGGTTTCATTATGCCGCTCCATATATTCATTATATCCTTCAATATTACGCGTTCCTGTATGCGAAAATAGCTCGTATCGTCGCTCCATTTCGCTCACTACTTTTTTTAATGCTTGGGACGCTTTTTTCGGATCAGTAACGACAGGAGAAAGCAAATGTGGAATGCCATTATATACGCTTAACTCAACCATTTTCGGATCGATCATCATCATCTTTACTTCATGCGGTTTCGTACGCATCAATAAGCTAACGATAATGGCGTTAATACATACGCTTTTCCCACTCCCCGTCGCACCCGCAACAAGTAAGTGCGGCATTTTATTTAATTCAGCAAGCACCGCTTGTCCCGATATGTCACGCCCAAGTCCAATTAACAGTTTTGCTTCAGGTTTATCTGCTTCTTTCGCTTCTAACACTTCGCGTAGAGATACCATCGCAATTTCTTCATTCGGTACTTCAATACCAATTGCTGATTTTCCCGGAATCGGCGCCTCGATGCGAATGTCCTTCGCCGCTAACGCCAGCGCTAAATCATCACTTAAGCTTACAATTTTACTTACTTTCACACCGACGTCTGGATATACTTCATATCTTGTCACAGCTGGACCAATATGCACTTTCGTTACTTTTGCCTTTACACCAAAACTTTGAAACGTTTTTTCAAGCTTGCGGGCATTTTCATAAATGTTTTCTTTTTCCCGTGATTGATCGACCGCTTTTGGTGGAAAAAGTAAATCAATTGGTGGCAATGCATAATCCGTCGCATGAGTTTGCATAAATGATATCGTTTTTTCTTCTTCAACGGTTTCATTAAAATTGGAAATAACAGGACCTTCGACGACAATTTCTTCTGTTTCATTTTCTTCTTTTTCCTCGAGCGCTGTCACCACTTCAATATGAGTTGGCTGTTGTTTTTCTTTTTTCGGACGGCTTAAAAATGAACGAGCGTCCGCAATTACCGCTTTCGTTTGCGCTCGAATAAACGAAAAGAACCATTCAATTCCTTTGCCGGCTGTATCACGTAACGTTTTTCCTGTAAGAAGTAATACGCCAATGATCATTAATAATGAGGCAATCCATTTTGTTCCTAATTGATCAAATAAATAATAACTGATCGTATACAGCAAGGCGCCAAGCATCCCACCACCTAAATCCGAAAAAGAACTATTTTCCCCATGCACATCTGCCCAAAATAGTTCCCATGTCGTTCGAATAATGCTTGGATTTGCTAATTTCCCATTTCTTGATAAAATATGAAACAACGCTTCGTGACTAAACAACAATAAGGAAAGAACAATCAAGTACAGCCCAACGAGAACGCGTTGAAAAAATGGAGGCCATGCGCGCTTCCAAATGACATATAGCGATGTCACAAGCGCCCCTAATAGCGCAACAATATACCATTCACCCATGAAGAAGCGAGTAGTAAAAACAAGTGAATGGCCGACCGCTCCGACGTTTGCCATCGCAATGACCGCGCATGCTAACATCGTTAAACCGATTAATTCAAAACGCAACGTTTTTTTCCATTGCTCTTGTTTGTTTGTGCGACGCTTATTTTTCTTTCCCATTTCGCCCACTCCAACATATAAGATGAAAAAGCAGCCAACAGAGAAGCGTGGCTGCTTGTTCTTATTATACCATAAATTGTAGTGATGTCGCATAAAGTTTTGTGCCCGGTTCGTACGTTAAATAATGTTGTGGATCGCTACTTAATACACGCACAATTTCATACTCGTTCATTTCTGTTTGTTGCACAAGTAACGTCACTCCGTTATATTGAACGGTGCGTTGCTTTTTATACTCCGCCTCGTTCGTTTGAAAAACGATAAACTCTGGAACGATCGTATGTAAAATCATTGTAACATCGCTCCTTGCTGATGTGAATGGTCAATGAGTTCGCGCAATTTGCGCATCGCTTGTGACAGTCCCCCGACTTCATCAATTAAACCGTACTTCACAGCATCTGTTCCCACCACATTCGTTCCGATATCGCGCGTTAAATTGCCTTTCGAAAACATCAGTTCTTTCAATTTTTCTTCACTAATGTTTGAATGTTTAACAACAAAATTGACGACGCGCTCTTGCATTTTATCTAAATACTCAAACGTTTGTGGCACACCAATAACAAGACCTGTGAGGCGAATCGGGTGAATCGTCATCGTTGCCGTTTCTGCGATAAACGAATAGTCGCACGACACCGCAATCGGCACACCGATCGAATGGCCTCCGCCGAGCACAATCGAAACAGTTGGTTTGGACATCGAGGCTAACATTTCTGCAATGGCTAACCCTGCCTCCACATCACCGCCTACTGTATTTAATACGACGAGCAACCCTTCAATATTCGGATTTTGCTCAATCGCTACAATTTGTGGAATGAGATGTTCATATTTCGTCGTTTTGTTTTGTGGCGGTAATTGAATATGCCCTTCAATTTGTCCAACGATCGTTAAACAATGGATCGTTGAATCTGAAGGAAGTTGTGGAATATTCGTTTGACCGAGCTGTACAATATTTTCGACTGGAGAAGGCTTCGTTTCCTCTTGAGATATATCCCGTTCTTCCATAACAATCCCCTTTCCATTACATGATGTCGTTAGTATGCGTGAACATCGACATGTTCATACAAAAAACACCTGCGCGTCGCAGGTGTTTTCTTGACTTTGAGCATGTTGTTTTATACTTCCATAATAATTGGTAAAATCATCGGTTTTCGTTTTGTTTGTTCAAATAAATATTGGCTAAGTGCATCACGAATGTTTGTTTTTAGTGAAGACCATTCAATGACGTAGTCCTCCATGCTTTTTTCCACAATCTCTTTCACAATTTTTACTGATTCTTCGAAAAGCGTTTCGGATTCACGCACATATACAAATCCGCGTGAAATCATTTCTGGTCCAGCAACGACGCGCTTCTCTTGTTTACTTAACGTTACAACAACGATCATAATTCCATCTTGTGACAGCAAGCGACGATCACGCAACACAATATTTCCTACGTCTCCAATGCCTAACCCATCAATTAAAATTTGACCGCTCGGCACTTTTCCACCAAAACGCGCGTGGCCGTTACGGAACTCGATCACTTCTCCTTTTTCAATCAAAAAGATCGCATCTTGACGAATACCGACAGCTTGGGCGATTTTTCCGTGCGTCTTTTGCATACGAAACTCTCCATGTACCGGAATAAAGTATTTCGGCTTCATAAAATTTATCATAAGCTTTAATTCTTCTTGATATCCGTGTCCCGACACATGGACTTGACGTTGTCCGTACACGACATTCGCTCCTGCACGATATAGAGCATCAATTGTGCGAGCAATAAATAACTCATGCCCTGGCATTGGAGAAGAAGCGACAATAACTGTGTCTCCTTCTTTAATATTGATGTATTTGTGTGCCTGTTTCGCCATGCGTGCTAACGCCGCCATCGGTTCTCCTTGATTGCCTGTCGTTAAAATGACTAAATCACGATCGTTGTAACGGTCGACTTCCCCCATCGAAATAATCATGTTTTCATCCAATTTCAAGTACCCGAGGCGCACCGCAATGTCAATCACCTTATGCATATGACGGCTCATAATGACAACTTTCCGTCGATGGTCACGAGCAGCGTTTAGCACTTGTTGAATGCGCGTAATGTTCGAGGCAAAGCAAGCGACAATGACACGCCCATCGGCATTGTAAATGACGTCAGAAATTTCTTGACCAACAACCGCTTCAGAACCTGTATACCCCGGTTTTTCTGCGTTGGTGCTGTCGGATAGTAAGCAAAGCACTCCTTGCGCACCGATTTTCGCCATTTTGCCAAAATCGGTGCGACATATGCCAACCGGCGTTTGATCAAATTTAAAATCACTCGTATATACAATGGCGCCTTGCGATGTTTGAATGCTTACACCAAGACAATCCGGGATGCTATGATTCGTCTGAAAAAACGATACGACCGCTTTCTCAAATACAATCTCGCTATCGGCATGTATTTCGATACGCTGCGCTTTCGATGTAATCCCTTGCTCTTTCAATTTTTCTTCCATGAGCGCAAGCGTCAATCTCGCACCATATACGGGTACAGTAATTTTTCGCAACACGTATGAAATTGCGCCAATATGATCGTCATGACCATGTGTTAAAAAAATGCCACGAATACGTTCTTGTTGTTCCACTAAATATGAAATATCAGGAATAACCATATCAATGCCGAACATCTCGTCCTCTGGAAACATAAGTCCTGCATCAAGGACAAAAATGTCTTCGTCCACCTCGACGACATACATATTTTTGCCTACCTCTCCCACGCCGCCGAGAGCAAACACACGAATTTTCTCTGCTTGTTTCATCTGAAATCCTCCTACAATCAACCAAACTTACCCGCTCAAAGTCACTTACATCCATTATAACTGATTCAACAATAAAAAAGAAAGGGATGAATTCCCTTTCTTTTAACGTTGTAGCACGTTCATGAGTTGCAAACGTTCTTGTTCCGTCAGCGGCACAAGTGGTAGTCGAACAGAACCAACATCTAATCCTTTCAACTGTAAAGCAGTTTTTACTGGCACTGGGCTTGGAGCAGCAAATAACGATTTCATGATCGGCAATAGTTGTTGGTGTATCGTTGCCGCTTTTTTATTGTCTCCGCTCATGAAAGCTTCTATCATTTCTTTCATTTCGTTGCCGATAATATGCGAGGCAACGGAAACGACACCTTTTCCACCAATAGCTAATACAGGAAGTGTCAATCCGTCATCTCCGCTATATAGCATAAAATCATCGCGCGTTTTTGCTATAATTTCCGTCATCGCATCTAAATTTCCGCTTGCATCTTTGACGGCTACAATGTTTGGAATTTCGGAGAGGCGAACGATTGTTTCAACGGAAATATTGACGACAGCTCTCCCTGGAATGTTGTACACCATGACAGGCAACGACGTGCTTTCAGCAATCGCCTTATAATGTTGGTAAATTCCTTCTTGGTTCGGTTTGTTGTAATACGGTGCGACGACCATCACCGCATCGACACCAATTTCTTCTGCCTTTTTCGTTAGTTCAATCGATGCGCGGGTATTATTGCTTCCTGTTCCAGCAATAACAGGTACGCGTCCATCAACAACGTCGACAACGTGACGGAAAAGCGCCAACTTTTCTTCTGTCGTTAACGTTGGGGATTCTCCAGTTGTTCCAGCAACAACGAGTGAATCTGTACCGTTTTCAATTAAATAGTTCACTAATTGTGTCGTTTTTGCAAAATCGACGTTCCCCTTATTGTCAAATGGGGTGACCATCGCTGTGGCAATTTGACCAAATTGAACCACAATGTTTCACTCCTAACTGAAATCGTATTGTTTTTGTTCCGCAAGTTGAAATGCATCATGTAATGCATTTACCGCTTCTTTTAAATGCTCCTCTTTCACAAGTACCCAAATGGTTGTGTGGCTATCAGCCGACTGCAAAATTTGAATGCCTCGTTCAGATAGTGCTGTCACAATTTTTGCGGTTACTCCCGGAACACCAGCAATACCCGCTCCGACAGTCGACACTTTTGCGCAACCGCGCGTGACGGTTGGTTCATAACCAAGCTTTTGCAACGTCGTAATCGCTCGATCTGCCACGTCGCTCGATACCGTATAGACGACCCCGTTCGGTGAAATATTAATAAAGTCAACACTAATTCCTTCATTTGCCATCGCTTTAAATACTTCCGCTTGCAAATCGTAATGTCCCTCTTTTGCTGGCACTTTAATTTGCGTAATGTTTGAAACGTGGGCAATTCCTGTCACTAATCGCTCTTTTACATCACTTCCTTTTTTCCCAATCGATGTAACGAGCGTTCCCGGTGAATCAGAATACGTCGAGCGAATGCGCAAAGGCACTTTCGCTTGCATCGCAATTTCGACCGCACGCGGATGGATGACTTTCGCTCCTTGATATGCCATATTGCAAATTTCTGTATATGTTACAACATCAAGCGGTCGCGCATTTTCTACAATGCGCGGATCCGCCGTCATTACACCTTCGACGTCAGTGAAAATATCAATCCATTCCGCACCAAGTGCAGCCCCAAGCGCAGCAGCTGACGTGTCGCTTCCGCCGCGCCCGATCGTTGTCACATCTCCGTTTTCAGCCGCACCTTGAAAGCCCGCGACAACGACAACATCATGCTCTTTTAACGCACGTAACAACCGTTCGCACCGCATATCGATAATTTTCGCGTTCGTATGATCATTGTTCGTGCGAAAGCCTGCTTGTGCTCCGGTAAAGGCTGTCGCTTTGATACCATGTTTATTTAACATGTTTGTAAAAACGACGCTTGAAATAATTTCCCCGCACGCCATCAACAAATCTTTTTCACGGTTTGTCACATGGGCATTGGCTCCGTCAATAAGGCTAAGGAGCGTATCCGTTGCATACGGATCCCCTTTTCGCCCCATCGCTGAAACGACAACAATCACTTTATATCCGTCTTCTAACGCTTTTTCAATATGTTTGCGCGCTAAATTTCGACCGTGTTCATCACGAACGGACGTACCGCCAAACTTTTGAACGATAATTTTCAACGTCAACACCTCGATGCCGATTTTATGCTTTCACAAGCCCTAATTTTAAAAGACTTTCAGCAATTTGAACAGAGTTCCATGCCGCTCCCTTTAACAAGTTATCAGAAACGATCCATAAATGGAATCCTGTGTCGCGATGTAAATCTTTGCGAATGCGACCAACGAATACGTCATTTTTTCCTGTTGCATATAGGGGCATCGGATAAAGCTGCTCGCTTGGATCGTCTTGTAACACAACGCCCGGTGCTTCTTTTAGGAGCGACTGGATTTGCGCGACCGTTACTCCTTCTTTTTCTACTTCAATGTAAACTGATTCCGAATGCCCTACCATCACGGGAATGCGCACGCATGTTGCCGCTACTTCCAATTCAGGCATATGCATAATTTTTTTCGTTTCGTTAATCATTTTCATTTCTTCAAATGTAAATCCATTGTCTTGAAACTTATCAATCTGTGGAATGGCGTTAAATGCAATCGGATAATGTTTGCGATCCGATTTTACCGGTAAAATTTCCGGCGTCACTTCTTCGCCGTTTAACATGTGCGCTGTTTGCGTTTTTAACTCTTCTACCGCTTGTGCTCCTGCGCCTGACACCGCTTGATATGTCGAGACGATGACGCGCTTTAATCCGAACGCTTGACGAATCGGTTCGAGCGCCACAACCATTTGGATCGTTGAGCAGTTTGGATTTGCGATAATTCCACTATGCCAATGTAAATCTGCTTCGTTTACTTCAGGGACGACAAGCGGTACGTTTTCGTCCATGCGAAATGCACTTGTGTTATCAACAACGACCGCTCCGCGTTTCACCGCCTCGGGAGCAAGTTGCTTTGATACAGATCCGCCTGCGCTAAATAGCGCGATATGCACACCTTCAAAACTTTCCGGTTTTGCTGCTTGCACTTCAATTTCTTCACCTTTAAACACGACTTTTTTTCCAGCTGAACGCTCCGATGAAAGTAAAGATAGTTTTGCAATTGGGAAATTTCTTTTTTCTAACGTTTGAATCATTTGTTGTCCGACAGCTCCTGTCGCACCAACGACGGCGACATGTAATCCTTTTTGCTCCATCTCTTCTTCTCCTTCCAACTCATAGGCAATTTTAATATCATTTATTTTAGCACATTCATTCGTAAAGGAGAGACGTTTTTTATAAATTTTCTTTCAACTGTTTATTTATGAGCGACGATATTCAACGATGACTGGTTGAATTTGCCGACCTTCGAGCGCCGCTTCTACCGTATCAAGCAGCAATGGCATATGAGCAACCATCGAATTCGGTTTTTTGAACGGATCATCTTGCCCAAATGGGATGAAGTAAATATTTTTTGCTGCCATTAATCGCATTAAATTGACACCGTTTAAACCGAGCGCATCGTTTGTCGAAATGCCAACAACAACGGGACGATGATTACGCATCGTCGCTTTCGCAGCCATTAATACAGGCGAGTCCGTCAGCGCGTTCGCTAATTTGCTCATCGAATTTCCGGTTAGTGGCGCAATAACCATGCAATCAAGCGGTAATTTCGGTCCTAACGGTTCTGCTTTTACAATTGTATCAATGACTTGATGACCTGTCATCTCTTCAAGCTTTTTCACCCATTCTTCTCCTTTGCCGAATCGGGTATTTGTCGATTGCACCGTATACGAAACGATCGGAATGACGTCTGCCCCTTTCGCAATTAATTTTTCAATTTCCGGCATTACCGCATCATATGTGCAATGAGAGCCTGTTAAACCAAAGCCAATGCGCTTTCCTTGTACGTTCATTTTTTATTCTCCTTTCGTTTTTTCAAATCTGCAGAAAGAAGTTGCGCTAATACATTTGCGACAATTTGCCCCGCTGTTTTTGGCGCGACAATGCCGGGAAGTCCCGGGGCTAATAGCGCTTGAATGCCGCGCTTTTCCGCATATCGAAAATCCGTGCCACCAGGTTTTGATGCCAAGTCAACAATAAGCGTATGAGCAGGCATTTTCGCAATGACGCTTGCGGTTACAACAGGATATGGGATCGTATTAATACAAACGTCAATATCTTTCACGTGTTGTTCTAAATCGTTTAAATGAAACGGCTCTAACGCCATCTCTGCAATGCGCGCTAAATGTTCGGAGCGTCGGGCCCCCACTTTTACTTTTGCGCCTAAAGCTGCAAACGTTCGAGCGACCGTCATCCCTACACGTCCCAAACCTAAAACAGCAACGCGTGATCCATGAATCGTCACATCTGTATGTTGAATGACCATCATGACCGTTCCTTCTGCTGTTGGAATCGAGTTATAAATGGCGACATCGTCTCGCTCAAATAGTTGCACATGTTTTCGACCAACAGATTTGACAACGTGGTCTAAATAGTCATTTGTAATTCCTGAATAAACGGTGCAATGCGCTGGGGTTTGACGAAGCAATTCTTCAGTAAACGTCATTTTTTCGTTTGAAAATACTGTTTGAATTTCACCGTCCATGCTCGTTCCGTGAACAGGTAAAATAATGGCATCTACTTCGTGAAAATCGACTTCGTGAATTTTCATTTTCGTTACTCCAGCAAAGCCATGGTCTAATTGATCGAAGCCAACGAGCGACAATTTTGCGTCAAGTTCCATCAATTTCCGAATGACTTCAAGCTGCCGAGCGTCCCCACCGATGATCGCAACGTGCATTCCTGTCAGCATGAGTTCATTCACCCTCTTATACATCTAGTTTTTTGCCCATCGTTACTTTCACATCTTATGATGTCGGTCATCAAACGGTGAGCGGAAAATGAAAAAAGACACCCCTTGAGGTGTCTAGTCATCGACATCGATTAAAATCATATCTGAGCCGATCTTTTTTACACGGCTCCATGGCACGCGTATATCTGTTCCATCTTTCCGAAAGCCAAACCATTTTGTTGTTGGAATTAAAAGTGCTTGAATTTGACCTGTTCGTTCATTAATTTCTAAATCAGTCTGTCCTAAAATACCGAGCCGCTCTGCTCGCTTCATATCAACAATTTCTTTTCCGCTTAATTCACTTAATCGCATATGATGCCCCCTTTCTTTATCATTGTAGAAAAAAGGGCATAAAAAAATGCCTGCAAGTTTATTGTTGCAGGCTTTTTGGCAATGTTCCTTCCGGGCTAATAAGCGCAACGGAGAAGTCGTCTGTAAAAATCGTTTGTGCCATGCGGTCAACGCTTTCTTTTGTTACGCGATCAATGCTTTCAATGATTTCGTCAAGCGAACGGTGACGGCCGAGTAACAGTTCATTTTTTCCATTTCGACTCATACGACTGTTCGTACTTTCTAAACTTAACATTAAGTTCCCTTTCATTTGCTCTTTGCTATTTTCTAACTCTTTTTCAGTAATGCCATCTTGTTTTAATTGTTCAATTGTTTGTTGAATTGTATCGAATAAAAGATCAAGTTGTTGGCTTCCTGTCCCACCATAAATGGTTACCATCCCTCCGTCGCGATATGCGGAATGGTATGAGAAAATGGAATAAGCTAATCCACGTTGTTCGCGTACTTCTTGGAAAAGACGACTGCTCATGCTTCCGCCTAAAATGTTGTTTAAAATAATTAAGCTATAAACATCTTCATGACCAATTGGTAACCCATTAAATCCAATGCATACGTGCGCTTGCTCTGTCTCTTTTTTGCGCGCGATTTTATTCGGGTAAAACGATGGTGCTACATACACGTCGTTCCCTTTTTGTCTCGTAAACGAACCAAAGTAAGCTTCTACTTGTTGAATAAACGACTCATCGACATTTCCTGCGATCGAAATGACGACCCGGTCTGGCGTATACGTCTCATACATGTATTGGCGCAATGTATCACCCGTAAACGTTGCCAACGTTTGTTCTGTGCCTAAGATCGGATAACCGAGCGGGTGATTGCCGTAACTTGCCTTACTTAATAAATCATGAACGAGATCATCTGGCGTATCTTCATACATTTTAATTTCTTCGAAGACGACATTTTTTTCTTTTTGTAATTCTTCATCTACAAATGTCGAATGGAAGAACATATCGGCTAGTATGTCTAAAGCAAATGACGCATGTGTATCTAATACTTTGGCATAATAGCACGTATACTCTTTTGACGTAAACGCATTGACTTGACCACCAATGCGATCGAACGATTCCGCGATATCGCGCGCTGTGCGCGTTTTCGTTCCTTTAAAAAACATATGTTCAAGAAAGTGTGAAATGCCGTTGTTTTGTTCGTTTTCATTGCGTGATCCGGTTCCGATCCAAATGCCGATCGCCACAGATCGAACCGTTGGAATGTGTTCGAGTACAACTCTTACCCCGTTTTGACACGTATATGTTTTAATCAAGTCCCTTCCTCCTACTTTTTACAATTCTTTCCTCACTTAATAATGTGGACACATTGTCAATGACATATTCTTGTTTTTGTAATGATTGAATTAACGGTTGTAACGCTTTTACTGTTGATACGGTCGGATGCATTAAAATCATCGCTCCGTTATGCACTTTTGTTGTTACTCGTTCCACTATAACAGAAGGCGCTGGTTTTTGCCAATCAATTGTATCGACCGTCCATAAAATCGTGTACATCCCAAGCTCATGGGCAATGTATACGACATCATCACGATAACTGCCGCTTGGCGGAGCGAATAGACGAGGTTTGATACCTGTTGCTGCTTCAATTGCATCGTTCGTTTTGACGATTTGTTCCCGAATGGCTTGTTTACTCATCGTTTTCATATCCGGATGGTTGTATGAATGATTCCCAATTTCATGCCCGGCATCTGCAATCATTTTCGCCAGTTGTGGGTTTTCTTTTACCCAACGTCCTTCTAAAAAAAACGTTGCACGCACATTGTATTTTTCAAGAATATGTAACATACTTGGGATATGTTCGCTTCCCCATGCAACATTAATTAAAAAAGAGACCATCGGTTTGTCTGGATGTCCCCGATAAACGGGGGATGGGGGCAAATCAGATAAATGAATAGACGGCGATACTTGTTTATATACAAGCTGTTGTTCAGAAAATGTCCCATTTCGCTTCATTTGCTTATATGATGCCTCAACATCTACGACTAGTCCATTATATCCGGGAATAGCTTTCCATACAGCATCTATTTTCGCATTTTGCGCAGGAATATTATACTGCTTTGCTCGCTCCGTAATTTGAATGTATAGCGGATCGCTTTGTTTTGCCACCGTCATATGCCGTAACTCATGGATGTACGTGGTCGTCCACGGATTTTGTACAATCATGGCCGCCACACATATGATCATCGTTAAGAAAAACGCTCGCCGCACGCTTCGTCCCTCCTTTTCTAATAAAGAGGGTATGTGTAAAAGGGACAAGGTAGAACGAGCGACAAAAAATTTTACACACAGCAAAGAAGCCAAGGGGATGTGAACCCAAGGCTCCAATTTTATTGCTCGGCTTCTTTTTGATCGCGTAATACGGCCTTGCGCGACAAGTTTACGCGACCTTGTTTATCAATTTCTGTTACTTTCACTAAAATTTCATCGCCGATGGAAACAACATCTTCTACCTTTCCAACACGTTCCTCCGCTAATTCTGAAATGTGTACAAGACCATCTTTTCCACTAAACAATTCGACAAACGCTCCAAATTTCTCAATCCGTTTCACTTTGCCTAAATATACTTGTCCAACTTCCACTTCACGAACGATATCTTCAATGATCTTTTTCGCTTTTTTGTTCATTTCTTCATTTACTGATGAAATGAAGATCGTTCCATCTTGTTCGATATCGATTTTTACGCCTGTTTCTTCAATAATTTTGTTAATTTGCTTTCCGCTTGGACCGATCACATCACGAATTTTATCAGGATTAATCTGCATCGTTAAAATTTTTGGTGCATATGGCGATAGCTCTTTACGCGGTTCGCTAATCGTTTGCATCATATGTTTTAAAATTTCGAGACGACCTTTGCGCGCTTGTTGTAACGCTTCTTTTAAAATTTCACGCGACAATCCTTTAATTTTAATATCCATCTGTAAGGCGGTGACCCCTTTTTCCGTCCCAGCCACTTTAAAGTCCATGTCACCAAGATGGTCTTCCATACCTTGAATATCCGTTAAAATGGTGTAATGTTCACCGCTTTTCACAAGTCCCATTGCAATACCAGCAACCGGCGCTTTAATTGGCACTCCCGCATCCATCATGGCAAGCGTGCTCGCACAAATGCTCGCTTGAGACGTTGAACCGTTTGATTCTAACACTTCAGATACGAGACGAATCGTATATGGGAACTCTTTTTCAGATGGGATGACTGGCTCAAGTGCGCGCTCGCCAAGTGCACCATGCCCGATTTCACGACGGCCTGGTCCACGCATCGCTCCTGTTTCTCCAACGGAGAATGGCGGGAAATTGTAATGATGCATAAACCGTTTCGTTTCTTCAATGCCAAGTCCATCTAAAATTTGCACATCACCAAGCGCTCCGAGCGTACATACGCTAAGTGCTTGCGTCTGCCCTCGCGTAAATAAACCGGATCCGTGCGTACGTGGCAAAAGTCCGACAGCTGACGAAAGCGGGCGAATTTCATCGACTTTTCGTCCGTCTGGACGCACTTTTTCCTCCGTAATTAAGCGGCGCACTTCTTCTTTCACAAGTTTATATAAAATTTCTTTTACTTGTTTAATCGTTTCTTCATCTGCTTCTTGTTCTTCATACGCAGCAACAACTTCTGCTTTTAATTGTTCAATCGCTGCCTCGCGCGCCAATTTCTCAGGTACTTGAACAGCGCGTTTCACTTCTCCTTCGACACGGGCGCGAATCTCTGCTTCAAGTTCGGCATTCAGTTCATAGAGAACAACTTCCATTTTCTCTTTGCCGACTTTTGCCGCGATGTCTTCTTGAAAGGCGATGAGCCGCTTAATTTCTTCATGGCCAAACATGATCGCTTCAAGCATGACTTCTTCTGGTACTTCATTGGCTCCTGCTTCAACCATGTTAATCGCATCTTTTGTTCCTGCAACAACGAGATGCATATCACTTTGTTCCATTTGTGCGACAGACGGATTAATCACGAATTCGCCGTCCACACGACCAACTGTCACTCCTGCAATCGGTCCTTCAAATGGAATATCGGAAATCGTTAACGCAAGGGAAGAGCCAAACATAGCTGCCATTTCCGGTGAGCAATCTTGATCAACGCTCATGACCATGCTGACAACTTGCACTTCGTTTCGAAATCCTTCCGCAAACAATGGACGGATCGGGCGGTCGATGAGACGGCTCGCTAAAATCGCTTTTTCGCTCGGACGCCCCTCACGTTTAATAAATCCCCCTGGAATTTTACCGACAGCGTATAACCGTTCTTCATAGTTCACCGTTAACGGAAAAAAATCTACGCTTTTTGGTTCTTTCGATGCTGTCGCTGTGCTCAATACGACCGTATCGCCGTAACGCACTAATACAGCGCCGTTCGCTTGCTTGGCCAATTCGCCAATTTCAACAGTTAGCGGCCGACCTGCCCAGTCGATCGAAAACACATGTTTTTCTTGTTCCATATAAACCGAGTACCCCTCTCTATGTACAAATGAAAAATCGTATTTGTTTTAGTATAATCAAATATCGGTGCAAATACTAATAAAAAGCGGGAATGCTCCCGCTTTTTACTTATCGGCGTAATCCGAGTTTGTTAATCAATTCACGATAACGGTTGATATCTTTGTTGCGTAAGTACGTAAGTAAGTTACGACGACGACCAACCATTTTCAAAAGACCACGACGAGAATGATGGTCTTTACGATGAACGCGTAAATGATCGTTCAAGTTGTTAATTTGCTCTGTAAGGATAGCAACTTGTACTTCAGGAGAACCTGTGTCAGTTTCGTGAATTTTGAACTGGTTGATGATCTCGTTTTTACGCTCTTGTGTTAATGCCATCCTTGTTCACCTCCTCTTTTTTCAGCCCCAATTACCGAGCAAACGGCGGTGACTCGTATTGCCCAGCAATGGTTAACATACATTAAATAGAATACATGTTTTTCCGATAAAATGCAAGGGGATTTTGAAAATATTCACGTGCCGCTTGCACGTCGCGTTGAATTTGTTCGACCAGCTCGTGAACAGAAGAAAACGCTCGTTCGTCACGTAAGCGTTTATGCCATTGGATTGATACGCTCGCCCCGTAAATGTCTGCTGAAAAATCGAATACATGCACTTCAATCGTTGGCTCTTTTGGTTGTTTCGTATGAAATGTCGGCTTATATCCAACGTTACATACTCCCGCCCACGTTTTATCGTCGATCGTAACTGTTACCGCATATACCCCGAGACGCGGAATGATGTAATCATCGTCAAGCGCAACATTGGCTGTTGGAAATCCGATTGTACGCCCACGCTTATCCCCATGAACAACCGTGCCTGTCACTTCGTATAATCGCCCAAGCAAATCGGGAAGTTGCTCAACGTCCCCTTCAGCTAAACATTGGCGAATATATGTCGAACTAATTTTCGCTTCACCGAACGTCTGTTTTGGAATAACCGTTTGCGTAAATTGTTGACGGGAATGAAATGGCAATGTTTCCATCGTCCCTTTCCCTAAACGACCGTACGTAAAGTCAAATCCTGCTACAACGTGTTTCACACCGAGTCCGATAATATATTCATCAACAAATTGCTGTGGCAACAAATCGGCAAATGCTGGTGTAAATTCAACAACGTATAAATAATCAACGCCGAGTTTGGCTATTTGCCTTTCTTTTTCTTTTAACGGCGTAATAAAACGAACATGTTGTTTCGAGCGCCCTAGCACGACAGATGGATGCGGATGAAACGTCATAACTGCGCTTTTGTATTGATGGTCGTCCGCTATTTGTTTCGCTGTTTGAATCACTTTTTGATGTCCAAGATGGACGCCGTCGAAAAAACCGAGCGCCATGACAAGCGGATCATCATTTTTTTGATCTAACGGATAGGAAAGCCAAATCGTTTTCATCATTTTCACCTACAATACTTTTAAAGGTTTCATATAGCCTTGCTTTGTCGGATGAAGCATGTAAATGGCTAACGCTTCACCTTGTTTATTCACCATCAATAGACGCGCAGGCATGTCAGAGAGGACAGGTAAGAGCGCCCCATTTTTTACTTTTCTCTCTTCTTCATCGTTCAGTACATATGTCGGCAAATGAGCTAACGCTCGTTCAATCGGTAAAAGCAGCGTATGCGCTGTGCCAGCTGACAAATGTTGTTCGATGTCAGCAAATGTTACACATTGATCGAGCGTAAAAGAGCCAGACGCTGTGCGAACAAGATGTGACATATGCGCTGGATATCCGAGTTGTTCGCCTATTTGAACCGCAAGTGTACGCACATACGTTCCTTTACTGCACGTCACTCGAAAACGAAACGATATACGCTCACCTGCAAATACTTGCCTGTCATCAAGGAGTTGCAACTCGTAAATATGCACATGTCGTTTCGGTCGTTCGACATCAATCCCCGCGCGTGCGTACTCATATAATTTTTTCCCATTTACTTTTACTGCAGAATACATCGGTGGAATTTGTTCAATCTCCCCCGTCAGCTCAGCCAATACATGTTCAATTTCATGGCGAGCGATCGACCGTTCTATCGGTTTGATTGAAACAACATCACCCGATGCATCTTCCGTTGTCGTTGCTATCCCTAACGTCACTTCTCCTTCATACGTTTTTTTCTCCGCTGTTAATAGCTCAACAATTTTTGTTGCTTTGCCAATGCAAATGGGCAATACACCACATACGTCAGGATCGAGCGTTCCTGTATGACCAACTTTTTTCGTTTGAAATAGCTTACGAATACGCATGACGCAATCGTGCGACGTCATGCCTGCAGGTTTATGTAACAATAACACTCCGTCCATCGCTTCACCTCTAAAATAGCGGAAATGGATAGACGCGTGTCTATCCATTATTCTTCTTTATGTTCTTTTTCTTCGGAAATTTGTTTAATTAAACTTTCAATGCGTTGTCCGTAATCAATTGTTTCATCAATTTCAAAGTAAATTTCTGGCGTCTTGCGCAAACGAATACGCTGACCAATTTCCGAACGAATAAATCCGGTTGCTTTCGCTAATCCTTTGAGCGTATTTTTCTTTTGCTCTTCATCCCCGAGCACAGAAATATATACTTTTGCTTGTTGCAAATCGCCCGTTACTCGAACATCTGTTACAGTAACGAAACCGATGCGCGGGTCTTTTAGTTTGCGTCCGATAATATCGCTTAATTCTTTTTTCATTTGTTCGCCTACACGTGTGGCTCGCAAACTCATGATGATCACCTCGATTAAAACCACTCGAATATTGTAACCGTTCGTTCGATTTCTGGAAACGAATCAAGGAATTGCAACGCACGTTGGAGCTCTTGTTCCGTCGCTGTTCGTTCGGCTGTAATCGCTACAATTCCGAGCTTCGTTCGTTGCCATACGTCTTGATAATCGATTTCGGCTACTGATATATTATATTTTTGTTTGAGCCGTGTGACAATGCGTTGCAACACGGCTCGCTTTTCTTTTAATGATTGGACGTCGTAAATGATGCATTCACATGCGACGTATCCGATCATTTACGTACCACTTCTTGCATGACATACGCTTCGATAACGTCGCCCTCTTTAATATCGTTGAAGTTTTTAATCGTTATCCCGCACTCGTATCCTTGTGCCACTTCTTTTACATCGTCTTTGTAACGTTTTAACGTATCGATTTGTCCTTCATAAACGACGATGCCTTGACGAATGAGGCGAACGCTACTATCGCGCGTAATTTTCCCATCTGTTACATAGCATCCTGCAATCGTACCGACTTTCGATACTTTAAATGTTTGACGAACTTCTGCTTGACCGATGACTTTTTCTTCATACTCTGGATCAAGCATCCCTTTCATCGCTGCTTCAATTTCTTCGATAACTTTGTAAATGATACGGTGGAGACGAATATCTACTTTTTCTGCTTCTGCGACACGTTTGGCATTCGCATCCGGACGAACGTTAAAGCCGATCACAATCGCATTCGATGCCGATGCAAGCATAATGTCATACTCTGTTACTGCACCAACACCAGAGTGAATAATTTTGACACGTACACCTTCTACTTCGATTTTTTGCAATGCGGCAACAAGCGCTTCAACAGAGCCTTGTACATCCGCTTTGACGATAATGTTCAACTCTTTCATTTCGCCTTGTTTAATTTTTTCAAACAAGTCATCTAGGCTAACGCGTGCTTTTACACTTCGTTGTTGCACAATTTGTTTTTGAGCACGCGCCTCGCCAATTTGACGCGCTTTTTTCTCATCTTCAAATACCATAAAGCGATCGCCTGCTTGCGGTACTTCGTTTAAGCCTGTAATTTCGACAGGGGTAGATGGCCCTGCTTCTTTTACGCGACGACCAAGGTCGTTTGTCATTGCCCGCACGCGTCCGTACGTATAACCAACAACAATTGGATCACCGACACGCAATGTACCCGATTGAACGAGAAGGGTTGCAACAGGTCCGCGACCTTTATCTAATTTTGCTTCAATGACCGTTCCTGTCGCACGGCGGTTTGGATTTGCTTTTAGTTCTTCCATTTCACTCACAAGCAAAATCATTTCGAGTAAGTTGTCAATTCCTTCTCCAGTTAACGCCGATAATTTACAATAAATTGTATCTCCGCCCCATTCTTCTGGAACGAGTTCGTATTCCATTAGCTCCTGCATGACGCGATCTGGATTTGCTGTTGGTTTGTCGATTTTATTGACCGCGACGATGATCGGAACTTTTGCCGCTTTCGCATGGTTAATCGCTTCAACAGTTTGTGGCATCACACCATCATCCGCTGCAACAACAAGAATGACGATATCCGTTACTTGTGCACCGCGTGCACGCATCGTTGTAAACGCTTCATGACCCGGTGTATCTAAAAATGTAATTTTTTTGCCGTTCACAACAACTTGATATGCACCGATATGTTGTGTAATACCGCCTGCCTCTTGTTCTGTCACTTTCGTATGACGAATCGAGTCAAGCAACGTTGTTTTTCCGTGGTCAACGTGTCCCATAATCGTGACGACAGGTGGACGTTCGACTAAATCTTCTGGGTTATCGACAATTTCAATGGTCTCAAATTCTGTTTCGTCAATCGTTACTTTTTCTTCTACTTCCACACCGTAATCGGAGCAAATTAACTCGATCGCATCTTTATCTAAATCTTTGTTAATCGTTGCAATAATGCCGAGCATAAATAACTTTTTAATAATTTCAGAAGGCTCCTTGCCTAACTTTTTCGCCAATTCGGCAACGGTTAATGAACCTTCGAATGTAATTTTTTTCGGAAGCTCTTTTTCTTTTTTCTTTTGCACTTCTTGTTGTGGAGCTTGCTGAGGTTTTTGTTTTTTATTCTTTTTGTTATTGAAAATTTTCTTTTCTTTTTGTTGGATTTGCAAGTCGTGTTTTTTCCCTTCGCGATTTTTGACTACTGCTTTTTTAATCGGCACTTTCGTTTGAATCACTTCGTCTTCATCTTCTTCAAACTGTTCTAAAACAGGTGTTTTCACAGGTACTTTCTTTTCTTCTTTTTTCGTTTCTTGTTTTTGCTCTTTGTTAAATGAACGATCTAATTTTTCAACAACATCCGCTTCAATCATCGTCATATGATTGGATACGTCGATGTTCATTTCTTTTAATTTATGGATGACATCTTTACTTGACAGATTATGTTTTTTGGCATATTCGTATACACGCATTTTTGACATACATTCACCCCCAAAATGTTAGAGCATCGTTTTCAGCTTTTGTGCGAATCCTTCATCTGTAATCGCTACAACAACTCGTGCTCCTTTTCCAATCGCACTGCCTAACTCATGGCGATTGTCCACGTAACAAAGCGGAACGCGATAAAATGCGCATTTATCGGAAATTTTTTTTCTCGTATTTTCTGATGCATCTTCCGATAAAATGACAAGCTTCGCGCGTTTACGCTGAATTTCTTTTACAACAAGCTCTTCTCCCGAAATGACTTTGCGCGCCCGATTCGCTAGCCCGAGAAAAGAAGCCCACGGTTTATGATTCATTTGTTTCTCCGTTCTCCTTCTCAGCAAGCTGTAACAACTGTTCGTAAATGGCATCGTCAATGGTCGCTTTTAAATGATGCGCAAGTGTATTTTTCTTTTTCGCAAGCAAAATGCATTCTTTACTTAACGTAATGTACGCACCGCGCCCGGCTTTTTTTCCCGTCGGATCAATCGACACATCTCCTTCTTTCGAACGAACGATGCGAATGAGCTCTTTTTTCGGTTTCATTTCCCCTGTGACAACACATTTACGCATCGGAATTTTTTTTGGCATATTATTCCACCTCACTAATCTCCTCTTCGTCAACTTGGAACGATGATGAAGAACGAGGGTAAATACCTAATTGTTCCGCTTCCGATTGACTTTTAATATCAATTTTCCAATTTGTTAATTTTGCCGCTAAACGAGCATTTTGACCACGTTTTCCGATCGCAAGCGATAATTGATAATCCGGCACAATGACCGTCGTTGCTTTCTCTTCTTCATTCACGATGACGTCAAGCACTTTAGATGGACTTAACGCATTGGCTACAAATTCAACTGGATCGGCTGACCAGCGGACGATATCGATTTTTTCGCCCTTTAACTCGTTTACAATCGCTTGTACTCGTTGTCCTTTTGGCCCCACACATGCACCAACCGGATCGACTTCTGGGTTATCCGAATGAACAGAAATTTTCGAGCGATCTCCTGCTTCGCGTGCAACAGACTTAATTTCGACCGTCCCGTCATAAATCTCCGGCACTTCTAATTCAAACAATCGTTTTAGTAGTCCTGGATGTGTGCGCGATACGTAAATTTGTGGTCCTTTTGTCGTTTTCTCTACTTTTGTAATGTACACTTTAATGCGATCATGCGGCTTATATGTTTCATTCGGCATTTGTTCGCTCACCGGAAGCAACGCCTCGATTTTGCCAAGGCTGACGTAAATAAATTTTGAGTCCGTCCGTTGTACAATGCCAGTCATAATATCTTCTTCACGATCAACAAACTCGGCATAAATGACGCCTCGTTCTGCTTCGCGAACACGCTGCGTGACGACTTGTTTTGCTGTTTGGGCAGCGATACGCCCGAAGTTTTTCGGCGTCACTTCAATTTCAACAACGTCGCCTACTTGATAATTTGGGTTGATTCGCTTCGCCTCATCAAGCGAAATTTCTAAACGTGAATCGTACACTTCATCAACGACTTCTTTGCGAGCAAATACGCGAATCGTTCCCGTTTCTTGATTAAAATCAACACGTACGTTTTGCGCTTGATTAAAATTGCGCTTATAAGCGGACACGATCGCTGCCTCTATGGCTTCAATTAACACTTCTTTACTAATGCCTTTATCGCGCTCAAGCGCCGTTAAAGCATCTAACAACTCTGTATTCATGAACCGGTCGTCCCCCTCTAATGTGAATTAAGAAAAGATGACAGCTAGCCGTGCACTAGCTACTTTTTCATATGGAATCGTGATTGTTTTTTTCTTTGTTTTCACTTTCACTTCTACCGTCACGTTTTGCCCATCAAATGCGGTTAAAAGCCCTTCGAACTCTTTTTGGCCGTCAATCGGTTCATACGTTTTCACATAAACGTTTTTTCCGACAGCGCGTTCGAAGTCTTTCATCTTTTTGAGCGGACGCTCCGCCCCCGGTGATGATACTTCTAAAAAATAATTGTGGGGAATAGGATCGATTTCATCAAGCTTTTCGCTTAACCGCTCACTTACGACACCGCATTGATCGATATCAACTCCCGTTGGAGAATCGATAAACACGCGCAAAAACCAATTCTTACCTTCTTTCACATATTCAATATCGACAAGTTCTAACCCCATATGCGTGACGATCGGGGTGACGAGCTCCTCGACGATGTGTGTGACTTTCTTCATATTGGTCCTCCTAACTGCAAGAAAATCCCTTGCAACGGCAAGGAATCTCGAATCAATACGAAAGAGTGGGTTTCCCCACTCTTTTTGTCCATTATCTTTACCATTTCCACTAGAACTATAACATATTGGCAAAAAAATTGCAACTCATTCAAAAGAGTGATAATTGGTTGTGATCCGGCAACGACTGCAAACAACCGCGGCTTTCAAGATATTCTAAAATCGTTTTCGATACTTTGCCGCGTTGTTGCAAATCTTCTTTCGATAAAAACTCGCCTTCCTCACGGGCACGTACGATGCTATGCGCCACGTTCGTCCCAAGTCCCGGAATGGCATTAAACGGCGGAATAAGTGAGTTGCCATCGATAATAAATTCCGTTGCTTGTGAACGATACAAATCAATATTTTTAAAGGAAAAGCCTCGTTCGCACATTTCTAGCGCGATTTCAAGTACAGTTAGCAAATTCTTTTCTTTCGCTGACGCATCAAGCCCTTTCGCTTGAATTTCCTCAATGCGTCGACGAATCGCCGCAGATCCTTGAATCATGACATCTAAATCAAAATCTTCTGCACGTACGGTAAAATACGATGCATAGTAAAGAAGCGGGTGGTGCACTTTAAAGTACGCAATGCGTACCGCCATAAGAACGTATGCCGCCGCATGCGCTTTCGGGAACATATATTTAATTTTTTTGCATGATTCGATATACCATTCTGGCACGTCATGTTTGCGCATTTCTTCTTCAAACTCTGGCGTTAATCCTTTTCCTTTACGGACGGATTCCATAATTTTAAATGCTAATGACGGTTCTAAGCCACGGTAAATTAAATATACCATAATGTCGTCGCGACATCCAATCACTTCTGATAGCGTACATGTGCCGCTTTGAATAAGCTCTTGTGCGTTGCCAAGCCAAACGTCTGTCCCGTGCGATAAGCCCGAAATTTGCACAAGCTCTGAAAACGTTTTTGGCTTTGTTTCTTCTAACATTTGGCGAACGAAGCGCGTACCGAACTCCGGGATACCGAGCGTTCCTGTGTTGCACATAATTTGTTCAGGTGTCACCCCGAGCGATTCTGTACTACTAAAAATTTTCATCACTTCAGGATCATCTGTTGGAATCGTCTTCGGATCAATTCCACTCAAGTCTTGTAACATTCGGATCACCGTCGGATCATCGTGCCCGAGAATATCGAGCTTTAATAAATTATCATGAATGGAGTGGAAATCAAAGTGCGTCGTCCGCCATTCTGATTCTGTATCGTCGGCTGGATATTGAATCGGTGTAAAGTCATAAATGTCCATGTAATCTGGAACGACGATAATGCCTCCTGGATGTTGCCCTGTCGTTCGTTTCACTCCCGTACATCCAGCGGCTAAACGATCGATTTCTGCCGCACGTACATGAAGATTTTTATCGTTTATATACCCTTTGACAAATCCGTATGCCGTTTTGTCGGCAACTGTACCAATCGTTCCAGCACGATATACGTTATCTTCACCGAATAGCACTTTCGTATAGTTATGCGCTCGCGGTTGATACTCTCCCGAAAAGTTCAAGTCAATATCTGGTACTTTATCACCTTTGAACCCTAAAAACGTCTCGAACGGAATGTCGTGACCATCTTTATTGTACCGCGCGCCACATTTTGGACAGTCTTTATCAGGCAAGTCAAATCCCGAGCCGACCGAACCATCATCGAAAAACTCGGAATGTTTGCAGTTCGGGCAAACGTAATGCGGCGGAAGCGGGTTTACCTCTGTAATTTCAGTCATCGTCGCAACAAACGATGAGCCAACTGAACCACGTGAACCGACAAGATAACCGTCATCGAGCGATTTTTTTACGAGTTTATGAGAGATTAAATAAATGACCGCAAAACCATGACCAATAATGCTTTTCAACTCTTTTTCTAACCGTTTTTCAACGATGTCTGGAAGCGGGTCCCCATAAATGCTCTTCGCTCGTTCGTAACTCATTCGCCGAATTTCTTCGTCCGCTCCTTCAATTTTTGGTGTGTACAACTCATCTTTAATCGGTTTCACTTCTCCAATGAGATCGGCAATTTTTTTTGTATTCGTAACAACAATTTCTTTTGCTTTTTGTTCACCAAGAAACGAAAATGCTTCTAACATTTCGTTTGTTGTACGAAAATGAACATTTGGCAGTTCATGACGATTTAACGGATTGCCACCTGATTGTGAATGAATTAAAATTTTACGATAAATTTTATCTTCTTGATTTATATAATGCACGTTTCCTGTCGCGACAACCGGAATGCCGAGCCGATCGCCAAGCTGCACAATGTTTGTAATAATTTCTTTTAGCGCTGCTTCGTCACGCACATATTCCATTTCAATAAGCGGAGCGTACACTTCTGGCGGATGTACTTCAAGAAAATCGTAAAACGATGCAATCGCCTCCGCTTCTTCGACCCCTTTTTGCATCATCGCTTCAAATAGTTCCCCTTTATCGCATCCTGATCCGACTAAAATACCTTCGCGATGTTGCTGTAGCACCGAACGTGGAATACGTGGAACGCGATAAAAATAATTCACGTGTGAAAGCGATACGAGTTTAAATAAATTTTTTAACCCTACTTCATTTTGGACAAGCAACGTGGCATGAAACGGTCGAGATCGTTGAAACGCTCCTTGCTCTTTTGACGCCTCGTTTAATTGATCCATGTATTGAATGCCTTTTTCATCAAGTTCTTTTAACAAATGAATGAGTAAATACCCTGTCGCTTCTGCGTCGTAAATCGCACGATGGTGTTGGGTTAATTCAATATTAAACTTTTTACAAAGCGTATTTAAACGATGGTTTTTTAAATCTGGATATAAGTAACGAGCGAGTTCAAGTGTGTCAATCACTGGATTCGTCACTTTGCCACGATTGATTTTCTTAAATCCTGCATTTAAAAAGCCAATATCAAATGTTGCATTATGGGCAACGAGCACGCAGTCATCGATCCAATGATAAAATTTTCTAATACCTCTTCGACGTCTGGTGCATCTTTTAACATATCATCTGTAATTTTTGTTAATTCAATAGTTGTCGCAGAAAGCGGATGATGCGGGTTAGCAAACGACTCAAAACGGTCGATAATTTCCCCGTTTTTGACTTTGACTGCCGCTAATTCAATAATTGTATCGTATACAGCCGAAAGCCCTGTTGTTTCCACGTCAAATACAACAAACGTATCATCCATGAGCCGTCGATGTGCTTCATTGTAAGCGATCGGTACACCGTCATCTACAATGTTTGCCTCTAACCCGTACAAAATTTTCACACTGTATTTTTTTCCTGCACTATACGCTTCCGGAAACGACTGAACGACGGCGTGATCTGTGACAGCAATCGCCTCATGCCCCCATTTTTTCGCTTGTTCAACGAGTTTTGTAATCGAGGCAACCGCATCCATTTGACTCATTTGTGTGTGAACATGCAATTCTACACGTTTTTCCTCGGCTGTATCTTGACGCTCGTTCGGCTTTATTTCATTTAAGTCGTTCGCAATGAGCACAAGATCGCGCACAAACGTATCGTTTTGCACGCTACCGCGCACTTTAACCCACATGCCTTTTTTTACACGTTGCATTAATTCCGCATCTTCTTTATCGCGTGAAAACATTTTTACAAGAATAGAGTTTGTATAATCCGTCATTTTTAACGTCAATAACGTACGGCCGCTTTTTAGTTCTTTTGCTTCGGCATCAAAGACGTATCCTTGTACGACGACACGACGTTCTTCTTCCACAATTTGATCGAGCGAGCGAATATGTTCTTCATCTTTAATTTGATAGCCAATTACAAGCGGGCCGCTTGCTTCGGTTATGTTTGTCTCTTCTTGTTTCGGCATCGCTTCCATCAATGCGGCTAACGCTCGTTCTTCATCTTCTTTTTGTTTTTGAGCTAAAAATTGTTCAAACTGTTGCGCATCATGTTTCACGTCCGCTTCTAATTGCAAATGTGGAAAACCAAACGATGCATACGTCTCAGTAAACGATGGCGCAAATCTTTTCTTTAGTGCAATCGCTTCTGCTTCATTGCGCGCTTGCACAATGACTTTCGTCCCCTTCACTTCCGGTTGTTGCTGTGTGAGTAACGAAAGAAGAGGGGAGTTTTGTTGAATCGTCTCAACAAAGAGCGGCCAATACAACACAATATCTTCGGGAGTAAACGTTTGATCCTCTGCTTCAATTGTACATTGCACGTGAGCGATATGACGAAATTGTTCGATTAATCGTTTACGAAATTCGGCATATACATTCGCTCGTAAAATCGTAGGAAATTGAAAATAAAAATGCCAACATTTCGTTTGTTTATTAACAACAACTTTGTTAATTCGTCCGTGCGCTAAATCGTTTGCGATACTCGAAGAAGTGAGCTGTAGTTGTTGTAGTAAAATAGAAAATCGTTCTTTTTGTTCTTCTCTCATCGTTGTTCGTTAAACCTCCCTTTTTTTGTACGTTGGTTGGGAGTGATAGACGACAGAAAGAGGGGAATCCCCCTCTCTGCCTTTTACAAATATCGGCGCAAAGTCTCCACTAATTGCGACACATGTACTTCTTCTGTTTCACCTGTTTTGCGAACTTTTACTTCAACAATTCCTTCACTTGCACGTTTTCCGACTGTTACACGCACAGGTAAGCCGATTAAATCGCTGTCAGCGAATTTCACGCCTGGACGCTCAGCACGATCGTCATACAACACTTCAAATCCTTCTTGTTGCAACTGTACGTACCATTCGTCTGCAAGTTCCCGTTGCTCGTCCACTTTCGGATTGACAGAAATGAGATGGACATGAAACGGAGCAACAGCTGTCGGCCAAATGAGACCATGCTCATCATTATATTGTTCAGCAATCGCTGCAAGCGTGCGAGAGACACCAATGCCATAGCAACCCATAATCATCGGTTGCGTACGCCCGTTTTCATCCAAGTATGTTGCATTCATCGCTTCGCTATAACGCGTGCCGAGTTTAAATACATGCCCTACTTCAATTCCGCGCGCAAAGCGAATCGTTCCTTTTCCATCTGGTGATGGATCTCCTTCTTGAATGAAACGAACATCCGCGTATTGCGCAACAAAATCACGATCCGGATTGACTCCCTTATAGTGATAGTGTGCTTCATTGGCCCCACATACGCCGTTGACAATCGCTTTTACCGCATGGTCCGCTAAAACGAGCACATCGTTACGGACACCGATTGGGCCAAGTGAACCGATTTCGCAATTCATCACTTGTTTCGTTTCTTCTGGTGTCGCTAATTCCACCACTGTTGCTTCTAATATATTTTTTACTTTCACATCATTTACTTCATGGTCACCACGCACAAGAACGAGCACATAGCGATCATCTACTTTAAATAATAACGACTTGATGCACTTTTCTTTTGGCACTTGAAGGAATTGACTTACTTCTTCAATTGTACGTTGTTCTGGTGTATGCACTTTCTCAAGCGGAGCATGCGGTTCATCACTTCGCTCATACGTCGTAATGACCGGTGCCATTTCAATGTTCGCAGCATAGTCAGACGAGTCTGAATATGCGATTGTATCCTCACCGACATCGGATAAAACCATAAATTCATGCGTATCTTTTCCACCCATCGCACCAGAATCAGCAATGACTGCACGGAAATTTAATCCGCAACGACGGAACACATTGGCATAAGCTTCGTACATTTTATTGTATACTTCATCTAAACTTTCGTGTGAAGCGTGAAATGAATATGCATCTTTCATAATAAACTCACGGCCACGAAGCAAACCGAAACGAGGACGTTTTTCGTCACGAAACTTTGTTTGAATTTGATAAAGCGTAAGCGGCAAACGTTTATACGATTTCACTTCATCGCGCACGAGTGCCGTAATGACTTCTTCATGAGTTGCGCCGAGCGCAAAGTCACGCTCGTGGCGATCTTTCAAACGCATTAATTCAGGTCCGTATGAATACCAACGACCTGACTCTTGCCACAACTCTGCTTGTTGAAGCGCTGGCATGAGTAGCTCTACCGCGCCTGCTCGCTCCATCTCTTCACGAATGATCGCCTCAATTTTTTGTAATACACGTTTACCAAGCGGCAAGAAGCTGTATACCCCGCTTGCGTTTTGACGAATAAAACCGGCACGGAGGAGAAGTTGATGACTTTTAATTTCCGCATCTGCCGGTACTTCACGTAATGTAGGAATAAACGACATACTTTGTTTCATCTTTTTTTAGCACCTCTTACTTCATTGATTTATAGGAAAAATTTTTGAATATCGTTCCATGTAACAACGAGCATAAGCAACATGAGAAGAGCAAAACCGATAAAATGTACAATGCCCTCTTTTTGGCGATCAATTGGTTTTCCACGTAACGCCTCAATCGCAAAAAACGTTAATCGTCCGCCATCGAGTGCCGGAAGTGGAAGCAAGTTAATAATCCCTAAGTTGATGCTTAAAATAGCTCCCCATTTCATTAAGTAATACACGCCAGATTGGGCGACTTTGTGAGTCGAAACCGCAATACCAACAGGTCCAGATAACATATCAAATGAAAATTTCCCCGTCAATAAATGACCTAGCCCAACGACAATTTCTTTTGTCCAATAGTACGTTTCTAACGCTCCTTGTTTGATCGCACCTGCAATCGATTTTTCCATTGGTCCATACACACCGATTAGCCCAATCGTCTCACCTTCGATCGTTTTCTTTTCAGGTGTAACGATGAGATCAATTATTTGACCGTTGCGATTTACTTGAAACTGGAGCGGTTTTTCTGGGCTTTTCCGAATCATTGTCACCACATCCGTCCATGAAGACATCGACTGGCTATCAATCGAAATAACGATATCCCCCTGCTTTAATCCGGCTTTGAGCGCAGCCCCATCTTCCGTCAATTCACCAATGATCGGTTTATCGACAGGATAACCTTGTAATAGTCCAATAACGATGAAGATGACAAGCGCTAGCACGAAATTCATAAGCGGACCAGCGAAAATGGCCATCGCTCGCTGCCCGAGCGTTTTTGAACCAAACTGACGATGATACGGTGCAATTTGCACTTCTTCCCGATCAATAACGATGTAAGCTGGATCGCTTAATTCAAAGCGTTGTAAGTGATCATCGTCGCCTTCATATCCCTCAATATATAGCTCATGTTCAAAGTCAGCGCGCTCCACTTCAATGATTTTTGCATCTCGATATTCGTCTTTATGATTGACGATCACTTTTTTCACTTTGCCTTCTGAGTCAAACAATAGGCCGACAACTTGACCGCGCTTGACGTCAATCATTTCAGGATCTTCGCCAGCCATGCGCACAAAACCGCCGAGTGGAAGTAAACGAATGGTGTACGTCGTTTCCCCTTTTTTCATCGAAAACACTTTCGGACCAAATCCGATCGCAAACTCGCGGCATAAAATGCCTGCACGCTTAGCAAAAATGAAATGTCCTAATTCATGAAAAAATACAAGCGCACCAAAAATAACAATAAAAGAAATAACCGTTTCCAAAGTTTCAACCACCTTTTACATGTATAGTGATTTTACATATTGTCGCGTTTCGCGATCAACTGTACGAATCGTTTCAAGATCCGGATGAGCGATCGGTACGTGCCAATTCATTGCTTGTTCAATGTATTGTTCAATCGCTAAAAACGATATTCGTCCAGTTAAAAAGGCCGACACCGCTTCTTCGTTGGCCGCATTTAATACGGTCGGCATCGTTCCGCCGATTTTTCCTGCTTCATAAGCAAATTGTAAACAACGGAATCGGTCCATGTCCACTTTTTGAAAGTGCAACGTGGCTACTTGTGCTAAGTTTAGCCGTTCAATATGTAGCGGAAAACGGTCAGGGTATGTTAATGCATATTGAATCGGTACGCGCATATCTGGTGTTCCTAGTTGAGCGATGACACTTCCGTCGTGAAATTGCACCATCGAATGAATAATGCTTTCTTTATGTAACAGCACGTCAATTTGTTCATACGGTAAGTGAAACAACCAGTGTGCTTCGATCACTTCGAGTCCTTTGTTCATCATCGTTGCAGAATCAATTGTAATTTTCGCTCCCATCGACCAATTTGGATGTTTTAACGCCTCTTCCACCGTAACATGCTGTAGTTGTTCGCGCGTCCGATCGCGAAAACTCCCACCAGATGCCGTCAAAATAATATATTCGATATTTTTTTGTTGTTCCCCTTGCAAACATTGAAAAATAGCAGAATGCTCACTATCAACCGGCAAAATCGTTACACCGTAATCTGTCGCATGTTTCATGACAAGATGACCTGCGGTAACTAACGTTTCTTTATTCGCTAACGCAATCGTTTTTTTCGCCTCAATCGCCTTTAACGTAGGAACTAGCCCAACGCTCCCAACAACTGCGTTGACAACAATGTCCGCTTCTTGAACTGTCGCCACTTCAATGAGGCCATCTTCACCGAAAGCGATACGCACTCGTCCCTTATATTCGCTTTGTAACCGTTCGGCATCTTCTTTTTGCGCCACGCATACGATGTTTGGTGAAAATTGCTCAATAATATGTCGAGCCTGCTCGATGTTTCGTCCGGCTGAAAAAGCAACGAGACGGAACGCATCGGGATGAGCGCGAATGACATCTAACGTTTGCATGCCGATCGAGCCAGTCGCTCCTAATAAACTAATTGCTCGCAAACTATTCACTCCTTTTTAAGCCACAAGGTAAAACAAATGTAAAATAGGCAAAATAAATAACAAACTATCGAAGCGATCTAAAATGCCACCATGTCCGGGCAAAATCGCTCCTGAATCTTTTACTCCGTAATGGCGTTTAAAAGCAGATTCTACTAAATCCCCAAGCTGGCCGAAAACGGATAAAATGACTGTCGCAATGAGCAACATGAGAAAAGACGGGGCAAACGGCGATAGCCACTCATAAATCATCACAACAACAAGAGCACATACAATGCCACCGATCGCACCTTCAACGGTTTTATTTGGGCTAATATGCTCCCATAACTTTCGTTTTCCGAATGCACGGCCAATAAAGTATGCACCGCTATCCGTTGCCCAAATTAAAAAGAGGGCATAAAAAATGTACGATAATCCTGCTTCACGCACTTGAACAAACGAGTAAAAACCGACACCTACGTATAGTAAAGCGGCAATCATAAACGCTGCATCATCAAACGTAAACGCATTTTTCGATATGACCGTATAAATGAGCAACAAAAAGAGCCCGATGATGAGAATCCATATATTTATCATATGTTCATACGGATATAAAAAGAGCCATAATGAAAGAAAACTAACAACGCTAGGAAATGAAAAAACAGATATGCGTTTCATCCGAATAAGCTCAAACAAACCGATCGTCGCCAATATATATGTTAAAATTACAAATGGCCAGCGGCCGTATATCACGATAGGTAAAAAGATTGAAGCTGCAATAATTGCTGTTATAATTCTTTGTTTCATATGAAATTACACGCCTCCAAATCGACGGCTTCGTTGTTGAAATTCATGTACCGCCTGTAAAAAATGTTGTTCGGTAAAGTCTGGCCATAGTACGTCTGTGAACCAAAATTCTGTATATGCTAATTGCCAAAGCATAAAATTACTTAAACGGATTTCTCCGCTTGTACGAATAAGTAAATCTGGATCTGGTAAATCGTTTGTCATCAAATATGAATGAAATAGTTGTTCATTCACATCGCTTGCTTGAATGGCTCCATTTTGCACATCGTCAACGAGCTTTTGAACGGCATGCACGATTTCTGCACGACTTCCGTAGTTTAACGCAAAGTTTAAAATTAAGCCGGTATTTTGTTTCGTCTCTTCGATTGCTTTATCGACTGCACGTAACGTATGTAAAGGTAGTTGACTTTTATGTCCCATGACGCGTACTTGCACGTTTTCCTCAATTAACTCTGGCAAAAATGTGTTCAAAAATTGCTCTGGTAACTGCATTAAATAATCGACTTCTGTTTTCGGCCGTTTCCAATTTTCTGTTGAAAACGCATATAGCGTCAACACTTTCACACCGAGTTCGTTTGCAAAACGCGTAATTTTTCGTACCGTTTGCATGCCTTCATAATGTCCGGCCATGCGTGGCAATGCACGCTTTTTCGCCCATCGTCCGTTTCCGTCCATAATGATTGCCACATGCGCAGGGATCGGACCTTGTAAAATCGCTTCTTTTTCATGTCCTTCTTCTTTGTTTTTCCATCTTTTCATCTTTTCAAACATCAGCGCGTATCCTCCAGCTTTGATCCAACGTGATTAGGCTGTGCGCCCTATTTCGTAATTATAGCAAAAAACCCTCTATAAACATAGAGGGACTTATACTTCCATGACTTCTTTCTCTTTTTCTTTCGTAATCGCATCAATTTTTGCGATATGATCATCTGTTAATTTTTGAATATCCTCTGTATAACCACGCAATTCATCTTCTGTAATTTCGCCATTTTTTTCAAGTTTTTTCAACTCGTCATTTGCATCGCGACGAATATTGCGCACAGCGACTTTCGCTTCCTCCGCATATTTTTTTACAAGTTTAACAAGCTCGCGGCGACGCTCTTCCGTTAGTGGCGGGATAGAGATGCGGATAACTGAACCGTCGTTTGAAGGTGTTAAACCTAAATCGGATGCTAAAATCGCTTTTTCAATTTCTTTCAATACGGATTTGTCATACGGCTGAATGACAAGAAGACGCGCTTCTGGCACTTGAATGCCTGCCAATTGAATGATTGGTGTTGGCATGCCGTAGTAATCTACTGTAATTTTTTCTAACAACGCAGGATTGGCACGACCTGCACGAATGGTTGCGAGCTCACGCGAAAAAGCTTGAACGGCTTTATCCATTTTTTCTTTTGCGTTCGTTAATACTTGCATCTTATTTCCCCCTTACAATTGTTCCAATATTTTCGCCTAATACAGCACGTTTAATATTTCCTTCTTCCATAATCGAGAAAACGATAAGCGGAATATCGTTATCCATACATAACGATGAGGCGGTCGAATCCATGACGCCCAACCCTTGTTTAATGACGTCTAAATAAGATAGCTCGTCATATTTGACTGCATTTTTATCTACTTTTGGATCGGCGCTATATACGCCGTCTACGTTGTTTTTCGCCATTAAAATGACGTCTGCTTCAATTTCGGCAGCACGAAGGGCAGCTGTCGTATCTGTTGAAAAATATGGGTTTCCTGTTCCTGCCGCAAAAATGACAACGCGCTTTTTCTCTAAGTGACGAATCGCTCGTCGACGAATGTACGGTTCTGCCACTTGGCGCATTTCAATCGACGTTTGTACGCGCGTTTGTACCCCAAGTTGTTCGAGGCTATCTTGCAAAGCGAGCGAGTTCATGACTGTTGCTAGCATGCCCATATAATCGGCTGTGGCGCGATCCATGCCCATTTCACTGCCGATTTTCCCACGCCAAATGTTCCCGCCACCAACAACGACCGCTACCTCAACTCCAAGTTCCGCTACTTCTTTTACTTGTTGAGCAATCGATTTAATGACAGACGGATTAATGCCAAATCCTTGGTCACCAGCTAACGCTTCACCGCTTAATTTTAAAACGACACGTTTATACTTTGGGCTTTTCATTGTAAACCTCCATACCGTTCTTTAAAAATAGGGAACACGTATGTGTTCCCTATTTGTCTTCATTACTTACGAACTTGGCTCATAACTTCTTCAGCGAAGTTATCTTGACGTTTTTCAATACCTTCGCCTACTTCGTAACGGATGAAGCTTTTTACAGTTGCACCATTAGATTCTACAAATTGACGTACTTTCACATCCGGATTTTTTACGAAGCTTTGCTCAAGTAAGCAAATGTCTTCGAAAAATTTGCCTAAACGGCCTTCAACCATTTTTTCAACGATGTTTTCCGGTTTTCCTTCATTTAATGCTTGTTGTTTTAATACTTCGCGCTCACGAGCGATTTCGTCTGCAGATACTTCATCGCGAGAAACGTATTTTGGATTAATAGCAGCAATGTGCATTGCTACATCTTTTGCAATGTCGCTATTTGTTGTACCTTCTAATACTGTTAATACAGCAATGCGACCACCCATGTGTAAATATGCACCGAACGCTGCGTTGTCGCCTTTTTCTACAACAGCAAAGCGACGTAACGTAATTTTTTCACCAATTTTAGCAATCGCTGCGTTGATGTGTTCTTCTACCGTTGCACCGTTGTCCATGTTTTGTTGTAACGCTTCTTCTACTGTTGCAGGTTTATGTTTTAATAAATGATCTGCTAATTCTTTGACTAATGTTTTGAATCCTTCGTTTTTCGCAACGAAGTCTGTTTCAGAGTTCACTTCTAAAATGACAGCTACATTTCCGTCAACTTCGATTAATGTTGTTCCTTCAGCCGCAATACGATCTGCCTTTTTCGCTGCCTTCGCCATTCCTTTTTCACGAAGCCAGTCGATCGCTTTCTCCATATCGCCGTTTGTTTCCGTTAACGCTTTTTTGCAGTCCATCATTCCTGCGCCAGTTTTTTCGCGCAATTCTTTTACCATTTGAGCAGTAATTGCCATATGAAACATCCTCCTTTTTTATGTGCCTCGTATGTATACAAACCGAAACGGTTCGCAGGCTTAGTATGCCCAACTTTCTTAAAAAAAGGTGATAAAAGGCTTCCCCCTCTTATCACCTTTCACATGCTTACTCAGCTGTGACAACAGCTTCTTCGCCTTGCTTTGCTTCTAAAATCGCATCGGCAATTTTAGATGTAAGAAGTTTCACAGCGCGAATCGCATCGTCGTTTGCAGGAATGACGTAGTCGATTTCGTCTGGATCACAGTTTGTATCCACGATTCCGATGATCGGAATGTTTAATTTGCGAGCTTCTGCAACGGCAATGCGCTCTTTGCGTGGGTCGATAACAAACAACGCATCTGGCAACTCTTTCATTTCTTTAATACCGCCTAAAAACTTTTCAAGACGCTCTAATTCTTTCTTTAGTTTTACCACTTCTTTTTTAGGCAATACATCGAACGTGCCATCTTCAGCCATTCTTTCGATTTCTTTTAAACGTTTAATACGTTTTTGGATCGTTGCAAAGTTTGTTAACGTTCCACCTAACCAACGTTGGTTTACGTAGAACATGCCAGAGCGTTCTGCTTCTTCTTTTACAGAATCTTGCGCTTGTTTTTTCGTACCAACGAATAAAATTTTGCCGCCGTCTGCCGCAAGTTCTTTAACGAAGTTGTATGCTTCTTCTACTTTTTTCACTGTTTTTTGCAAGTCAATGATATAAATACCATTGCGCTCAGTGAAAATATACTTTTTCATTTTTGGGTTCCAACGACGTGTTTGATGCCCGAAGTGAACCCCTGCTTCAAGCAATTGCTTCATTGAAATAACAGACATTTTTCATCCTCCTACACGGTTTTTTTCCTCCGCTCATGTCATTTTTAAGCAAGACTGCGGCGCAGCACCGTTGCTTAAATCGATGAGCGTGTGTATTCACACCAAATAGAACTATATCATAATTAAAAAACACATTCAACTACTTTTGTTGAAATTTAAGCAAAAGCTCCATCTCTGTCTTGCCGCGTTTCAGTATTTTTGCGATTTCATCGATCGTTTTTCCTTGTTGTTGCAGTTTTACTGCTTCCGAAACGAGCGACTCGAGCGGTTGCTCTTCTTTTGTAGTTGTCGATAGCTCAATGCGGTCGACAACGTCTTCAACTGGAAGCGACGGTTGCTCTTCTCGAAGAAAAGAAGGAGTTTCCTTTTTCTTTTGACGAACGGCCGATGACGTGATTTGTTTAACAAAGCGCTCATTTTCCTCTTTAAATTGCATTAAATATGTTGTCATCATCGTTTCCATCTCACGAATAAGCTCCGCTTGCTCTCTTTCCGTCTCTTTAATTTTCACCCATTTTAGAGACAAAAGAATAATAAGAAAGAGCGAAATACCGTGCAAAACGAAGCTAGCAAACCATAAAAACGTCGTCATATCATCCCTCTTATCCGATAAAATCAATATGCGTTCCTTTGTAAGGGTGTTTGCTTTTTTCTTTTTGCTCAGATTGTTTTTTCCATTTAGCACGCTCGCTTTGTTCAGCTTTCGTCACTTGTTGCCGAATGCGCTCGTCTTGTTTTTTCATTTCTGCTGCAAGCTGTTGTTGAGCAAGCTGTCCGTACTGTTGCATATGTTCTTGCCATTTTCCGAGCTCATGCGTTTTCGGTAACGCTACTTGTAACTCGATTAACTTTAAACTCATCGTTTTCACTTCCTTCATAAAGATGGATGAAGGACTGTCATACTGCTTGCTCAATCAGTTTGCGCATTTTAAACAACGCTTTTGCATGAATTTGGGAAATTCGTGACGTCGACAGTCCCATGATATGCCCAATTTCTGTGAACGTCAGTTCCTCTTTGTAAAATAAACTAATCACTAACTGTTCTTTTTCATTCAATTGTTGGATGACTTGAGCCAATTGGGCAATTTGTTCTTCCCGCAACATATGTTCTTCGGGTGACGGTGAGTGATCGTCGCGTATTGTAAACGACGGTTGATCATCATCGTCGTCAAACGGCCGTTCATCAAGCGATAAAACATTCGCGAAAAACTGTTCATTCATGACCGCATACACTTCATCTTCTGATATATTTAACGCATCCGCCACTTCTTTGGCGCTCACATCACGCATATGCATTTGTTGCAACCGCTCGATCGTCGCTTCGATTTTTTTTGCTTTTTCCCGTACGCTGCGTGGAAGCCAATCTTCTTTGCGCAATCCATCTAAAATGGCACCCCGAATACGAAATGAAGCATACGTGTCAAACTTCAAATCACGTGAAGGATCAAATTTTTCTAACGCATCGTACAAGCCGAGTAACGCTAAGCTTTTCAAGTCTTCTTTTTTTACGCTTTTCGGAAGGGATGAAGCGATGCGTTGGACGTGATAATCGACAAGTGGCATATACTTCTCAATAAGCTGATCACCCGCTTCACGATCGCGAGTATCTATCCACTTTTGCCAGCACAATATGTCATCCCCCCTAAGCTATGCTTTTGCATTTATTTTTCTTCGTGATTTAACAGTTGACGAATATACTCGGCCACTTTTTGTTGTTCTTCTTCGCTTAAGCTTTCCATCATCTGTTCAACTTCTATGTCGTTTGTTTGTGTAAATGAAACGTTCGGTGTTGATTCATCTCGTTGAATAAATGCGATCATCCAACGAATCATAAATGCAAAAACAAAGAAAGCAATAAATGTAATGAAAGCTCGAATGGTAGATGTCCATATACTATTTTGTAGCAATGAAGAAAAAAAGGCGATCATACAGCCGAATAAAGCAAAGCCAACGTTAAATTTCCATGTACCAGCCATTACATTTCCCGTACCCCTTGATTTACTGTTCGAATGAGCAACATGCCTGTTTTCGGATGAAATTCAATCGTTCGTCCGCTATTTCCCCCGACATCTTCGGCAACAATTGGAATGCGAAAACGTTGAAGCTGCTCGCGGACAGCTTCAACATTGCGCGGCCCAATGCGCATCATATCCGTTGTCCCTGTACGAAACTGGAACATTTGTGCACCACCAGCCATTTTTGCTTTCAAATGACCGTTTCGTCCTCCTGCCCCAATCACGCGCCGAATCAATTCTTCTATTGCGGTATCGGCATATTTCGCTACATTCATTGTTTCGGATTTTGCTAACGATGAATCTGGCAACATCACGTGCGCCATGCCAGCCACTTCTTTCACTAAATCATATACAACAACACCGACGCACGATCCGAGTCCACATGTACGGATGACATGTGGCGCCTTTACAACGTTCATATCAGCAATTCCGACTTTCACAACTTGAACAATTTCACTCATCACGGTCCACACCTAAAGCGCGAAAGATGATATGAAATGATTCAGGGTCAGGAAGTAAGAAAAAGTGGCCATTTACTCGATCATTCGGCTGATGTTCCTCATGAATTGCCGTATCAACGACGATGACATGGTCACCGACACGCGACATTTCTATTAATCCATAGCCTAAAATTGCGCCGATCATATCGATGCTGAGTGCCGGAACAGATGGATACAAGTTTAAATGTGTAAAGTCTGATAAAGACGATAAATAAGAGCCTGCTAAAATGTTGCCAAGCTCTTGCAATGCGGACAACGATAATTCCGAACAATCTTGTTCTAATTTAAATTGTTCGTCACCAATCATTTGTTGAATAAATCGTTCCGCTTGCTCGATCGATAATACAAAAAACATATTGCCAGGCGCATCCCCTTCAATGCGCAAAAAAACAGCAGCAACGACATTGTCAGCTCCTCCGACAATGTCCATCATTTCATCAAATGAAATGATGCGCACATCCGGAATCGTCATTTCAATTCTTTTATTTAAAAGCTTTGATAACGCTGTTGCTGCGTGACCCGCACCAATATTTCCAATCTCTTTTAGTATGTCCATATGGACGGCATCCATCCGTTCAAAATATGACATGGACGATTTATCCTTTCTCTGTTTTTAATACTTTTTCTAAGTTCAATAAAATAAAAAGACGTTTTCCAATTTTCACAACACCATTAATATAATCTGCGGTTGTTGCATCCACTACTTCTGGTGGCGGTTCGATCGCTTCTGTCGAAATATCAATTACATCGTTCGCTGCATCGACAATTAAACCGACTTCAATATCATCAAGCGCCACGATAATAACGCGCGTATGATCGGAAAATTGCGCTTCTTCTAATCCAAAACGCATGCGTAAATCAATAATTGGTGTAACGACCCCACGTAAATTGATGACACCTTTCACATATTTCGGCACGCGAGGAACACGTGTAATATGTTGAATTTTTTCAATGGAGCGCACTTGTTGCACTGGAATCGCATATTCTTCGTCTTTTAATTGAAACACAATTACTTTCAGCTCAGCCACATCAAATTCCCCCTCTCGCTTGTCCCTACTTAATTAGCGCGTTGCAATCAACAATGAGCGCCACTTGTCCGTCACCTAAAATGGTCGCTCCAGAAATTGCAAACACAGATGTTAAGTAGTTGCCAAGCGATTTTAACACCACTTCTTGTTGACCGATAAACGAGTCGACGACAAGCCCAGCCATTTTCTCACCTTTTCGCACAATAACAACAGATAAGAAATCATCGTCTTCCTTCACCACAGGCACTTCAAAAATATCTTTCAAAAATAAGAGCGGAACAACTTTCCCACGGAAATCAATGACTTTTTGATTATGGGCATGCAAAATGTCTTCTTTTTTCACGATGGCTGTCTCGATGATCGATGACAACGGAATCGCATATTTTTCATGTTGAATTTCAACGAGCATAACAGAAATAATGGATAGTGTAAGCGGTAGTTGAATCGAAAAGATCGAACCGACGCCTTCTTCTGAATCAATCGACACCGATCCGCCAAGCGATTCAATTGTATTTTTTACGACGTCTAAACCAACACCGCGTCCTGAAATATCGGATACTTTATCCGCTGTAGAAAAACCTGAAGCAAAAATAAGTTCATATACTTGTTTATCCGTTAAGTTCGCCGCATTTTGTTCAGAAATAATTCCTTTACTAATGGCTTTTTTCAGCACTTTTTCGCGACTAATGCCTGCACCGTCGTCTTCAATTTCAATAAATACATGATTGCCACTATGATATGCTTTTAATTTGACTGTTCCTTCTTCTGGTTTTCCTTTCGCGCGACGTACATCTGGCGTTTCAATGCCGTGATCGATGGCGTTGCGCAATAAATGAACGAGCGGATCGCCAATTTCATCAATGACTGTCCGATCGAGTTCTGTTTCAGCACCGATAATTTCAAGATTAATTTTCTTTCCTAAATCGCGAGCTAATTGACGAACCATGCGCGGAAAGCGGTTAAATACCGTTTCAACAGGTACCATGCGCATATTTAAAATAATGTTTTGTAAATCTCCTGAGATGCGCGACATCCGTTCAACTGTTTCGTGCAGTTCTGGGTTGTTTAGCTCACGTGAAATTTGTTCTAAACGGCCACGGTCAATGACAAGTTCCTCAAACAAGTTCATAAGTACGTCAAGCCGCTCGATGTTGACGCGAATCGTTTTGTTGCTCACTTGTTTGCCAGTCGTTTTTTCTTCTTGTGCTTCTTGTTTTTTCTCGACTGTTTTCTCAACAGTTTTCGTCTCTTCTTTTTGTTCCTCTTTTGATTCTTCTTTTTGCTCCACTAGAGGCTCAGATCGACGTAGATCAACGGACTGAACGTTTACTTCTTCTACTTCAGACACTTTCATAATGCGCTTTTGCAATTCCTCTTCTGATACTTTTGTCACAACCGTCACGACAAATTGATCGTCAAATTGTTCAGCCTCTAACATTTCAACGGTCGGAACAGATTTAATCACTTCTCCAATTTGTTCAATGACCTCAAAAATCATAAATACACGCGCAGCTTTTAATAAGCAGTCAGAACGTAGTTTGATCGTGACTTCATAACTGTGGAATCCTTGTTCAGCGGACTGTTTTAAAATGGTATATTCAAATTCATCATACGTTTGTTCATATGTTGAACTGCTTTTTTGATGAGGGACTGCAACAACATCCCCTTTTTCAATTTTCTTTAACTGCGCAACGACTTCGGTGACGTCACGCTTTCCGTCTCCACCTTCTGAAATAGAGACGACCATCGCTTCTAAATCATCGACAGCCCGAAAAATGACATCAAGCAGTTCAGGTGTGACCGAAATTTTCCCATTGCGAATGGCATCGAGTACGTTTTCCATTTGATGCGTTAAATTTGCTAAGTCCTCAAATCCCATCGTTGCTGACATTCCTTTTAGCGTATGGGCAGAGCGGAAAATTTCATTAACGATCGCCACATCGTCTGGATTTTTTTCAAGTTCTAGCAGTTGCTCGTTAATCGTTTGTAAATGCTCTTTACTTTCATCAATAAACACTTCGAGGTATTGACTCATGTCCATTGTTCCTATCCCCCTCAAACTTGTACGTGTCTCATTACCGCTTCAGCAATATCGTCAACGTGAACGATTTCATCAACAACGTTTGCGGCAATGGCTGACTTAGGCATACCGAACACAACGGAAGATTCAGCAGATTCAGCAATGACAAACGTCTTGCCAGACGCTTTTAACTGTTTTAATCCTGCCGTACCGTCTGACCCCATGCCTGTCATAATAACAGCTACTTTTTCATAATCTGTTAAAGCGCTTAACGATTCAAACATCACGTCAACAGAAGGTCGATGCCCATTGCGCGGCGCTCCTTCATCTAAATGAATGGCTAACGATGTGCCTACGCGTTTCACATATAAATGATTCCCACCTGGTGCGATGTACGCTGTCCCTTTTTGAATGACTTCACCGTCTTCTGCCTCTTTCACACGAATGTCACACAATGAATCAAGTCGCTGCGCTAACGATTTCGTAAATCCTTTTGGCATATGTTGTACAACTAAAATGGGTGCGTCAATCGTCGCTGGAAATTTCGTTAATACGTGTTGAAGCGCGCGCGGCCCGCCTGTCGATGTGCCGATGGCGATTATTTTTTTCTTTCCACTTACCGTTTGTCGTTCGCTTACCTCTATTTTACTATATTGCTTTTGTGGCAACATAGACATTTTTTGCTTTATTTTCACCGTTCGCAAATTCGCTTCGCTTGCTAACAATACTTTTTCGATCATCTTATCTTTAATTTTATATAAATCTAGCGAGATCGCACCTGAAGGTTTAGCAATAAAATCAACCGCTCCATATTGTAGTGATAAAATGGTGTTTTCCGCTCCTTCCGTCGTTGTACTTGAAATCATAACGACAGGAAGTGGCTTTTTTTGCATAATATGCTTTAACGTCTCAAGCCCGTTCATGACAGGCATCTCAACATCTAACGTCACGACATCCGGATTGAGTTGCTCAATTTTTTGCAACGCTTCTTGTCCGTCACGTGCTGTACCTACGACGTGCAAACGCGGATGTTCTGACAAAAAATCGCTAATTAATTTTCGCATAAAAGCAGAGTCATCAACGACGAGCACTTTCACCTTATTCACAGCGATGATAACCTACCTTTCCAAAAAGTATTGACGAAGCTTTGCAAAAAAGTGAAACGGACGTTTCTTTTGCTCCTCGTGTTCCCCGTTCGCTAAGTAGCGATCGGTCATTTGCATAAGCGCCTTGCTTGCTTTTGCACTCGGATCAAATAAAAGGAAAGGTGTTTGACGAATGACAGCGTTACTTACCGTTCGGTCTTCAGGTACATATCCTAATGCGTGTAATTCTTTTCCTAAAAAACGTTTTGCCACTTGTTTTAAACGCTGTACTGTCTCTACTCCTTCTTTATCCGAGCGTGCGCGATTGACTAACACATAAATCGGGAGTTGCGGATCTGCTAAGTGAATATATTTCATCGTTGCATATGCATCTGTCAAAGCAGTCGGTTCCGGAGTTGTTACGATAAAAATATCATCAACCGCTTTGAGCAGCTGCAGACGATCTTCGGACATCCCTGCTCCCATATCGAAAATAAGATAATCGTATTGCTCGGAAACGAGTTGCAATTGTTCAATAAAATACTCGACTTTTTGTTCGTCCATATGAAAAATTTCTGTGAATCCTGTTCCACCAGCAATGAAAGATAACTGTTCAGGTCCTGTCTTTATAATATCATGAATGGTGACGTTTGGACGAAAAATATCGATCATTGTATAAGATGACGATTGTCCTAGTAAAATATCGATATTCCCCATACCAATATCCATATCAAACAGCAACACATGTTTTCCACGTTGGCGTAACGCTAATGAAAAGTTTAGCGAAACGTTCGACTTTCCAACTCCGCCTTTGCCGCTTAATACAGCAATCGTTTTCGTTTCTGTTCCGTGCTGCATTTTTTTCACGCGTAAACGTAAGCTTTCCGCTTGATCTCTCATCATTGTAGCTCGACCCCGGTAACCATATTTGCAACAAGCTGTGGAGTGGCTTCAACAATATCATCGGGCACGTTTTGTCCGTGCGTCATGTAAGCTGCGCCGATACGGCATTGAATCATCATATTTAACATCGCACCATGTCGGCTTGTTTCATCTACTTTTGTAAAAATAAATTTATGAATCGGAATGAGTGAAAACTGTGTATAAATGTCTTTCATATCTCTCCATTTTGCTGTGAGTGATAATACAAGAAACGTTTCCATTTCCTCATTAAAGTCGATCATTTCTTTTAAATCATTTACATATTGAGCGTTGCGAAAATTTCGTCCTGCCGTATCAATAAATACAATGTCATACGATGCTAGCTTCTCTTTCGCTTTACGAAAATCGTCGAGATTGTAACATACTTCAAGAGGAACGTTTAAAATTTTTGCATACGTTTTCAACTGATCAATGGCGGCAATGCGATACGTATCTGTCGTAATAAATGCGACTTTTTTTCGGTGTTTAATGACGCAATCAGCAGCCATTTTCGCAAGCGTCGTCGTTTTGCCAACCCCCGTTGGTCCAACAACGTTAATAAATTTTTTTTGAAACGAAATTCCCCCAAACGAAAGCGAAGATAATGCACGAACGATTTCTTCATGAAGCCATTGCTTCACCTCGTCATATGTGGCGTTTTTTTCCGATGTATACCAACGCTGCAACAACGTGGACATAAGCATCGCTCGCACATCGTCGCTTATTTCTTGGTCGATTAAATGCCCATCGATTGCTTTTAATGGAGTAGGATAATGTTCAACTCCTCCTCCTTGCGATAATTGACGAATCGTTGCTTTTAATTCATGGATTTCCTTTAATAACTGTTCATCACGCATCGATTCTGTGCGCTCTTTTCGCTTTTCTTTTATTTTTTGAACGGGCGGAGTGGCTGGTTTTGGATCAACAGCAGCAATCACTTCAATGTTTTTTCGGGAAAACAGCCCAAGAAATCCTTTTTTTTGCACGACTTTCGAATTTAAAATGACGGCGTCATTGCCAAGTTCCGCTCGAATCATTTTCATCGCTTCTGGCATAGACGAAGCGACAAACTTTTTTACTTTCATTCCACATTCACCACCCCAACACTTTGAACTTCAACATTTGCTTCGAGTTCATTATACGACAATACTGGAACGTGACGGAAATATCGTTCGGTCAATTGTCTCACATACATGCGCACAGCTGGAGAACAAAGTAAAATTGGCGTTTGATCTTGAAACGGAAATTGTTCGATTTGCATCGCAATCGCTTCAACGATCGCTTGCGAGACGACCGGATCAAGCGCTAAATAATTGCCGTGTTCCGTTTGTTGCACACCTTCGGCAATCATTTTCTCTACTTTTCCTGATAATGTAATTACCCGTAACGGCTGTCCTTCAACAACGTATTGACTCGTAATTTGACGGGCGAGCGCTTGACGAACGTATTCTGTTAAAAGATCTGGATCTGTCGTCATTCGTCCAAAATCCGCAAGCGTTTCAAAAATAACCGGCAAATTGCGAATTGATACTTTTTCACGTAATAAGTTCGCAAGCACTTTTTGAATATCGCCAACGGATAACGGATTTGGCGTCACTTCTTCCACTAAAATCGGATACGACTCTTTCACATGGTCGATTAACTGTTTCGTTTCTTGACGGCCGAGCAATTCATGTGCGTGCGCCTTCAACAGTTCAGTAATATGCGTAGATACAACAGATGGTGGGTCAACGACCGTATAGCCAAACATTTCTGCTCGTTCTTTCATCTCTTCGGAAATCCATTTCGCTGGTAATCCGAACGCTGGCTCTACTGTATCAATTCCCTCAATGGCATCGTCATCAATGCCAGGGCTCATCGCTAAATAATGATCAAGTAACAACTCCCCACGCGCCACTTCATTGCCTTTAATTTTTAATCGGTACTCATTTGGCTGCAGCTGAATGTTATCGCGAATGCGAACAACGGGAATAACGATGCCGAGCTCTAAAGCGAGCTGCCGACGAATCATGACGATGCGGTCTAGTAAATCTCCACCTTGATTCGCATCAGCAAGCGGTATTAATCCGTACCCAAATTCAAACTCAATCGGATCAACGCTAAGCAAACTGACGACACTTTCTGGACTTTTCATTTGATCCATTTCGATTTCTTCTTCAGTCTCTTCCGTTGTTGCTTCAGGCGCATCGGCTTGTTTTGTAAATTGGTATGCCCCAAAAGCGAGCAACGAAGCAATCGGAATTGTTAACAAATCATTAATTGGGGTAAATAGCCCAAGTAAAAAAATCGTCCCTGCTGTCACGTATAACATTTTTGGGTACGCAAACAATTGCCGCATAATATCGGCGCCTAAGTTGTCGTCCGAAGCGGCGCGCGTAACGACAATCCCTGTTGCAGTTGAAATTAATAGCGCTGGAATTTGGCTCACAATTCCATCCCCTACTGTTAGCAACGTATATCGTCTCGCTGCCTCGCCAATATCCATGCCTTGCTGTACCATGCCAATGACGATACCAAATAACATATTGATTAATACGATGATAATTCCTGCGATGGCATCACCTTTCACGAATTTACTTGCTCCGTCCATCGCTCCATAAAAATCCGCTTCTTGTGCGATTTTTTCGCGTCGTTCTCTCGCTTGTTGTTCGGAAATGATGCCAGCATTTAAATCGGCATCGATGCTCATTTGTTTTCCTGGCATCGCATCAAGCGTAAAACGTGCAGCCACTTCTGATACGCGCTCTGCCCCTTTTGTGATAACAACGAATTGGATAATAATTAAAATTAAAAACACGACGAATCCGACAACAACATTACCACCAATGACAAACGTTCCGAACGTTTCAACAACTCCTCCTGCTTCTCCTTTGCTTAAAATCGAGCGAGTCGTTGAAACGTTTAAACCGAGGCGAAATAAGGTAAGCAAAAGAAGAAGCGAAGGGAAGATCGAAAATTGGAGCGGTTCGCGCATATTCATCGACGTTAAGAGAACGAGCAACGCAAGAGAAATGTTCATAATAATGAGGACACTAAGCAACCATGATGGTAGAGGAATGATGAGCATCGCTACAATTAATACAACCATAATTAATACAGATAAGTCCCTTGCCGACATAAACGTTCTCTCCTGTTCGCATACATAAAATTAAAGTTTATTTTTCGTTTTGTAAACGTACGCTAAAATTTCTGCTACCGCTTTAAAAAAAGCTTCTGGAATGACCATTCCGATATCTGTTTGATCGTATAACGCACGTGCAAGCGGGCGATTTTCAACGATCATGACGTCATTTTTTTTCGCGATATCTTTTATTTTTTGCGCCATATAATCTGCTCCTTTCGCAACAACGATCGGAGCGTCTGCTTGCTGTTCATCGTACTTTAACGCCACAGCAAAGTGCGTCGGGTTTGTAATGACGACATCTGCTTTCGGCACTTCTTGCATCATGCGGCGCATCGCCATTTCTCGTTGCTTTTGCTTAATGCGTGATTTAATTAACGGGTCTCCTTCTGTCTTTTTGTATTCGTCTTTAATATCTTGTTTTGACATACGAATATTTTTTTCAAAATCATACCGTTGATACAAATAATCGAATAGCGAAAGAAATAGTAAAGCGACAGAAGCAACAAGCCCCATTTGAATCGTTAAACGTCCAAGCGTCGCGGCAATGGCCCCAATCGATTTATGCGATAACGATAAAATATCATCGATGTGCATCCATAAAATAGAAAATGTAACAACACTAATAAACAATACTTTTAAAATCGATTTGAGCAATTCTACAAGGGCGCGGAGCGAAAAGATGCGCTTAAACCCTTGAATCGGGTCAAGTTTACTTAACTTCATTTGCAACGGTTCCGTTGTGAATAAAAAACCAACTTGCACAAAATTAGCAAATAACGCCGCCGCAATTGCCGCTAAAAAAATAGGTCCAACGAGCAAAGCAAGCTGTTGTAGGAGATCAACGAAAATGAGCTGTACAGAATCGATCGTCACATCCATGAAAAAATAATGTTGAAACGACTGGCGAAATAGCCGAGTAATTGCATCTCCCCACATACCGGAAGAAAAAGAGAGGACGAGAAAAACGATAAGCATTAAAAAGGCAGCTGTCACATCTGCACTTTTTGCTACTTGTCCCTTTTTACGAACTTCTTGCCGTTTTCTTGGCGTCGCTTTTTCTGTTTTTTCTCCTGCAAAAAACTGCAGATCGACCGACAACCAGCTCACGCTACGCCCCTCCTAACAATTTCATCATGCCGCGCATCGAAATAAAAGCGAATTCAAACAATTGCTTTGTGACGGCAAACATACTTGAAAATACGATGACAAACAGCACAAAACTAACGATAATTTTTACGGGAAGACCGATTACAAAAATGTTCATTTGTGGGACAGTTCGCGCGACAATACCAAGTGCTACGTCGACTAAAAACAAACATCCAACAATCGGAATAGCCATTTGTAAAGCAATGACGAACATCGCTTGAAATAAACGAACAACTTGTTCTGCGATTTGTTCATTTCCGAACGAAACGAGATGATCGAGCGGAATGAATTGATAGCTATAAAAAATACCGTCTAACAACATATGATGTCCATTGACGGCGAGTAAAAAAAACAAAGCGATCGTGTATAAATATTGTCCCATTAATGGGCTTTGGGCACCTGTTTGCGGATCGATGACGTTTGCAATCGCAAACCCCATTTGAAAATCGATGAATCCGCCCGCAATTTGAATAGCCGACATAATGATAAATGCAACAAGCCCAATCAATAACCCGACAAGTACTTCTTTAATTAACAACATCATATACGTCCCGTCAATATCCAATGGCTTTGGATCAAGCGAAAAAAACATGAGCCAACTAATAAAAAACGCAAAACCGATTTTATGAACGTTTGGCACGTTTCGATATGAGAAAAGCGGCATCGTCACAAAGAATGAAGCGACGCGCGCAAAAATAAGTAAAAAAGTTGGTACATACGTGTATAGCTCCATGTGCTTCATCCTACAAATTTACTTAAGTTGCTAAAAATATTGTATGCATATGACACCATGCGCGAAAGCATCCACGGTCCGAAAAAAACGAGACCGAGTAACACGGCAACAATTTTAGGAACAAACGCTAACGTTTGTTCTTGAATTTGCGTCGTCGCTTGCAAAATGCTAATCAATAGTCCGACCGCAAGCGCAAGCAACATGAGCGGACCGCATATGACTAGCACCATATACACGCCGCGTTCCGCAACTTGAATGACAAAATCGGGACTCATTTTTCCCACCTACTTTAAAAGCTTTCTAATAGTGACTTCACGACTAAATACCAACCGTCCACAAGAACAAACAGTAAAATTTTAAACGGTAACGAAATCATGACCGGCGGTAACATCATCATTCCCATCGACATTAATACGCTTGCCACAATCATATCAATGACTAAAAACGGAATGAATAGCATAAAACCGATTTGAAACGCTGTTTTTAATTCGCTAATCGCAAAAGCAGGGACGAGCGCTGACATCGGGATATCTTGTACCGTTTTTGGCTGTTCAGCCCCTGCGTAGCTTAAAAATAAAGCTAAATCTTTTTGTCGCGTATGTTTGCTCATGAACTCTTTTAATGGTGCTTCGGCTCGTTCATATGCTTGCTCTAAATTAATTTTTTCATCAAACAGCGGCTGCAAGGCGTCACGATTAATTTGTTGAAACGTCGGTGCCATAATAAAAAATGTTAAAAATAAAGATAGCCCGATCATGACTTGGTTCGGCGGCATTTGTTGCGTGCCGAGGGCTGTTCTGACAAACGATAAGACGATCACGATACGCGTAAACGACGTCACCATAATTAAAATGCTTGGCGCAATCGATAAGACCGTCAGCAACAATAACAGCTTCACAGATGTCGCTACGTTTTCGGGCGCACTATTATTAAAAAACTGCATCACTTCATTCATGTGAATCCCTTTCTTTTTCCAGCGCTCTCATCGCTTGTTTTCGCTTCTCAACCAACTGTTGTAACTCTCGATCGAACAATTGGCGAAAACGAGGCTCGTTTGTTTTTCGCTGTAAAAGCGACTGCAATGATTTCCATACGCTCGTATCAAGCAATGAATCGAGGCGCGCTTCATGTTGCTTAAGCAACTCTTCAATTTCTTGTTCATCCGTAATTTCTTTTAATAAGTGAATCGATTCACCTACGCCGACAACAAACACACGCCGACCGACTTTCACAATTTGAATCGTTCGATTTGTGCCTAAACTTGTCCCACCTAAATGTTGAATGAGCCCTTTTCGCTCATAAAATCGGTTTTGTTTATTTAACCATTTTAAAAGCGCATATAACAAAAATATAACAAAAGCAGTTGCTGCAATTAGTTTGACGAAATCCCAAACGGTAATGGGAGCTGGTTCTGAAACAGCTGCCGTTTGAGTTGCCTCATTTGTTTGTTGCTCTTTACACTTTTCTGGATGTTCTACACATTCTTTTACGCTATTCGTTTGTTCTGCAAAAGCAGGGGAAACTGCTTGCAGAACAACGAACGCGCACAACATGATGATGCGAATATAGCGCAATGAATTCCACCTCTAACCGAGCGTTTTATTAATTGCTTCAATGACGCGATCTGCTTGGAACGGTTTGACAATAAAATCTTTTGCTCCTGCTTGAATCGCATCGATCACCATCGCTTGTTGCCCCATGGCTGAACACATAATGACTTTTGCGTTGCTATCAATTTTTTTAATTTCTTTCAACGCCGTAATGCCATCCATCTCTGGCATCGTAATGTCCATTGTAACTAAGTCTGGGCGAAACTCTTTATATTTTTCGACCGCTTGCGCTCCATCAGCTGCTTCCGCAACAACTTCGTGCCCGTTTTTCGTTAAAATATCTTTAATCATCATTCTCATAAATGCTGCATCATCAACAATTAAAATTCTCGCCATTCTCCAAAAACCTCCCGAATTATCGTAATTTGTTTAACCGATCGCTTTGGCTAATAATGCTCGTCACACGCACGCCGAAATTTTCATCGATGACGACAACTTCACCTTTCGCGATCAATTTGTTATTGACTAAAATGTCAACCGGTTCACCAGCCAGCTTATCAAGTTCAATGATGGAGCCTGATGATAAACTTAAAATATCTTGCACAGAGCGCTTCGTTCGCCCGAGTTCCACCGTCACCTGTAGCGGAATATCAAGCAACATATCAAGATTGCGTGATTCCGCTTCTGGCAATGGCGCTGGTTCAAAACTTGCAAAAGCAACAGGCTGGACGTTGACAGGCTGCTGCACCGCTCCCGTCCCAAAATGTTGAGGAGCTTCTTTTTGCGTTTGTTGAGCCGATGAAGGCGCTGGTTTCGTCTGTGCGGATGACGCGGTTTGATGTGGCTCGTTCGTATTTATTGTAGCTGATGTTTCGGTCTTTGTACTAGACGGATTTAATAAATTTTCGACTAATTCTTTTGCAAAATGAATTGGCAACAGTTGCATAATATTCGAATCAATTAAGTTGCCTACTTTTAAACGGAACGACACTTTTACAAGCACATCATCCGGGGGTAAATATTCAAATCCTTCCCCTTCTTTTAAGTCAAGTAAATGTAAACTTGGTGGCGAAATATCGACTTTTTTACTAAAGATCGTCGACATCGATGTCGCAGCCGAACCCATCATTTGGTTCATCGCTTCTTGTACAGCACTGAGTTGAATTTCATCCATAAAGGCAGGCGGATTCGTACCATCCCCCCCCATCATTAAATCAGCAATGATCGCCGCGTCAGACTGTTTAATGACCAACAAATTTGTTCCTAAAAATCCTTCCGTATAACTCACTTGAATAGCGACATATGGATGTGGAAACTCTTCTGCCACCTTCGCCCGTTCAACAAGAGAAACGTTCGGCGTTGTAATTTCAACTTTTTGATTTAATAACATCGATAACGCTGTCGCTGAACTACCAAACGAAATATTTCCAATTTCACCAAGCGCATCTTGCTCGATTGGTGTTAATACTTCATCGATCGACATTGTGCTAGACGGCATCGGGTCTTCGTCAATTCCTCGCAACAACGCATCAATCTCATCTTGAGATAACATATCGTCACTCATCATCGCCGTCTTCCCCCTTTATCACATCTAAAATTTGTATAGCTAATCGTTTATTCATTTTTCCTGGCTGCCCGATAAATTTCGGCACATCTCCTACTTTAATCACGAGTGGATCACGTACCGTTTGATCGAGTTGAATGACATCACCAACAGAGAGTTGCAAAAATTCTTGAATGGAGATCGTTGATGTACCGAGCTCTGCGATCATTGGCACTTTCGTTTGCTTTAATCGCTTTTGCAACGTCGCCACTTCTTCCGGTTCACGCGCCTTTTTTTGTGTTTGCATCCAATAATGAACAGATAATTTCGGAATGATTGGTTCTAACACAACGTGCGGAATACAAATGTTAATCATTCCGCTCGTATCACCAATTTGTGTATTTAACGAAATAACGACAACCGTCTCATTTGGTGATACCATTTGTAAAAATTGTGGATTGACTTCGAAATCTGTCAGCATCGGGTCGATGTCTGCGACGGACTCCCACGCTTCTCGCAAATTGCTAAACGCTTTTTCAAACAAATTCGACATAATTTTCGTTTCAATTTCGGTTAAATTTTCAATTTTATTTAAGCTGACACCTCTGCCTCCCAATACGCGGTCAAGCATCGCATAGGCGATGTTTGGGTTGACTTCTAACAGCACGCGTCCATCCAAAGGTGGAACTTCAAACACCGTTAAAATCGTCATTTTTGGAATAGAGCGAATAAATTCTTCGTATGGCAACTGATCGGCTGATGCGACAGAAATTTGCACATACGTACGTAGTTGTGCGGAAAAAAACGTCGTTAATAGCCGAGCAAAGTTTTCATGCATGCGGGTTAAACTGCGAATTTGATCTTTTGAAAAGCGCAACGCCCGTTTAAAATCATATACTTTCACTTTTTTCTCTGCTTCTTCTTTTTTTAACTCATCCGCGTCCATCTCTCCAGCAGAAAGCGCAGCAAGCAAGGCATCTATTTCACTTTGTGATAAAACTTCTCCTGACACTGTTCTCACCTCCTACTCCTATTCATTTTATTTACTGGAGAATAAAGGAGGTTATATAAATTTTCTCAACTTTCCCTTCTTGCATAAGCTCATTGATGCGTTCACGCAATTTTTTCTCTAGAAGCAGTTTTCCTTGTTTTCCTTTAAACTGTTCCGCCGTCATTTCGGATAGTTCTTCAATGATGATATTTTTAATTTGAAAATCGCGTTTTTCCGCTTCTTCCTTCGCCTTTTCGCTGTCTGTTTGAATTTTAAACGCGATTTTAATAAAGCTACCATCCATTAAATTGGTCATAATTTCAGGTACATCAAATGAACTCGCAACAATCTCGTCAACTGTCGGTTCTTTTGGCTCATTATTGCCCATAAATTTCATGACAACAACAAGGGCAACGACGCTAACAAGCGTAATCACTCCCATAATAATTAGCATCATTTTTAACATTTTATTGTCTTTCAACGTCGGATCCCTCCGCATCTCTCCTTAATCCGAGAACAGAAATGTTACGATAAAACGTTTCTACTAATAACATAACATCTTCTACAGACTCCCGCACGACAAACTTTTTGCCATTCGTTAACGTAATGGTCGTATCGGGGAACGCTTCCACTTGCTCTATGTATATCGCATTTAATGTGAATCGTTTTCCGTTTAGTCTCGTTAATGTAATCATATGTACGTGGGCACTAGACGGGGCCTAGTGCCCTCCCTCCCTTATTATTTCTTTAAGTTAACTAATTCTTGTAAAATTTCATCCGATGTTGTAATAATGCGCGTGTTTGCTTGGAATCCGCGTTGTGCAACGATCATTTCGGTAAACTCTTCAGATAAGTCTACATTCGACATTTCAAGCGCTCCAGAAATAATTTCACCTGCTCCATTTAAACCTGGGCGCGACAACTCATTAATCGTCAATCCGTTCGCATTTCGGTCAAGTTTCCCCGAGTTGTTCGTTTCTTTAAACGTATTGCCACCCATTTTCTCTAAACCTGTTGGGTTTGGAAATTGCGCTAATAAAATTTGTCCTGCAATTTTTAGTTGCCCGTTGCTATCGATGAACGTCACTTTTCCGTCTGATGTAATTCCGAAGCTTTTCGCCGTTTTTGGAATTTGAATTAATCCCGGTTCGAAGCTTGTAACATTTCCGTATTTCGGGTCGCTGTAGTCTTGCAACACTTGTTGCACACTTTCCACGAAACCGCTAATTCCTTCTAAATATGGCCCCATCATTTTTTCTGCTTCCGCTAACGTATCCGGCCAATCGGCTTCGTTTTCCGGGAGAAGCGGAACAGGATTAATGCTAGCTTTAGGAGATACACGGTCATTAAAATATGTCCCAGCTGTTGCCAACGTTGTATCGTTCGGATCTGTTTTTCCTGTTATTTTCTCGTTTAAGTTTTTTAATTCATTGTTAAAGTTTCGAATAAAATTAACAAAATCCGTCTGTGTCGTTGGATTGTTATCAGGATCTTTCGTAAACTCATCTTTCCATTTTTTTATAAAATTCACAAGACCGTTTGTGCTGTTAAGAAATGTTTCTAAATCACGTCTAGCTTGAGCTACATGAGGGGCATTCGTAATAACTGTGTCTACATCCTTAATCGCTGCTTCGCCGATTAAATATTGTCCGTCTGAGTTTACAATATAACCGTACTCATCCAAATAAAAGTTCCCTGCACGTGTAAAACTTAAATTAAAGACGCGGTCAATCGGTACACCGGTATTTACTTTATTCGTTCCTAATTTTCCAGCTGGTCCGTCCATGCTAATGAGTGTGACATCATTAATCGATCCGACAACGAAAAAGCCATCGCCACCGAGCGCTAAGTCAAGTGGACGTGATGTCGTTTGCGTCGATCCTTGCGTATGAATCGTTTCGATTGAACCGAGACCGCTTCCTAATCCGATTTGTTTACCGTTAATTCCCCCGCGCGTTCCTGTCGATGATGTCGCGGCGGAAATTTGTTGGGAAACGAGATCTTTAAATGTGACGCGCGCTTTTTTATAGCCATACGTATTGACGTTAGAAATATTGTTACCAATGACGTCTAATTTATATTGAAAATTGCGAATACCACCAATTCCAGTAAACATGGAACGTAACATATAATCCTCTCCTTTTCGTTGTTTGAGCGGCTTCCGTCATTCCGCACGCTCGAAGGCTTCCGATACAGGTCCAGCCTTATATAATAATCGCTCCGTTAATATTCGTAAACAACTGGGTTTGTGCTTCATTGCGATCCATTGCAGTAATGACCGTTTGGTTTACTGCGCTCACAATCAATGCCGCTTCGTTTGTAATGACGAGCGAGTCGCGTACCCCTTTTTGTTTTGCCTCGACAACTTTTTGTCCAATCAGTGCCCATTGTTCATCGTTAATATGAATATTTCGCTCTTGCAATCGTTGTTGGGCGTGTTTGCTTATTTTTAGCGTTTGCTCTGCTTCGATAAGCGCATCGCGAAACGATTGTTGCTCTGTTTGGACAGCCGCCTGTTTTTTCGGCGGAATCAACGGGGTGTGTGGGAAAAATTGAATGCGATTCATTTTCTCACCTCCTTTATTGCGACACTTTTGTGACGCGAGAGGCTAAAACGGTTTCTCCTTGTTCAATCTCTAACCATATGTCTGTTCCTTTTTGAACGACAGCTCTCACCACACCGCTTTGTTCATCCCATGTAACCGTCTTTCCAATCCATTCGCTATATTGAGCGAGAGACGGCGCAGACTGTTGCTGGATAAGCTTTTGCAATGCATCTAATGTGCCTACAAGTTTTTCCGATGTGCCCGTTTGTGTCTCAATAAACTTGCTCATCATATTTGACATATTGACCATTTGCTCAAGTGATGAAAAGTTTGCCATTTGTGAAATAAATTCACGGTCTTCCATCGGATTTAACGGATCTTGATGTTGCAGTTGGGCAATTAAAATTTTTAAAAAATCGTCTTTCCCTAACGAGCTTTTCCCTGTTTCACGCTGCGCGACTTGGCGTTGCGATAAAAGTAAGCTCGGATCAATGGCTGTCACATCGTCACCCCCCTATTCAAAATCAAACCATTCTTTTAGCCACTCTCCAAACGATTGATCACGCTGCTTTTTCTCTTCTCTTTGTTGCTCTTGTTGTTGCTGTTGCTGCTTTTGTTGCTGGAATGAATGATCGCGAAACTTTGCTTCATCAAATACGTTAAATTGTTCAACCGTAATGTGATCGGCAATATGCGCAAGCTGATGAATATGTTGTTCCACTAGCTGTTTCGCCGCTTCGGTCGATGTAATCATTTTTGCCGTTAACTTTCCTTTTTGCTGCATAAGCTTAATTGTTATATATCCTAAATGTTCAGGATGAAGGCGAATAAGCATTTGTGCATTGCCGTTTTTCCATCGCGTGAATTGACTTGAACGAACAATTCGTTCAAACTGTGCGACAAACGTTTTTTCATTCGTCGTATCAATCGTTAGTTGTTCAAACGGCACATGTTTATCGTTTAGTTGTTGAACAGCGTGTACCAATTGAGACAATTGACTCGTCCATTGTTTGCGCTCTTGTGGCAATTGTACAACTTTCTTCTGTACAGGATCAGGTGATTGCTCTGTTTGAAAACGTGTATTTGCTGATTGCGCATAAGAACGTACTGAATATTTTTGCAACGCTTCATCGTTTACGTTTCCATCTGTTAAACGTTGTTCGACAGTTGGAGCTAACCGCTCACGAGCAAATAAAAGTGCTTTCCATGTTTCACCATGTTGTATGTTTTCATTCGTTTCCCATCGCTTTTGGCTGTCTATCATCGTTTGAATCATCGCTGTAATTGTTCCACTTCGCTCATCATGTGCCTCAAACAAATGACGTAACGTTGCACGTGCTTGTTCGATCATCGGCTCTGGAATCGTCCATTGCTTTTGTTCTAGTTGAAATAAAGCAATGATGAGCATCAGTTCATCTTTTTCATCATGATCATCGGACGCTGAAAACATCGTTTCAAACGGTGGCTCAACTGAAAATTGTTGAACAATTTGCTCTTTCGTTTCTTCTGGTAAAAGAGAAAGAAACGATTGTATCATGTCAGTTGATAAGATGTGCTTGTCTGCATACCCATCGTGCGTTGGAAGCTGTTGAAACCATTGCTGCAACTGTTCCCAATCGACTTGTTGTACCACATTTTGTTCATTTTGTTGCTCGGACAATGGTTGTAACGATTGTGACGTTTGACGCAACGATAAAAGCAATTGGGAAAATGCATCCCCATCACCCGTTTGAACGGTTGCTTGCTGGTTAGATCCGCTAAATGGAGCCATGAAAGAAACCCCGGCGATATTCATTTTTTCACCTCCTTTCAATTGTTTGCTTTTTTCGCAAGCAAGCTCGTATATTTCGCAGCATTTTTCGCATCCATTTTTTCTAAAATAGCAGCTACTTTATCCGTTTTTAACTTAGACAGTAAGTTAACCGCTTCTTGATCTGACATTTGCGGAATAATTTCCGCTGCTTTTTTTGGTGACATCGTTTCATACATTTTCACAACGTCTACACGCGTAGCATCTGTCTGCTCTGTTGACGGTGTTGTCGGCTGTTGTGCTTGTTCTTTTTCCGTCTGCAAACGCGCGATTTCTTGCTTAAGCGCATCAATTTCTGCATTTTTTTCTTTTATAGTATCTTTCGTTTTTGTAAGCTCCTTTTCTTTCTCAACAATGGTTGCTTTTAGCTCAACGATTTGCTCTTCTAGTTTCTTTTTTTCGTTCGCGTCCGTTCCTTCAATCCATTGAGAAACAAACGGTAGTTGCCCCGCATATTTTTTCCCTTGTTCAAATACGTTAATACCAGAAAACGTTAGAATAAGTAAAACAACGGAAATGGTGAATAAAAGCGGGATGAAGACGACAAAAAGAAACCATTGAAGCTTGCTCGTTTTTTTTGTCTCTTCTTCTTTTTTTTCAAATTGTTCCATCAACGCTCACCTTGTTTCTCGATAACAATATTGTTGAATTGAAATATCATCCATTTGCTTTTGTTCTGCCATTCGCATTTGTTGCGCGATCATTTCATCATGCTTTTCTTTTATTTTTTCGTATTTTTTCACTTCCACATTCAATTCAACTAACTTTAGTTGTTTCAACTCCATTTGTTGACGCGCTTGCATGACAAGATGCTGGTAATGGTCGATGATGCGTTGCAAATTGTTCATAAATTGTTGAAACGAACGAATATGTTGAATAGCCACCCCTGATTGTAATTGTTGTTTATGTTGTTCCTCGTAGTCTTCTTTTTGTTTTAAAAAGTGGTATAATTTTTCTGCCACTTCTTCAAATCGATAGCGTGCTTCTTCATATTCGTGTAGCGCTTTTTGTTTTTCATGCTCTTTTAAGTTTAAAATTTTCGTTAATTGAAATGGTGTCATCGCTTATTCACCCTTGTTCAATAAGTTGAAACAACTGTTGAACACTTTCGTTTATTGTGTAACACTCATGAACATCTTGTTTTAAAAATGAAATAATTTTCGGATAATAACGGATCGCTTCGTCAATTTCTCGCGACGATCCTCGTTTATACGCACCGATTTGAATTAAATCTTCGGACTGCACATATGTGGCTAACAACTCACGCAATTTTTCTGCCACTTTTCGATGCTCTGGCGTCACAATGTAGTTCATGACGCGACTTACACTTTTTAATACGTTAATCGCTGGATATTGACCTTTATTGGCTAGTTGACGTTCTAATACAAAGTGGCCATCTAAAATCCCTCGAACCGTATCAGCAATCGGCTCATTCATATCATCGCCGTCAACGAGCACCGTATAAAAAGCAGTAATCGTTCCATGTTCATTCGTTCCTGTCCGTTCAAGTAGTTTTGGCAAAATGGCAAAAACGGACGGCGTATATCCTTTCGTTGTCGGTGGCTCGCCGACAGCTAATCCAACTTCACGTTGCGCCATCGCCACGCGCGTGACGGAATCCATCATAAACATGACGTTTAGTCCTTGGTCGCGAAAATATTCGGCAATCGCTGTCGCTGTATACGCCCCTTTAATGCGCATGAGCGCTGGTTGATCGGACGTCGCAACAATGACAATCGAACGTTTTAATCCTTCTGGACCGAGATCGCGTTCAATAAACTCCCTCACTTCGCGTCCGCGTTCACCGATAAGTGCGATCACGTTTAAATCTGCATTTGTATTGCGAGCAATCATCCCCATTAACGTACTTTTCCCGACGCCAGAACCGGCAAAAATGCCGACGCGTTGTCCTTTGCCAACCGTCAATAAGCTGTCAATCATTTTCACCCCGACTTCAATCGGCTCAGAAATCGGAGGACGCGTCATCGGATTGGGCGGTTGGCGATCGATTGGAACAGCCGTCAATCCTTTCGGAAACGGTTGATCGTCAAGCGGGGCGCCTAATGCGTCAATAACACGCCCAACGAGCGCTGAACCGACTTTCATTTCAAGCGGACCCCCCGTTGCTTCTACAATGCAACCCGGGGCGATATCTTGAACGGTTGCATACGGCATTAAAAGTACATATTCATCACGAAAGCCGACGACTTCCGCTTGAATTTTTTTCTTTTTTTTGTGGCCGATATGAATGTAGCACACATCGCCAATTGAACTTTCCGGGCCTTTTGCTTCGATCATTAAACCGATCACGCGTGTGACTTTGCCAAATCGTTTATATGGGTCGAGCAACTCAATTTCATTGATGAGTGCTTGCCAGTTCATTCATTCGCCCCCTCAATTCGCTCAAGCAATTGTAGTTTCAATTGCTCGAGTTGCGTGTCAACGCTTGCATCAATACGTCCGAACGGCGTTTCAACAATACAACTCGTTTCGTCTAGCGTTTCATCTGGATAAATAAACAAATGAACCTCATGACTAAACAACGCTTTTAACTCGTCTTTTTGCCGAACGACGACATCATAGTACAATGGATGCACGTACATTTTTACTTCTTCATGTTCACGAACTTCTTGAATGACTTGTTTCACAAGGCCAAGAAAATGTTCTTTATTTTCAGCAAGACGCTCACCGATAATTCGTTCCGCTACTTTGCATGCAACAAGTAAAATCGTTTCATCGGCCGACTGCAACATATGATAAAACTGCTCATTGGCGGATTGTGCAATCTTCTTCGCTTCACGAATTGCCTCCATGTACTGTTGCAATCCTTCTTCGCGCCCTTGTTCCAAACCGATCGCATATCCTTCTTGACGCGCTTCGTTTATCCATTCGCTTCGTTCTTCTTCCCATCGCTTTCGTTCTTCCGCAATTTGTTGTTGGACAGATGCATAATACATGTCCGCTTCTTGACGAATGTGTGCGGCTTGTTGCTCCGCTTGCTCGATTAACATTTGTGCATGTTGCATCATCGTTTCGGCAGGTTGTTCGTGTTCTTCTTGTTGCACGTCAGACCACACTTTTCTCACTTGGATGACCGCCTGTTGCTCGGTACACGTGCGAGCAAACGGGGCTTTAATGACTTTAGACAATAATATCATCTCCTCCGCCACGAGCGACGACAATTTCACCCGCTTCTTCGAGACGGCGAATGACTGCAACAATACGAGATTGTGCTTCTTCTACGTCGCGAAGGCGAACAGGACCCATAAACTCCATTTCTTCTTTGAACGTTTCCGCCATACGCGAAGACATGTTGCGGAATACAACTTCCTTCACCTCATCGCTAGACACTTTCAACGCAAGCAACAAGTCGGCATTGTCCACTTCGCGAATAACGCGCTGAATGGCGCGATTATCAAGCGTAACAATATCTTCGAACACAAACATGCGCTTTTTAATTTCTTCTGCTAATTCTGGATCTTGAATTTCAAGCGCATCTAAAATCGTTCGTTCTGTTGCTCGATCGACGCCATTTAACACTTCAACAACCGCCTCAATACCGCCTGTTTGCGTGTAATCTTGTACAACTGTCGTCGATAATTTCCGTTCAAGCACTTGTTCGACTTCATTAATCATTTCTGGTGATGTGCGATCCATCAACGCAATGCGACGAGCGACATCCGCTTGCATTTCTTGCGGAAGCGCCGATAAAATTTGACCCGCTTGCGTTGGCTCTAAATACGACAATACAAGCGCAATCGTTTGTGGATGTTCATTTTGCAAAAAGTTTAAAATTTGCGCTGGATCCGCCTTGCGCGCAAAATCAAACGGGCGCACTTGAAGCGCAGACGTGAGACGGTTAATAATGTTCATCGCCTGCTCTGGTCCAAGCGCTTTTTCAAGCACTTGTTTCGCGTAAGCAATACCGCCTTGTGAAATGTAGTCTTGCGCTAAGGCGATTTGATGAAACTCTTCTAAAATCGTTTCTTTTTTCTCGGCATCCACTTGGCGCACGTTTGAAATTTCAAGCGTCAATTTTTCGATTTCTTCTTCAGATAAATGTTTATATACAGATGCTGAAACGTCTGGTCCTAATGAAATGAGGAGAATGGCTGCTTTTTGCTTCCCTGTTAATTCACCTTTTTTTGCCATACAATCCCCTCCTTTATTCCTCTGCAAGCCATGTTCTTAGCAATTTCGCAAATTCTTCTGGTTTTTCTTTTGCGAGTTTTTCAAGTTGCTTGCGGCGCAATGTGGATTCTGTTTCGACTTCTTCGTTTACATCTGGAATTTGTACTGCCACCGGTTCTTCTTGTAATAGCAGTTCGTCGTCCAGTTGCTCTTTCTTCCGTTTGCGCAACCATAAAAAGACGAGCAAAGCAAGCAACAACGCGATCGCTCCGCCACCGGCAATATATGCCCATGTCGGAATGGTTGATGTTTGTTCATTAAACTGCACTTTTCCGTTAAACGGTTGCACCGAAACGACGACGCGATTTTGTAAATCTGTATCTGTCCATTGTCCCGCAATGTCTTTATCGACTGACGTCCGCACAATCGTACCTAAAATTTTTGTAATATCATCTACCGTTTGTGCAGGAAGTGAGTTTGGATCATTTGCCTTCGGTGGCTCAACCATCACTTGAATGCCTAAATCTTTTACTTTATAAGGACTTGCAACAATTTCCTTTTTTATTCTATTAACCTCGTTATTAATTGTTTCCTCAATTCGTTCATAATCCCCGTTTGTCCCGCCATTTGCTCCTTGATAACCTGGTACAGCGTTTCCTCCAACGCCTGTCGTGCCGCCTGGTTGAGCTCCTTGCCCAGAAAACGTCTCTGTAATGCGCTGTACGCTTACAGCGATGCCTTCCATATTTTCTTTATCTACTGGCTCAACAAGTTCTTCTTGACGATTTTCTTGTGTAAAATCAACGTCCGCTGTGACAGAAACGACGACTTTATCTTGTCCGATCATCGTTCCTAACATTTGTTGCACGCGGCGTTGAATGTCTCGTTCGATTTGTTGTTTCACTTCATATTGTTCAGCAAATGTTTTGCCCGACGAAAAATTTTCTTCATTTTTTAAATCAAAGTACTCAAAATATTGGTTCATAATGACGATATTATCGGTAGGAAGGTTCGGCACACTTTTGGAAACAAGATGATACAAAGATTTGATTTGCTGTTCATTAAATTTATATCCCGCTTTTGTTTTCAAAACGATCGATGCAGATGCCTCTTCCTGTTGGTCGCCAACAAAGATCGTCGGCTGGGGTAGATTAATCATCACCTTTGCGTCTTCTACCCCGTCGATACTTTTTATTAAATTGGCAAGTTCGGTTTGCATCGCCTCAATTTTCAATACGTTAAATTCGTTATCTGTCATGCCAAAACCAGAGTTTTTTCCGAAAAACGAATAATCGATGCTTCCGCTATCGGGAATGCCTTCTGCAGCTAATTCCACTTTTAACGTGTTAACAAGCTGTTCAGGCACTAAAATCGTTGTGCCGTTATCGGTAATTTGCGACTTAATCCCCCGCTGATCAAGCGTCGCTTTAATTTGTCCCGCTTCTTGCGGCGATAAATTGCTGTAGAGAGGAACAAAATTCGTTCGCGTTGCAAAAAAGGCGGTAAGGGCAACGGAAACAACCAACAATCCTATAAGACCTAAAGCCATCATTTTTTGTTGTTTTGTTCTCTCGCTCCAAAACAATTTCAATCGTTCTATTGCTTGTTTTAATCGCTCGTTCATATGCTTCCTCCGCTATCTCATGAGGTCTATACTTGCATTCTCATCACTTCTTGATATGCTTCGATCACTTTATTGCGCACTTCAATTGCTAATTGAAGCGACACACTCGCTTTTTGTGAAGCGATCATCACATTGTGCAAATCAACGTTTTCTCCTTTTGCTAACTTCGTTGTCAGCTGGTCTGACTCAATTTGTTGTTTATTCACTTCGTTAATTGCTTCTTTTAAAAATTGTGAAAACGCTCGCTGTGCTTCAGCAGGCTTGATCGCTTGCTGCTGTACAGTTGGCGATAAAGCTATACGTTGAATGCGATCAATCATCGCTTATTCCCCCTATTTTCCGATTTCTAACGCTTTCATTAACATTCCTTTCGTTGCATTTAACACCGTCACATTCGCTTCATACGAGCGCGTGGCGCTCATTAAATCGACCATTTCTTTTAACGGATCGACGTTTGGTAGCTGCACATATCCGTTTTCATCTGCATCGGGATGAGATGGGTCATAGACAAGTTTAAATGGCGTTTGATCTTCGATAATTTCCGTCACTTTCACTCCGCCTGTCGACCGCTCGTTCATCGCCTGATTCAAAAAAGAAGAAAACGATTCGTTCGGCTGCATGACAACCATTTTGCGACGATATGGTTGCCACTTTCCATCTACCATTTTCGCTCTTGTCGTATCAACGTTCGCCATATTTGCTGAGATGACATCCATGCGTAACCGCTGAGCTGTTAATGCAGAGGCGGATACATTGAAACTTTGAAACATGTATTATTTTCCTCCCTTAATGACCGTTTTCAAAGAGTTAAACTTTCCGTTCAATCGTTCAACTAAAGCGTTGTAATAAATTTGGTTTTGCGCTAAATCCGACATTTCTTTATCTAAATCGACATTATTGTTATTATGATTGTAAACGAGATCGTTTTTAGTTGTCACGAAAAATTTGCTTGTCCCGCCTTTAAATTCAAAATGGCGCGGATCGGTACGATACGCTTGCAATGCTTGATGGAATTCCGTTCGAAATTGAACGTCTTTCGCTTTGAAATTCGGTGTATCGACATTCGCAATGTTATTTGCGATTACTTTTTGTTTTAGCGATGAATAATTTAATCCTTGTTCTAATATTTGGAATGTATTCGAAAACAATTTCATGACATATTCCTCCTTGTGAAGACACCGTTCGACATGTCACCTCTATTGTAAAAAATTATTTACATAATGTATATAGGGAACATTGGACTATTTTTCACATACTTTAACAAAAGAGGCATCTTCGCGAGAAAGATGCCTGCTTGTTTTTAATGGTGTTTTAATTTCTCAAGTTCTGTTAAAAACTTATCGTTTAATACTTTAATGTACGTTCCTTTCATCCCGAGCGAACGAGATTCAATAACTCCGGCACTTTCTAGTTTACGAAGCGCATTAACAATGACTGAACGGGTGATGCCGACGCGGTCAGCAATTTTGCTTGCCACAAGCAAGCCTTCTGTCCCATCTAATTCTTCAAAAATATGTTCGATCGCTTCTAATTCACTATAGGAAAGTGAGCTAATTGCCATTTGAACAACCGCTTTGCTACGCGCTTCTTCTTCAATTTCTTCCGCTTTCTCACGTAAAATTTCCATTCCGACAACGGTTGCTCCGTATTCAGCTAAAATTAAATCGTCATCATGAAACTCTTTGTCTAAGCGAGATAAAATAAGTGTTCCAAGGCGCTCACCGCCACCGATGATCGGCACGATCGTCGTTAAACCGTTTTTAAATAAGTCTTTATTTTCGACAGGAAATGCGGTATACTCGCTATTAATATCGAGGTTTGGCGATGTTTCCGTAATGTTAAATAAATTTTTCGTATACTCTTCTGGGAATTGACGATCGGCTAACATTTTTTTCATTCGTTCGTTTTCAATCGTTTGTTTAATCGCAAAGCCGAGTAGCTTCCCACGACGACTTAAAACGAACACGTTTGCCTCGATCACTTCGCAAAGCGTTTCTGCCATTTCTTTAAAGTTGACTGGTTTTCCAGCTGCGTTTTGTAACATCGCATTAATTTTTCTTGTTTTTTCAAGTAAATTCATATTGCATCCTCCTTATAAAATAAACTGACTTAAATCTTTATTTCGCACAATGTTTCCTAGTTTCTTTTCCACATATTGTGGGGTAATAACAATTTTCTCAAGATGTACATCCGGCGCTTCGTACAATAAATCTTCTAGCAATTTTTCCATAATCGTATGAAGACGGCGCGCGCCGATGTTGTCCGTTTGTTGATTGACTTCAAAAGCGACTTCTGCAATTTTACGAATAGCATCGTCAGAAAATTCAAGTTGTATACCTTCTGTCGCAAGTAAAGCGACATATTGTTTTAACAGGGCGTTGTTTGGTTCAACTAATATTTTCACAAAATCATCGACGGTAAGCTTCGTCAACTCGACGCGAATCGGAAAGCGTCCTTGCAATTCTGGAATTAAATCAGACGGTTTCGCCATATGAAACGCCCCTGCGGCAATGAATAACATATAGTCCGTTTTGACTGGTCCATATTTCGTCATGACGGTTGAACCTTCAACAATCGGCAAAATGTCGCGTTGCACCCCTTCACGCGAAACGTCAGCCGATGAACCAGCTTGCCCTTTTCGAGCAATTTTATCAATTTCATCAATAAAAATAATACCTGATTGCTCTGCTAGCCGAATCGCTTCTTGTGTCACTTCGTCCATGTCAATAAGCTTTTGCGCTTCTTCGTTTGCTAGTACATGACGAGCTTCTTTGACTTTCAATTTTCTTTTTTTCCGCTTTTTCGGCATAAAGCTACTGAGCATATCTTGCATATTCACGCCCATTTGCTCCATGCCAGCGCCTTGAAATAAATCAAACATAAGCGGTTGTTGCTCTTCAATTTCCACGGTGACCAATTCATCCTCCAGCTCACCGTTTGCTAGTTTCCAAGCGATTTGTCTCCGCTTCTCAGCAATATGCTGTTCTTCGTGCCCGCTATCCGCCTGCTCTTGCGTACCACCAAACAAAAGTTCGAACGGATTTTTCATCGGTTGTTTTGTTTTTCCGGGTACAAGCAGTTCAACAAGCCGTTTGTTCGCTAATTGCTCCGCTTGCTCTTTTACTTCGTTCATTTTTTTCTCTTTGACGATGCGTACAGACGTTTCAACGAGGTCGCGTACCATCGATTCAACATCGCGACCAACATAACCGACTTCCGTAAATTTTGTTGCCTCTACTTTTACGAATGGAGCGCCAACAAGTTTCGCTAATCGCCGCGCAATTTCTGTTTTTCCGACACCTGTTGGCCCAATCATTAAAATATTTTTCGGCACGACTTCATCGCGCAATTTTTCATCTAATAAACTGCGGCGGTAACGATTTCTCAGCGCAATGGCCACCGCTTTTTTTGCTTCATGCTGACCGACGATAAATTGATCAAGCTTTTCGACAATTTGTTTTGGCGTTAACATGCCGCTCCCCCCTCTACAGCTCTTCGACAATAATGCAATCGTTTGTGTACACGCAAATATCGCTCGCCACTTTTAATGCTGCTTGTGCAATTTGCTTCGCTGTTAAATGTTCACCTGCATACGCTTTTAACGCTCTACCAGCTGCTAACGCATAATTTCCACCTGAGCCGATCGCTAATATCCCATCGTCTGGCTCGATCACTTCGCCCGTTCCAGAAATAAGTAGTAAATGCGTGGCATCCATGACGATCAACATCGCTTCTAATCGGCGCAACACTTTGTCGCTCCGCCATTCTTTCGCCAATTCAACCGCCGCACGCTGTAAATTCCCGTTATATTCTTCTAACTTCCCTTCAAACATTTCAAACAGCGTAAACGCATCCGCCACTGCTCCCGCAAAACCAGCTAACACGTTGCCATGAAAAAGTTTACGAATTTTCCGGGCGGTATGTTTCATCACTACAGCGTTGCCGAACGTCACTTGACCATCGCCCGCCATCGCTCCTTTTCCTTGATGGCGAATCGCAAATATCGTCGTCGCATGAAATTGACTCATAAACATCCTCCTTTTTATGCCCGCGGATGGGAATGTAAATAAACGTAGCGCAAATGATCTTTCGTTACATGTGTATACACTTGCGTGGATGAAAGATGTGCATGACCTAACAATTCCTGCACAGAACGTAAATCAGCCCCTTCATTCAACAAGTGTGTCGCAAACGTATGGCGAAACGTATGGGGGCTTACTTTCAAAGAAAGTGCCGCTCGTTCGACGATGTCGTTTAAAATGTGACGCACGCCTCTTGGCGTCAATGCACCGCCACGCGCATTTAAAAAAAGTACATCCGTCGGTGTCTTCGCTTTGCTTGCTAGTTGCTGACGTCCGTCTTGTATATATCGTTCAAGCGCTTCTTTCGCATACGTACCAAACGGAACATAACGCTGTTTATTTCCTTTGCCGGAAATTAAAATGGTACATACGGAAAAATCAATATGTGATAAGCGAATGTTACAACATTCACTTACGCGAATACCTGTTGCATACAACAGTTCGATCATCGCCTGATTTCGTTGACCGATCGCTGTATTCAAATCATTGACAACAAACAGCTGTTCTAATTCGTCTGGGTACAAAAAGTGTGGAATTTTCTGCTCTTTCTTCGGCAGCGATGCAAGCGCAAACGGATTTTCGGACACGATTTTTTCCCGCAATAAAAATTTATAAAAGCTACGCAAGCTTGACATTTTTCGGGCAATCGAACGACTTGACTGCTTTCGTTGATGAAGCTCGGTTAAAAATAAACGGACGTCACTATAAGATACTTGTTGCAATTGTTTAATTTGTTCGCGCTCCATAAATTCGAAAAATTCGCCAATATCATGCTTATAACACGCAATTGTATATTCTGAATAATTTTTTTCTATTTGTAAATATTCAATGAACAAATTTAACGTAAAATTCACATTTTCCATTCGATCACCCCATAAGAGCTACTAAATAGTAGCACAATTTAGTAGCTCTTGCAATGAATTTCACAACTTTTTTAAAAAATTCTGAATCGTTTCTAATGCCCGTTCTGCGTAGCGTTCATTTTTTTTCTTTTTATCTTTAATCATCTCATCAAGCGGAGCGAAAAGGCCGAAATTCGCGTTCATCGGTTGGAAATGTTTCGGATTCGCCGATGTAATATAATGCGCCATGCTGCCGATCGCTGTTTCTTGCGGAAATACAACAAGCTCTTTTCCGAGCACGTAATGGGCGGCATTAATCCCCGCCACAAGTCCTGATGCTGCCGACTCAACATATCCTTCAACACCGGTCATTTGTCCTGCGAAAAATAAATCTTTTCTTTCTTTATATTGATACGTCGGTTTTAATAATTTCGGTGAATTAATAAACGTATTGCGATGCATCACACCATATCGCACAATTTCAGCTTGTTCAAGCCCTGGAATGAGGCGAATGACTTCTTTTTGTGCCCCCCATTTTAAATGCGTTTGGAAACCGACAATATTGTATAACGTTCCAGCCGCATCATCTTGACGAAGCTGGACGACGGCAAAAGGACGTTTGCCTGTACGTGGATCTTCTAAACCGACTGGTTTCATTGGTCCAAACAACAACGTCTTTTTTCCGCGTCGCGCCATCACTTCAATGGGCATACATCCTTCAAAATAAATTTCTTTTTCAAATTCTTTTAAAGGCACAGTTTCAGCAGAAATGAGCGCATCATAAAATCGTTCAAACTCCTCTTCTGTCATCGGACAGTTAATATATGCTGCTTCCCCTTTGTCATAGCGAGACTTTATATATACTTTTTCCATATCAATGCTTTCTTTCTCAACAATCGGTGCAGCGGCATCGTAAAAATATAAATATTCTTCTCCTGTTAACGCTTGAAGCTGTTCCGAAAGCGGTTGCGATGTTAACGGACCGGTTGCAATAATCGTCGGACCGGTTGGAATCGACGTCACTTCCTCACGCACAACAGTAACATTTGGATGATTCGTAACCATTTCTGTTACTTTCGCCGCAAATTCGTGACGATCTACTGCTAAAGCCCCACCAGCTGGGACAGAACAAGAGTCTGCTGCTTTCATAATGACAGAGTCTAATCGGCGCATTTCTTCTTTTAACACACCAACTGCATTCGTTAATGTATTTGCACGCAACGAGTTACTGCACACAAGCTCAGCAAATTTGTCGGTATGATGCGCAGGAGTTTGTTTCACCGGACGCATTTCATACAATTTGACACGAATGCCACGTTTGGCAAGTTGCCATGCCGCTTCGCTTCCTGCTAATCCTGCTCCAATTACTGTTACTTCCATTCATATTCCCTCCTCGATAAAATGGGTGAGGGTATGCGCCTCACCTTACTGTTGTTCGTTATATTCGCATTGCGTGCATTGAATGTGCACGCTCTTTTTCCCTTTTTTCTCGACAAGCATGCCGCCGCATTTTGGGCATGGACGATTGATCGGTTTATCCCACGAAACAAAATCGCACGTCGGAAAACGATCGCAGCCGTAAAACATTCGTTTCTTTTTGCTTTTTCGTTCCACAATGTTCCCTTCATGGCAACGTGGACATTTCACTCCGATGTCTTTGACGATCGCTTTTGTATTGCGACATTGCGGGAAGTTTGAGCAGGCGATAAACTTTCCGAAGCGCCCCATTTTGTACACCATCGGGCTTCCGCATACTTCGCAATCGACATCTGCTGATTCATCGGCTATTTCAACCTTTTCCATTTCAACTTCCGCAATTTTTAACCGTTTTTCAAACTCGCGATAAAATTCATCGATGATGCGCACCCATTCGACTTTTCCTTCTTCAATATCGTCTAAACTCTTTTCCATTTTCGCTGTAAATTCGACGTCTAAAATTTCCGGGAAAAACTGCATCATTAAATCAAGTACAATTTCCCCAAGTTCGGTCGGGACAAATCGCTTATTTTCAAGCGTTACGTAATTCCGTTTTTGAATCGTATCAAGCGTTGGTGCATATGTCGATGGGCGACCGATGCCGAGCTCTTCTAGCGTCTTCACAAGGCGGGCTTCCGTATAGCGCGGTGGAGGCTGCGTGAAATGTTGTTTTCCTTCGATATCTTTACTAAATACGCGCTCTCCTTCAACAAAGTCTGGCAATAGTCGTTGTTGCTCATCTTTCGGATCGTCCGTTCCTTCCACATACACTTTCATAAAACCTGGAAACTTCACTGTAGAACCAGTCGCACGAAAGACGACGGAGCCGTTTGATAGCTCGATTGCTACCGTATCGAGCACAGCTGGTGCCATTTGGCTTGCGATAAAGCGCTCCCAAATGAGTTTGTATAGCTGATATTGATCGCGTGTGACATGCGGCTTAATCGCGCTAGGATGACGCCAGACGGACGTTGGCCGAATGGCTTCGTGTGCGTCTTGCGCATTCGCTTTTTGTTTTTCTTTTCTTTTTTCTGTCGCTACATATGATGTACCGAACGTCTGTTCAATATACTGTATCGCCTCTTGTTGAGCGCTTTCTGATACGCGCGTGGAGTCTGTACGCATATATGTAATTAAACCGACCGTTCCTTCGCTTCCGAGGTCAATCCCCTCATATAGTTGCTGAGCAACCATCATCGTCTTTTTCGTACGGAAATTTAATTTTCGCGCCGCCTCTTGTTGCAATGACGATGTAATAAACGGCGCAACAGGATTGCGTTTTCGCTCTTTTTTCGTTACCGCTGTAACGACAAATTCGTTGCCTTGAATATGATTTAATACATGTTGTACGTCTTGCTCCGTCTTTAAATCAAATGGTTCGCTGCCCAAACGATAAAATTGCGCTTCAAATGTGTCGTTTCCCTTCATGAACGTGCCTTGAATCGTCCAATATTCTTCAGGTTGAAACGATTGAATTTCTTTTTCGCGATCAATAATTAGACGAAGGGCAACAGACTGCACGCGTCCTGCACTTAATCCTTTTTTTACTTTTTTCCAAAGCAATGGACTAATGTTGTAGCCGACAAGGCGATCGAGCACGCGGCGCGCTTGTTGCGCATGAACTAAATGCATATTAATGGCGCGCGGTTGTTCAAATGATTGTTTAATCGCATCTTTCGTAATTTCGTTAAATACGACACGACACGGTGATTCTGTGTTCAAATCGAGCAAGTGGGCTAAATGCCAAGCAATCGCTTCCCCTTCGCGATCCGGGTCAGCCGCAAGAAATACTTTTTTTGCTTTTTTCGCCGCTGTTTTCAATTCTTTAATAACCGAACCTTTTCCGCGAATCGTAATATACTTCGGTTCATAATCATTTTGTATGTCAACGCCCATTTGACTTTTTGGCAAATCGCGCACGTGGCCCATCGATGCTTTTACTTTATATTTTTTTCCTAAATATCTTTCAATCGTTTTCGCCTTGGCTGGCGACTCTACAATGACTAAGTAGTCTGACATTATTTTGTCCTCCCTTAAGAGGTAATTCGTAAAGTAAAATCCTCATTATTATTAATGATGATTCGTTCATTTGTCAAACATCATTTTTCGATTTTCTCTTTCATTCATGTAAAAAGATGTCGAAATTCCTCCTCAATATCTTCACTTGACAATATTAATTTTGCTCCTTGTTGAATCAACCGATTAGTCCCAAGCGCCTCTTTTGTTGTGATGTCGCCGGGAATCGCAAACACTTCTCTTCCTTGCTGGAGCGCAAAATGGGCGGTGATGAGCGAGCCGCTTCGCTCTTTCGCTTGTACAACAAGCGTACCGAGCGACAAACCGCTAATGATGCGATTGCGCATCGGAAAATGCCACGTCTGTGGGCGAACGAATGGTGGATATTCTGAAATAATTAATTGCGTTGTCGCTAATTGTCGAAATAATGATTCATTTTCAGGTGGGTACATATAATACAATCCGCCCGCAATGACCGCAATTGTTTCACCATGATGCCGTAAACATAAACGATGTGCTTCAGCATCAACACCTTTGGCTAGTCCGCTCACAACGATCCAGCCGTTTTGAACGAGGGGCGGAAGAACGATATGCATCGCTGCGATTCCTTGGCGCGTTGGCGTCCGTGTCCCTACGACGCTAATTATTTTTTTTCGCTTAAGCAACGCTACGTTTCCTTTCGCATATAGTACCCACGGTGGATCATATATATGTTTCAGCCACTCCGGATAGCCATCATCTTTTATTGTTACAATATGAATGTTTTGTTCCTCATATGTTTTTATCATACGTTTCAATTTGTGACAATGCAAATCATGGAAAAAAGCAGTGAAATGTTTTTGGGGGATCGGAAGTAGTTGTTGAAGTTGTTGTGACGAAAGATGAAAAACGGAGGCTAGCGATGGGTCTGCATGAAGCAAGCGTGCGATACTTTTCCACCCGATCCCACGACAATGATGCAAATGGATGAGCCGTTCGCGAGTTGTATCGTACATGATATCCCTCCTATTTATAAAAATCGTCCTAAGGTTTGTGCCTTAGGACGATTCGCGATTATTAATGTGTTTTACACTTTTCGTATAAGCCGCGTTCTTTTAATACAGAGATGAGCGTTTCGCCAATGACTGCTGGCGTTTCTGCGACTTTAATGCCGCACGCTGTCATCGTTTTAATTTTTTCTTCTGCCGTTCCTTTTCCGCCAGAAATGATCGCACCAGCATGTCCCATGCGCTTTCCTGGAGGTGCTGTTTGTCCGCCGATAAAGCCGACAACCGGTTTTGTCATGTTCGCTTTTACCCATTCGGCCGCTTCTTCTTCTGCCGTTCCACCAATTTCTCCGATCATAATGACCGCATATGTGTCTTCATCTTCGTTAAACGCCTTTAATACGTCGATGAAGTTTGTTCCATTGACTGGGTCACCGCCAATCCCAACCGCTGTCGATTGTCCGATGCCTGCTTGTGTTAATTGGTGGACCGCTTCATACGTTAACGTACCGGAGCGCGAAACGATGCCGACATGCCCTTTTTTATGAATATAGCCTGGCATAATACCAATTTTACATTCTTCTGGTGTGATCACGCCTGGGCAGTTTGGTCCAATTAAGCGCGTTTTCTTGCCTTCCATGTAGCGCTTCACTTTGACCATATCTAATACAGGGATGCCTTCTGTAATACAAACAACTAAGTCGATTTCTGCATCAACTGCTTCCATAATAGCATCTGCCGCAAATGCTGGCGGAACGTAAATGACTGAAGCGTTCGCTCCTGTTTTTTCAACCGCTTCTGAAACCGTATCAAACACAGGTACGCCTTCTACTTCTGTACCGCCTTTTCCTGGTGTCACCCCACCAACGATGTTTGTACCATATTCAATCATTTGTTTCGTATGGAACAATCCTTGTGAACCTGTAATTCCTTGCACGATTACTTTCGTATCTTTATTAACAAAAACGCTCACGTTTCTCCCATCCCTTCTATTAGCTTACTAACGAAACGATTTTTTGCGCGCCGTCCGCCATCGATTCAGCCGCTGTAATGTTTAGTCCGGATTCCTCTAAAATCTTTTTCCCTAATTCGACGTTCGTTCCTTCTAAACGAACGACAAGCGGAAGGTTTAAGCCGACTTGCTTCGTCGCCTCAACAATGCCGTTTGCGATGACGTCACATTTCATAATGCCGCCAAAAATGTTAACGAAAATGCCTTTGACGTTCGGGTCGGATAAAATGATTTTAAACGCTTCTGTTACTTTCTCTGTCGTCGCACCGCCACCAACGTCTAAAAAGTTTGCTGGCTCGCCGCCATAATATTTAATAATGTCCATTGTTGCCATCGCTAAGCCCGCACCGTTTACCATGCAACCAATGTTTCCGTCAAGCGAAATGTAGTTTAAGTCGTATTTTGACGCTTCCACTTCTTTTGGATCTTCTTCGTCTAAATCGCGGTATTCTAAAATGTCTTTATGACGATATAGCGCGTTCGAATCGAAGTTAAGCTTTGCATCAAGCGCCATCACTTTTCCGTCGCCAGTCACGACAAGCGGGTTAATTTCAGCAATCGAACAATCTTTTTCAACGAACACTTGGTATAACCCTAACATAAATTTGACTGCTTGGTTGACGAGCTCTTTTGGAATGTTGATGTTAAACGCCATACGACGCGCTTGAAATGCTTGTAAGCCGACAGCTGGGTCGATGTACTCTTTAAAAATTTTTTCTGGCGTTTTCGCTGCGACTTCTTCAATTTCTGTTCCGCCTTCTTCTGATCCCATTAAAACAACGCGGGATGTCGCACGATCAACAACAAGCCCGATGTAATATTCTTTTTTAATGTCGCATCCTTCTTCGATTAAAAGACGCTTTACTTCTTTTCCTTCTGGACCTGTTTGATGTGTGACAAGCACTTTTCCTAACAGCTCACTCGCATATGTACGAACTTCGTCTAAACTTTTTGCGACTTTTACTCCCCCTGCTTTTCCGCGACCGCCGGCATGAATTTGCGCTTTCACGACACAAACGCTACTGCCGAGCTCTTTCGCCGCCTCAACCGCTTCTTCAACCGTGAACGCCACACGGCCGTTCGGCACGCTCACTCCGTAGCTTCTGAGGATCTCTTTTCCTTGATACTCATGAATATTCATACCCCATCCTCCTATGTATAAAAATAAAAGTACTAGCGCTTTCATTGTATAATGATACTTTGTCAGTTGTCTACCATTTAGACAGAAAATTCTTTAACAAAAGAAAAAGAAGCGATCGTTGTCATCGCCCCTCCACCTTTTTTTCGACTTGATAAATAAATGCAAATACTTCAGCAACAACTTTGTACAGTTCCTCTGGAATCGTTTCGTTTAATTGTAATTGACCGAGCATCGTCGCGAGCGTTTCATCTTCATAAATGGGGACGTCGTATTGTTTCGCGCGTTCAATGATACGATCAGCCACAGCTCCTTCTCCTTTTGCGACAACGACAGGGGCAATATGTTGTTCGTCGTACGATAAAGCAACGGCGCGCTTTCGTTTCATATGCGATAATCGACTCCTTTATAAGAAAATGGTTCGACAAGTAAACGGTCACTTCGCTTGCTCATCGGCGTTTTAACGGAAATAGAAGAAAGCGTGTAGCCATGTTCAGCAAGCTTCTCCTTTAGTGACGGCTCAAGGGCGGACGCATACAGTTCCACACGGGGCGTGTCATTGATGATCGAAATATGAACGATACGTTGTTGAATATGAACGTCTACAATTGTTTCTTTTAACGTCGCAAGCGTCAAATAAAATAAAATGCGACAATAGTCTGTATCCATTTTTCCGTTTTCTCGTTGTTTTCCGCGCCATTGAATCGTCACATCTGTTGCATGCGTCCCGATGAATAACGGAAATTGAGTAAATATATGTTGGAGCGAATTGTTGTTTGTTGATAACAACTGATATGCTTTCACTCGATCAAGTAATGAGGTAATCTCCGCTTTTAACTCACCTGACGCTTCTTCTGCTGCTGTTTGCAATAAAACGAGCCATTCATCTTGTTGTTTCATCGTCTCTTCAAGCAGTTGTTGAATATGTTCAGGCGAAAAAGAAGAAAGCGTCGGCATATGGCGCAAATAAGAAGAAAGTTTTGCTAACGTTCCTTTCGGGTGAAAGCGATCGATCATCATCGCCAGCGTGAGTTGTTGTTCATATAGCGGTCGATCATCTTGCAAAGCAACGAACGCACGAAATATATCATCACGAAGCGGCAAATCGTGCATGAACAGCCATTTGATTGCTTGGGCTTCTTTTTTACCACCTGTTTGCAACCATTGTCGAATGAGGGACATGTCATGTTTTTTAAATGTAAAAGATTCATCCATCATCCAACGAACGAGCGCCTTCGTTTGTTCATTCATCGGTAAACGGAAATAACGGCTGACGCTTTCTTCATCTGTCAGCTTTGCTGTATGTTGCAATATTTTCAGCTCAAGTGGGGATGTTTTTTGCACGTGAAACGTATATGTTTCACCTTCTTTAACGGGTGACTGCAGTTCGGCCGTCAGCGTATGACTGCCGATCCGAACGAGCGCTGTCCGATCTTCGGTTATTTTTTCGATTTTTCCATAAATGATGTCACCAACGTGAAACGTCGGTGCTTTCGGTAAACGTATCGTTTGTGCATCATCAAATAACGTACGCAACCATTGAACGTTCATCTCATTCTCCTCGCTTTAATCGTTCGCGAATCGGAGCAAACGAACGACGATGTTCTTCAATGACTCCATATCGCTCAATCGCTTGCAAATGTTCTTTCGTGCCGTATCCCATATGCTTTTCAAATCCGTATTGTGGATATTTCTCACCTAACTGTTTCATCATGCGATCGCGCGTCACTTTCGCGATAATGGAGCTTGCTGCAATGGAGACGCTATGCGCATCCCCTTTAATGATCGATGTTTGTGGAATAGATAGTGGAATGTGCATCGCATCAATGAGCAAATGCTCGGGAGCGATCGCAAGCGCGTGGACAGCTTGCATCATCGCTTTTTTCGTCGCTTCGTAAATGTTTCGCTCATCAATTTCGCGTGCGCTAACGATGCCAATACCGATCGCAAGCGCCATTTGTTGAATGATAGAAAACAACTGCTCTCGCTTCGTTTCCGATAGTTTTTTTGAGTCGTCTACATGGGGGAGATACACATCTTTTGGTAAAATGACTGCTGCGGCAACAACCGGACCAGCTAGCGGCCCTCGTCCTACTTCATCCACCCCCGCGATGTAGCGGATTCCTTTATCGTATAGCGCCTGTTCATATTGCAACATATGCAAAAAACGTTCGCGTTCCCGTTTTTCTGCTTCTTTTTGTTTATACCATTGTTGAACGAGACGTTGGACACCTTTTCGCTCATCGTGCAAAAGTTGTTGAAACCATTCATCCGTTTCATCGTGAATCGTTTGCAGTCTTTTTTTTATTTCTTGTATATTCACCGTTATCACTCCTTACCTCTTATATCGACAAATCAACAAAAAAATAAAGGCTCGCTTATGCGAACCTTACAGACGGTCAAAACTAAGTCGGCCTAATTTTTCTGTGCGAATATCGCGCAACACAAGCTCAGCAACTTTATCGTAGTCGACGACACCACCAGCGGCTAAACAGCCTCGTTTTTTTCCGATGTCATCAAACAATTGGACGATGTCTTCTGGAATGTCCGCAAGCGCATATCGTTCTTTTAAACGATCGGGATAATAAGCCGCTAAAAAACGTAACGCATACACCGCAACGTCTTGTAAGTTTAAAATGGTATCTTTAATCGCTCCCGTCGTTGCAAGTTTGTATCCGACTTCTTCATCTTCAAACTTCGGCCATAAAATTCCTGGCGTATCAAGTAGCTCGAGCTCTTTGCCGACTTTAATCCATTGTTGCGCTTTTGTCACTCCCGGTGTATCGCCTGTTTTGGCAATATGTTTTCCTGCGAGTCGGTTAATGAGCGTTGATTTCCCGACGTTTGGAATGCCGACAATAAGCGCACGCATCGCTCGAGGACGTTTAATTCCCTTCGCCATCATTTTTTCGAATTTCGAGCGCAACTTCTCTTTTGCGACCGCTACCATTTGCTTGACACCTGTTCCGCTTTGTGAATCGATCGCAATGGCGTCAATTTGCTGTGCAGCGAAAAAGTCGACCCATTGTTTTGTCACATCGGGATCAGCCATATCCGCTTTGTTTAACAATATGATGCGCGGTTTATTCGCCACAATTTCATCAATTAACGGATTGCGCGATGAAATAGGAATGCGGGCATCTACTAGCTCAAATACGATATCGATAAGTTTTAATTTTTCTGTTACTTCCCGTTTCGCTTTTGCCATGTGGCCGGGAAACCATTGAATCGTCATCGTTGCCACCTACTTTAGTTATGTTATTCAACAATGCGCGCATCAGAAAAAGGCCAATAAACGACCGACGTTTTGCCTACAACTTTTTCCATCGGAATAAATCCGATATGGCGACTATCTTTACTATACCGACGATTATCTCCGAGCACGAATAAATGACCTTCAGGAACGGTTTTTCTTCCCCACAACTCTTCAAGTGTAAACGACTCTGTTAACGGGCCATCAAACAGTTGCTTTTTCTCGTCATCTAAGTAAGGTTCTTTGTAAGGCTTCCCGTTGACATATAACGTATCATTTTTATATTCAATCCGGTCGCCTGGCAATCCAATGACGCGCTTAATATAATCTTTTCCTTCTTCGGCATGAAACACAATAATATCAAACCGTTCTGGTTCGCCAATTTTATAGGCGATTTTATTGACGATCATTCGGTCTTGATTATGTAACGTCGGCATCATCGACTCCCCTTCAACGATAATTGGGGCGAAAATGAAATAGCGAATACCTCCTGCTAATGCCACCGCAATGAAAATCGCTTTTAGCCATTCAAACCATTCGTTTTTTTGTTTTTCCATCCTTCTCCCACCTATATGATGAATGTTGAAAAAGGAGCTTGATGATCAAGCTCCTTGCAATCATTGCTTTTGTGTTAGATGATTTCTTTGATGCGTGCTGCTTTACCGCGGAGTTGACGCAAGTAGTACAATTTTGCGCGACGAACTTTACCGCGACGAACAACTTCTAATTTAGCAATCTTCGGCGTGTGTAATGGGAACGTACGCTCAACACCTACACCGTAAGATACTTTACGAACTGTAAATGTTTCGCTAATTCCACCACCACGGCGCTTGATAACAACGCCCTCGAATACTTGGATACGTTCACGGTTTCCTTCAACAACTTTCACGTGAACGCGCACGGTGTCACCAGGGCGAAATTCTGGAAGATCGTTACGTAGTTGTTCTTTTGTAATTTCTTGAATTAAATGATGCATCATCTTCATCTCCTTCCAACAGATGCTCATGCTTATGTGTATCGTTCATAGCAGCGGAACATCGTTTTACGTGCGACATAAGTCACAACGTTTATACTATCATAAAGATGTAATGGATGCAAGAGTTACCGTTCGTTTTTTTTCCATTGTTCGATCCATTTTTTTTGTTGTTCCGTTAACTCATACGTTTCGAGCAAATCGGGTCGACGCAACCATGTGCGACGCAACGATTCTTTTTGACGCCACTCTTCAATTAAACGGTGATTACCTGAAAGAAGGACATCTGGTACTTTCATGCCACGAAAATCGGCTGGGCGCGTATAATGTGGGTGTTCGAGCAAACCAGAGCTATAAGAATCAAGCATAGAGGAATGCTCGTTGCCGAGCACGCCAGGAAGCAAACGAACAACGCTATCAATGACGACCATCGCTGCCAGTTCTCCGCCCGTTAAGACGTAATCGCCAATGGAAATTTCGTCCGTCACGAGATGTTCACGAATGCGTTCGTCATACCCTTCGTAATGTCCGCAAATGAAAATGATGTGTCGTTCTTTAGCGAGTTCCTCCGCTTTTTTTTGCGTATATCGTTCACCTTGAGGACAAAGCAAAATCACGCGCGGACGATGCTCACTTTGCTTCGTTAAATGATCAACCGCATCAAAAATCGGTTGCGGCTTCAATACCATGCCAGCCCCACCGCCGTAAGGGTAGTCGTCTACCGTCTGATGCTTATTATCGGCAAATTCGCGAAAATTGACGAGCTGAAACGTAACGGCACCTTTTTCTTGCGCACGTTTTAAAATCGACTCGTTCAACACGCCAGTAAACATATTTGGAAATAAGGTGAGCACATCGATTTTCATTCGTCAAGCAATCCTTCCATCACATGAATCGTAATCGTTTTGTTTTCAACATCGACTTGTTTGACGACATCATCAATGTAAGGAATTAACACATCTCCGCCTTTTTTTCGTTTGACGACCCATACGTCATTTGCACCTGGCGTTAAAATTTCTTTTATTTCGCCAATCGGTTCACCATCTTCGGTCACAACTGTGCAACCGATAATTTCGTGAAAATAATATTCTCCTTCGTTAAGCGGTTGCAATTGCGTTTCTGGTATTTTAATAATCGCCCCTTTAAATGGTTCGACTAAGTTGATGTTATCATATCCTTCGAACGTTAATAAATCAAACGACTTATGAACTCGATGGCTCGCCACTTTGACCTCAACCGGTGGCTTATTTTCCATAAAAATATATAATACATTCCCGATTTTATACCGCTCTTCTGCAAAATCTGTGCGTGAAATGACGCGCACTTCACCGCGAATACCGTGCGTATTGACAATTTTTCCGACATGAAACCATTTCACAACGATCACCCCTCGCGTATATCCACAACGATTCCGTCTTCAATGACAATCGTTTTCGGAGGCGACCAACGCGCACCAATGTGGACGTCGATCATCGCCTCGACTTCTCTTTCTTTAATTTCGCTTCCTATCGGTAATATGCGCAATTGTTCAAGAAGGAAATCAAGTTCCGCTATTTTTTGGCGGCGAATTTGCATTTCTCGTCCAAATTTTTCTTTAATTTGTTTTTGTGAAAACGATGTTTGTTTTTCCATTCGTTTTTGTTCAAAGATGAGCTGCTCACATTGTTGTTCAAGCTGCTGTTTTTGCGCGGTAAATTGCTGCATGAGCTGTTGTTTACTTTTTTCTGTCAATCGCTGTCTTACTTCAACCGTTTGAATGATTTTCATGGCGCACCGCCTTTCTGAACGAAAAAAGGGGAGGTGTCTTCCCTCTCCCTTACTCTTCGATGCGTACGTCTATTCGCTTCTTTGACTCATTGGCTGCTTGAACAACGGTGCGAATGGCTTGGATCATTCGCCCGTTTTTTCCGATCACTTTCCCAACGTCTTCGTGATGAAGCGCGATCGCATATGTGATCGATTGTTGTTGTTCCGTTTCGCGAATGACGACGCATTCCGGATGATCGACAAGTGACCGAACAATTGTCTCAAGCAACGTTTTCATATATTACTTTCCGTACTTTAAGTTGTGGAATTTTTCTAAAATTCCTTGTTTTGAAAGCAAGTTGCGCACTGTGTCAGATGGTTTTGCGCCGTTTTGCAACCATTTTAATGCAAGCTCTTCATTAATTTTAATTTCTGCAGGCTCTGTTAACGGATTGTATGTGCCGATTGTTTCGATGAAACGACCGTCACGTGGAGAACGAGAGTCTGCAACAACGATACGATAAAATGGTGATTTTTTTGCACCCATACGTTTTAAACGAATTTTTACTGCCATGATTATAGCACCTCCGAAAATATTTCACACAAGATAGTATATTAGCAATAAACGTTTTGTTTGTAAAGTGTTTTTTCTTAACACTGTTATTTTGTTTACATGAACGGGAAACGGAACCCTTTCTTTTTCCCCTTTGGCATGGTTGTCATCATTTTCATCATCTTTTTCATTTCGTCAAACTGTTTCAGCAAGCGGTTGACGTCTTGAACCGTCGTTCCGCTCCCTTTTGCAATTCGCTTTTTGCGACTAGAGTTAATGATGTCTGGGTTCATTTTTTCTTCTTTTGTCATCGAACGAATAATCGCTTCGACGCGGCTAATTTGCTTTTCGTCAATTTGTAAGTTGTTTAAACCTTTCACTTTGTTAGCGCCCGGCAACATTTTTAAAAGTTCATCGAGCGGACCGAGTTTGCGCACTTGCCCAAGCTGTTCTAAAAAGTCGTCAAGTGTAAATGATGCGGTGCGCATTTTTTGTTCGAGCTCTTTTGCCTTTTCTTCATCGACAGCGGCTTGCGCTTTTTCAATGAGCGTCAACACGTCCCCCATACCTAGAATGCGCGACGCCATCCGCTCCGGATGAAACGGCTCAAGCGCATCGAGCTTTTCACCCATACCGACAAACTTAATTGGCGTATTTGTGACCGCTTTAATTGATAAGGCTGCCCCGCCTCGCGTATCACCATCAAGCTTCGTCAAAATGACGCCCGTCAGTCCAAGCTGTTCGTTAAAGCTTTGCGCGACGTTGACCGCATCTTGTCCCGTCATCGCATCGACAACGAGAAAAATTTCATCGGGTTTCGTCACTTCTTTAATTTGCTTTAGTTCGTCCATGAGCGCTTCATCGATATGCAAGCGTCCGGCCGTATCGATTAATACGTAATCATAATGCTCTTCTTTTGCTTTTGCAATCGCTTGTTTTGCAATTTCCACCGGGCTCACTTGATCGCCGAGCGAAAACACAGGGATGTTCAACTGCTTCCCTAACGTCTCAAGCTGTTTAATCGCTGCTGGGCGATAAATGTCAGCTGCGACAAGCAACGGCTTGCGATTATGTTTTTTACGTAATAAATTCGCTAATTTCCCCGTCGTCGTCGTTTTCCCTGCCCCTTGCAAACCGACCATCATAACAACCGTTGGCGGACGGTTTGACACGGCAATTTTGCTGTTTTCTCCCCCCATCAGCTCCGTCAATTCTTCTTTTACGACTTTAATGACTTGCTGCCCCGGGGTCAAGCTTTTCATGACTTCTTGCCCGACAGCTCGCTCGCTTACTTTTTTCACGAAGTCTTTGACGACTTTAAAATTGACGTCCGCTTCTAATAGCGCGAGCCGCACTTCACGCATCATTTCTTTTACATCGGCTTCCGTGACTTTGCCTTTGCCACGAATTTTATTCATGACATGTTGCAGACGGTCGGCCAATCCTTCAAATGCCATCGTTACCGCCCCCTACTCTAATTTCTCCAACTCCAAAACGAGCTTCATAAGCTCCTCATCGTTCGGATAGCGTTCAGCTATATGCGTTTTTAATCGGTGCAATAGTTTGTGACGTTGTTGAAACTTTTGAAAGAGCAATAACTTTTGCTCATAATCTTCTAGCATCGCTTCCGTCCGTTTAATGTTATCGTATACAGCTTGACGACTCACTTCGTACTCTTCGGCAATTTCACCGAGGGAGTAATCGTCTAAATAGTAAAGGGACATATAGTTTCGTTGCTTCGGCGTCAACAACGATTGGTAAAAGTCGTATAAATAATTCATTCTCGTTGTTTTTTCTAGCATGAAACTCCCCCCTGTTAAGTGAAACGCCTTTACATGAATTTAGTGTATATGTTTTAGCTGATGCTGTCAAGTTATTCTCCTTGCGTCTCTTCTCGTTCCATAAACGATGAAAATAACCCATACACGAATTGTTCGGCGTTAAACGGCTCTAAATCGTCCATTTTCTCTCCTAAACCGACAAATTTCACCGGAATGTTTAACTCGTGGCGGATCGCTAATACGATGCCACCTTTTGCTGTTCCATCCAGTTTCGTAAGCACAATGCCGGTGACGTTTGTTGCTTCTTTAAATGTTTTTGCTTGGCTCATCGCATTTTGCCCTGTCGTTGCATCTAGCACAAGCAACACTTCATGCGGTGCCCCCGGCACTTCACGTTCAATAACACGCTTAACTTTTTCTAACTCTTTCATTAAATTCACTTTATTTTGTAAGCGGCCAGCTGTATCACACAACAAAATGTCAACGTTGCGCGATTTTGCTGCTTGAATCGCATCGTACATCACCGCCGCTGGATCAGAGCCAGCAGACTGTTTAATGACTTCCACACCAACGCGCTCGCCCCATACTTCAAGTTGTTCAATCGCGCCCGCACGGAACGTATCGCCAGCGGCAAGCATCACTTTTTTTCCTTCGCTTTTTAATTTGTACGCGAGTTTCCCGATCGTCGTCGTTTTTCCAACGCCGTTGACACCGACAAATAAAATGACCGTTAAGCCGTTTGGCTGAATGTTTAATTCTGTTTTCTCCTCACCGCTTGCTTCGTAAATGTCAATCAATTTTTCGGAAATGACGCTATACATTTCTTTCGGGTCTTGAATGTTGCGACGTTTCACTTCCATTTTTAACTCATCGATAAAATCCATGACTGTTGCAACACCAACGTCTGAGGCGATTAAAATTTCTTCTAGCTCTTCAAAAAACTCTTCATCTACTTTCCGATAGCGCGCGATTAAATCGTTCACTTTTCCAGCGAAAGAGTCGCGCGTTTTTTCTAAACCACGTTTAAACTTTTCCGTTACTGTATCCGCTTGTTTTGCGATTTTTTCTTTTAATTTTTTAAAAAAGCTCACCGTTTCTCATCCTTTCTTTTCAGCTACTTCTTCTAGTCGAACAGAAACGAGCTTCGATACACCTGATTGTTGCATCGTTACTCCATATAGTACATCTGCTTCTTCCATCGTTCCTTTTCGATGAGTAATGACGATAAATTGTGTATTGTCGCTAAACTTCTTTAAATATTTCGCATATCGTTGTACGTTCGCCTCATCAAGTGCTGCTTCTACTTCATCAAGCACGCAAAACGGAACAGGTCGAACATTTAAAATGGCGAACAAAAGCGCAATCGCCGTCAATGCTCGCTCCCCGCCTGATAATAAACTTAAATGTTGTAGCTTTTTTCCCGGTGGTTGTGCGACAATGTCGACACCCGTATGGAGTAAATCGTTCGGATCAGTCAACTGTAAATCGGCCTTTCCTCCTCCAAACAATTCAACGAACACGCGTGCAAATTGCGTACGAATTTGCTCAAACGTTGTCGCAAATCTCCGTTTCATTTCATCGTCCATTTCATCAATCACTTGATACAATGTATCTTTCGCCTGTTGTAAATCTTCTTTTTGTTCAGTTAAAAAGCGGTGGCGTTCAGAGACACGTTCATATTCTTCAATCGCACCGAGATTGACCGTTCCAAGTTCATCAATAGCGAGCTGGATGAGCTTCACTTTTTTCCGCGCCTCTTGAGCAGGGAGATGGAGCGGGAACGCTTCTTTCGCTGCTTCGAATGACAGCTTGTATTCTTCACGAAGGCGGTTGAGTAAGTGGTCAAGCTCCATATCGAAGCGAGCAAGCTTCACTTCCTCGTCTTTTAACGTATCTGTGAGTTGCTTATGTTGTCGTTTCCATTCTTTTATTTCTTTTTCGAGTTGCTCAAGCTTTGTTTGATAATGTAGCCGCTGTTCACGCCGGCTAGCAATAAGTTCAATCGTTTCTTCTTTTTGTTTCGTTTTTTCTTTGCATATTCGCTCGAGCTGTTGTTCATCTTCCGTTTGTTCGTTCGTATGGCGTACAAGTTCATCGCGTTCTTTTTCGATGTGCGTAAGTGTTCGCTTCACTTCCTCCCATTCTTCCGTTAGTCGATGCACATGTTGCTCTTCATTTCTGACGTGTTCTTGCTTTTCAGCGAGCGCGATTTTCAATGCGGTCAACTTTTCTTGCATTTGCTCTTTCGATTGTTGCTCTAACTGTTTTTTTTCTGTCCATTGTTTCACTTGCTCATCGATAGAAACGATGTTTTTCTCAAGCATATGAAGTGAATGCATAATATCGTGAAGTCGAGCAGTCAATTGTTTCTTTTCTTCTTCGAGCGTTTGTCTTTCATAGCGATACACACCGAGTCGTTCGTCCATATGTTTTTTACGAAGATTTAGTTCCATCCATGCGCTTTTTTCTTCTTGCAGCTCTATACGGCTTGCTTCTAGCTCAGTATAAAGCGCTGTTCGCTCTTTCTCAGCTTGTGCAATGGCTTCTTTTTCTCGTTGCACAAGCTGTTCAAGCTCGATCGTTTTTTGCTCGACATCGCGCCAATGTGCTGTCACTTCTTCAAGCTCACGCGTGCGACTAAACAATGAGCTTGTCTGTTTATTTACCGTTCCTCCCGTCATCGCCCCGCCTGGATTGACAACATCCCCTTCTAACGTGACGAGACGATAGCGGTATTGCAATTGACGAGCAAGCTCATTTGCCCCTTTTAAATCGCGCGTAATAATGACCGTCCCAAGAATGCTTGTCATGATGTTTTCGTACGTTGCTTCATACGAAATTAATTCGGAAGCAATGCCAACGTAAGCGGGGTGTTTGGCAATGTTTTCCCGAACGGATGGAGGAAATAGTTTTCGCTGAATAACGTCAAGCGGTAAAAATGTCGCCCGTCCATACTTATTTTGTTTTAAAAATTGAATAGCTTCACGTGCGCTTCGTTCATTTTCCACGACGACATGTTGCGCCGCTCCTCCGAGCGCCACTTCGATTGCTGTTTCTAGTTCGGATGGCACCGTCATCAGCTCAACAACCGCTCCATGAATGCCGTTTAACCGATCTTTTGCTTTTAATACTTCTTTTACCCCTTGGAAAAATCCAGCATACTCTTGTTGCATCACCTCTAACATTTCTTTTTTTGATTTTACTTTTTGTACGTATTGATACGCTTCATATAACGTCGTTTCTTTTTTTCGATATTGTTCTTTTCGTGCGGTCAATTGTTCTTCTTTTGTTTGAAGCGTTTGCTCTTGTTTAGCGATGCGCTCTTGCAACTCATGAATGAGTTTTTGTTTTTGTTCCCATTGTCCAACGATCTGTTCGTATGCCCGAATATGTTCATCGTTTGCAGTGATGAGCTGCTGCTGTTTTTCTTCATTTTTTTGCAACTGGGACTCAATGTGCATGCGCTCATTTTTTAACGTCGCTTGTTCGTGAACGAGATCAATGTATTCGCTTTTTAGCCGTTCAATTTCCTCCTCCGCTTTCGGACCGTAAGCAGAAAGGACGTTGTTTTGTTCTTTTAATTGCGCTTGAAGCGCTTGCACATCTGTTTGAAGCTGTTGCAGCACTTTCTTTTTTTCAGCAATTGTCGCTTCAAGTGCACGTTTTCGCTCAGCAAGTTGCTCCATCGTTTGCTCCATTTGCTGTTGTTGCTTATAGGCGTTGCTTTTTCGCTCTTTTAATAACTGTTTTTTCCCTTCCGTTTTCTCAAGCTCTTCGCTAACAAGCAACAATACTTGCTGTAAGCCATCTATTGACTCATCAAGCGCTGTCAGTTCATGACGCAACTGAGCGATGTGCGCTTCTTCTTTTTGCAACGTCGTCGCTAATTCTATTTCGTTTTGTTGATGTAAAGCGAGTTGTTTTTTCAACGCTTCCCATTTTTCATGTAACTGCTCGATTTCATAAACAATTAAGCCGACTTCATATGTTTGTAGCTGCTCTTTTTTCTCAAGATATTCCTTGGCGATTGACGCTTGTTGTTTCAACGGCTCAAGCTGCTGGTTTAGTTCGTGTAAAATATCTTGCACACGTTGCAAATGATCTTCTGTTTCGTTTAGTTTTTGCTCCGCCTTTTTTTTCCTTGTTTTATATTTTAAGACGCCTGCTGCATCTTCAAAAATCGTGCGGCGATCTTCCGCTTTACTACTTAAAATTTCCTCTACTTTTCCTTGACTAATGATGGAGAAAGCTTCACGACCAACGCCAGAATCCATAAATAAATCGACAATATCTTTTAAACGGCAAGGCTGGTTATTAATAAAAAATTCGCTATCGCCTGAACGATAGACGCGTCTTGTTATACTTACTTCTTCGTATTCGAGCGGCAAAAATTGATCGCTATTATCGAGCGTCAACGTCACTTCCGCCACGTTCAACGGCTTGCGTGATTCGCTTCCCGAAAAAATGACGTCTTCCATTTTTGCCCCGCGAAGCGACTTGGCGGACTGTTCACCAAGCACCCAACGAATCGCATCTGTAATGTTGCTTTTCCCGCTTCCGTTCGGACCGACGATTGCCGTCATCCCCGGAACAAAATCGATAGAAATGCGATCAGCAAAAGATTTAAATCCGATAGCTTCTAAACGTTTGAGGAACACATATATCCCCCTTTATCTAAAAGATGTCACAACAAGCAAGGCCGTCCTTTCAGACCGGATCAGCCTTGTTGTAATTGTTTTAGCTTAGCTAATGCCATTTGCGCGGCGCGTTGCTCTGCCTCTTTTTTCGAGCGCCCAACTCCAACACCAAGCTCCTCGCCATTTAACGATACGCGCGATACGAACTCTTTATTATGAGCAGGACCTCGTTCTTGTAAAATTTTATATTCTAATACTCCGCTTCCATCACGTTGTACAAATTCTTGTAGTTGACTTTTGTAATCCATCACATGAGAAAAAGCACCTTCGCGAATTTTTGGGAAAATCGTTTTCCCTAAAAATTGCACGACTGCCTCGATCCCTTGATCTAAATAAAGCGCTCCGATAAAAGCCTCAAATACGTCAGCTAACAACGACGGACGCATGCGACCACCCGTTAGTTCTTCCCCTTTACCGAGCAAAACGAGATCGCCAAACGACAATGCATGGGCAAACGTAACAAGCGACGGTTCACAGACGATCGCTGCCCGCATTTTTGTTAATTCCCCTTCGCTCATTTGTGGAAACTGTTCAAATAAATATTGTGAAACGGTCAATTCTAAGACAGCATCCCCTAAAAATTCAAGGCGCTCATTGTCTTCATGCAGCCGCTTGCGATGCTCATTCACATATGATGAATGGGTAAATGCTTGAATGAGTAGTTTTTCATTTCGAAAAAAAATACCTGTTTGTTCTTGAAATTGTTTAAATTTTACGTACGGTCGTTGCTTTGACATGCATATGAACCCCCAACTATAAACGTAAAAAGCATAGAAAGCCCCGCTTACAAAACGGGACTTTACTTATTATGATAGACGGCTTTTTATGTAGTTAACTGCATCGCCTACAGTAACGATTTTTTCCGCCTCTTCATCTGAAATTTCCATATCAAACTCATCTTCTAATTCCATAACAAGCTCAACAACATCAAGCGAGTCTGCTCCTAAATCTTCTTTGAATGAAGATTCAAGCGTCACTTGTGACTCTTCAACACCAAGGCGATCAACGATAATTTTCGTTACACGCTCTAATACGTCTGCCATTTTATTCACCTCCCCTCAAGCTATTATAATGAATTATATCAGAAAATAAAACGAATTTTTACATCACCATACCGCCGTCGACGTGAATGGTTTGTCCTGTTATATAGCTTGCCCCGTCTGAGACGAGAAACGCGACAACATGCGCAATATCTTCTGGATTGCCGAAGCGGGCAAGCGGAATTTGTTGCAACATCGCTTGGCGCACATCTTCGCTTAATTGATCCGTCATATCTGTCGTAATAAATCCAGGCGCAACGGCATTGACGGTAATGTTTCGACTCGCGAGTTCTTTTGCTGCTGTTTTCGTCAGTCCGATCACACCTGCTTTCGCTGCAACATAGTTTGCTTGCCCTGGGTTGCCGCTTACACCGACAATGGACGCTACGTTCACAATTCGACCGTATCGCTGTTTCATCATCGGGCGTGTGACAGCTTTCGTACATAAAAAGACACCTTTTAAGTTCGTATTGATGACCGCATCCCATTCTTCTTCTTTCATGCGCATAAGCAAGTTGTCGCGCGTAATGCCTGCGTTGTTCACTAAAATATCAACGCGACCCCAACGCTCAAGCACTTCTTTCACCATATGGTCGACTGCCTCGCTATTTGCGACGTCTGCTTGTACAGCAAACGCTTCGCCACCATGCTCAACAATTTGAGCGACAACTTCATTTGCTTTCGCTTCACTTCCTGCATAATTGACCGCTACTTTTGCACCAAGACGGGCTAAATGTAAAGCAATTTCACGCCCAATACCACGTGACGCCCCGGTCACAATCGCTACTTTCCCTTCCATGCTTCATTCCCCTTTCAACGCCGTCACCGTCGCCATAAACGAAGCTTCATCAAAAATCGAATAGACGTTGACATGACGGTTTATTTTTTTCACTAGACCGCTTAATACTTTTCCAGGACCGATTTCGATAAACGTATCTACACCCAAGTCAATCATCGTTTGAACAGATTGCTCCCAACGAACCGGAGAGTATAACTGTTCAACGAGACGTTGTTTGATTTCTGTTGGATTTGTCATCGGCTCAGCTGTTACATTTGAAATGACTGGCACAGTGCTTTCTTGAAACGACAACGTATTAAGTACCGATAAAAACTGCTCTGCCGCCGGTTTCATTAAAATGGAGTGGAACGGCCCGCTTACTTCGAGCGGAATGACTCGCTTCGCTCCTTTTTCTTTTGCCAGTTGTGACGCTCGCTCAACCGCTTCTTTCGCTCCTGAAATGACAATTTGTCCCGGACAGTTTAAGTTCGCTAATTGAACCGGAGATGATTCCGTTGAAGCTTCATCGACTACTTGTTGCAATAAAGCTTCATCCATCCCAAGCACCGCAGCCATCGTTCCTTGTCCGGACGGCACTGCTTTTTCCATCAATTCTCCGCGCTTACGCACCGCATATACAGCGTCAGAAAACGACAGCACCGATGCTGCAACAAGTGCACTATATTCCCCAAGGCTATGTCCTGCGACATAATGCGGAGCAATATGTGCTTCTTTTACTTTTTGCAAAAATGCGATGCTTGTCGTGAGTAATGCTGGTTGGGCATTTTCTGTTTTTGTTAATACATCTTGTGGTCCTTCAAAAATAAGTTGTGACAAAGAAACTTGCAATCGTTCATCCGCTTGGCGAAAAACAGCCGCTACTTTTTCATCTTTTTCCGCCCACTCTTTTCCCATACCAACCGTTTGCGAACCTTGTCCTGGAAAAATAAATGCGATTTTCCCCATCATGTCACCTCTTATTGTTTTATTTCCGCTATCGATTGTTTCACCGTCTGTATAACGTCGTTTACGACCATTTCACGCGCTTGGCGCACCGCATGAAAAATGGCGTGCGCATCCGATGAACCGTGCGCTTTAATGACAGGTGCTCGTAAACCGAACAGTGCCGCACCACCATATTCTGCATAATCCATTTTTTTCTTCAACTGCATAAGTTGTGGCTTTAACGCAAGCGCCGCCATTTTGCTTACAACATTGCTTGTCAATGCCGATTTTAACATCGAGAAAACAGCGATTGCCGTGCCTTCGATCGTTTTTAGTGCGACGTTGCCGGTGAATCCGTCAGTAACAACGACATCAGCTACGCCTTCTAATAAATCGCGCGCCTCTACGTTGCCTACAAAGTTTAACGATGTATCTTGTATAAGCTGAAACGTTTTTTTCGCCAGTTCATTTCCTTTTTGATCTTCTGTTCCAACGTTTAATAAACCAATGCGTGGACGATGAATACCGCGCACTTTTTCGGCATATGCCGCACCCATAAGCGCATATTGCAATATATGTTCTGGGCGAGCATCAACGTTTGCGCCAACGTCCAACAACACAAATCCTTTTCCGTCAATCGTTGGCAACGTCGGAGCAAGCGCAGGACGATCAATGCCGTCGATGCGACCGACGATAAACAGCCCTGCGGCCATTAAAGCGCCTGTATTGCCTGCGGAAATGCATGCATGGGCACGTCCTTCGCTTACTTCATTTGCCATTAATACCATGGACGCCTCTTTTTTGCGGCGAACAGCACGGACAGGCTCATCTGTTGCTTCAATGACTTGTTCGGTATGAATAATGGAGAGTCGTTCATCATTTGTTATGTATGGGCGAATGAGCGTCTCATTCCCAACGAGCGTAATTTCGATATCTTGAAAATGCTCAATCGCCTTTTGTGCACCGATGACAATTTCTTTCGGTGCATGGTCGCCTCCCATGGCATCGATTGCGATTTTCATTTTTCTTCTCCATCCTTTTTTACAACGTTTGAACGGTACATATGAAATTCTCCTTGAAAGACAAGTTCTTGTCCTACGTAGCTATTGACTTCGACGACTGTGCGTCCATTTTCATTTAAATTTTTCACTTTTGCTTTGGCCACGACACGCTCGCCTTCTTTGACAGGACGCATGAAGCGAATGTTTGCCTTTGCCGTTAATGCAAGTTCATCGTTAATGACTGCTACCGCAAGCGAATTTGCTTGCGCAAACAAATGATGTCCTCGTGCAATTTGATTGCGTTTAAACACGTGTTCTTTTTTTACATCAAAAATGGAAATTGCACTTTCATCTAATTGTATATCGATGATTTCTCCAATCACTTCTTCAATAGGCAACGACTTCACTTCGTCAGCAAATGTGCGCTCAGCAACATGTTTAATGCGCTCACGCAACTCCGGAATCGATAGTTCTAAGCGATCGAGGCGGATCGTTTGAATGCTGACTGAAAATTTTTCGGCAAGTTGTTCGTCCGTAATAAAAGGATTTTCTTCGATCGTTGCTTGCAGTAATCGTTGCCGTTCGCGTTTATTTCTTCTCATTTTCGATCCACCATCCGAATTATTACTAGGTACTAATAGTAGTATATAACACCGAGAGTAACATTTCAACAACTTTTAATCTAATTTTTCGCCGTTTAAAACGCCCGATTGTTGTAAATGTTCGCGCAGAAAAGTGTATTTTTCTTCGCGCCAAAACGAAGGCGAGGCAATGAGGCGTTCCGCATCTTGTCGCGCCACTTCTAAAATGCGATAATCGTGAACAAGATCACCGAGACGAAACTCCGGCATGCCGCTTTGTTTCGTCCCAAAAAAATCACCGGGTCCGCGCAGCTCTAAATCTTTTTCTGATAGCACAAAACCGTCGTTCGTTTCCGTCATAATGCGCATTCGCTCTTTTCCTGCTTCTGATTTTGGATCAGCGACTAAAATACAGTACGATTGAGCTTGTCCGCGTCCAACGCGCCCACGTAGCTGATGAAGTTGTGAAAGTCCGAATCGGTCGGCATCGTAAATGACCATCACGGTTGCGTTCGGGACGTTTACACCGACTTCTACGACCGTTGTTGATACTAAAATATGAATGTCATTGGCGCTAAATGCACGCATCACTTCTTCTTTTTCTTCTGAAGATAGACGGCCGTGCATAAGCCCGATGCGATACCGACCTTTATAGTAGTGCGTCAACATCGCATGCACGTCGATTGCGTTTTGGACATCCAGTTTTTCCGATTCCTCAATAAGTGGACAAATGACGTACGCTTGATGACCTGCATCCACTTGTTTCGCCATAAATTGAAATACGCGCTCAAGCATATCGTGTTTCACCCAATACGTTTCAATTTTTTTCCTTCCTTTTGGCATTTCATCAATGATGGACACGTCCATTTCTCCAAATGCCGTAATGGCAAGCGTGCGTGGAATCGGAGTGGCGGTCATAAATAGCACATCAGGCGATTGTCCTTTTTCACGTAAAATGCGTCGCTGCTCTACTCCAAAGCGATGTTGTTCGTCTGTGATGACAACGCCAAGCTTCGCAAAATTCACATCGTCTTGAATAAGGGCATGCGTGCCGACAACAACATGAACGTCACCTAAGGCGAGCTGTTCAAGTAGCTGTTTGCGCCTTTTTCCTTTTACCGAACTTGTCAACAGTTCGACACGAATACCCATCGGCGCAAGAAGCGTACAAAGTGATTCAGCATGTTGCTCGGCTAAAATTTCCGTCGGTACCATTAACGCTCCTTGATACCCTGATAAATACACCGCATATAATGCAACGGCAGCGACGACTGTTTTTCCGGAACCGACATCTCCTTGTAGTAGGCGATTCATGCGATATGGCGATTTTAAATCTTGCACAATTTCACGCACAACGCGCTGTTGAGCATTCGTTAGCGGAAACGGAAGCGATTGAATAAACGATTGAAGTTGCCCATCTGAAAAGCGATGCGCAATACCCGGTGACTGTTCACGACGATATTTTTTTAACGCTTGCATTTTTAATTGAAAAAGTAAAAACTCTTCGTAAACGAGACGGCGCCGTGCTTGCTTTAGTTGCTCGTGCGAAAACGGCATATGAATCGCCCGAATCGCATCACGTTTTGATATAAGGCGATATGTTTGCAATAGCTCACTCGGCAACGGGTCGACAATCGCATCACCGTATTGTTGTAAAGCGAGTGCAATAAAGCGCCGCATGCCTTTTACTGTTAAGTCGCCACGCGTTGAATAGACCGGTTCGATTTCTTTTTGTCGCTTCATTTCACCGATATGCAGCTGCTGTACGGTGATCGTTTGACGATGTTTGTCCCACTTACCTGTGATCGTTACCGTTTCGTGCAAGATAAGCTTTTTTTTCAAATACGGTTGGTTAAAACAAACAGCCGTCACTAAAAATCGGTCAACAAGGACGCGAAACGTTAAGCGCGACTTTTTGCGGCTATAATACGTAAGCACAGGCTCACTATACACTTTGCCAATGATCGTAATTTTTTCATCGTGCTTTGCTTCTTCTAATGCACATATGCGATAATCTTCGTAACGAAAAGGGAAATGATACAACAGTTGTTCAATGGTATCAATCCCCATTTCATGAAGCGCGGCGGCTGTTTCTTCTCCAATTCCTTTAATCGCTGTGACTGATTGATGTAATACGTCACTCACGTTCGTTGTTTGGCTTACCGAAAATATCCGCTTCGAATTTACGAGCGGTCGGCGTCGCCGCTAACCCTCCTTGTGCTGTTTCTTTTAATGCCACTGGCATCGTTTGGCCGATGCGGAACATCGCTTCAATGACTTCATCGCACGGAATGCGACTTTGTATGCCAGCAAGCGCCATGTCAGCAGCAATCATTGCATTTGCCGCTCCAATTGCATTTCGCTTGACACACGGTACTTCCACTAACCCTGCAACAGGGTCACAAACGAGTCCAAGCATATTTTTTAAAGCAATCGCCATCGCCTCTGCCGCTTGTCTTGGCGTACCGCCAGCCATCTCGACAAGCGCTGCCGCCGCCATACCTGCCGCTGAACCGACTTCCGCTTGGCAACCTCCTGCCGCACCGGAAATGGATGCATTGTTTGCGACAACAAATCCGAACGCACCAGCTGTAAATAAAAACTCAACCATTTGTTCACGCGTCGGCTGCAGTTTTTCTTTAACCGCAAATAATGTGCCTGGAACGACACCAGCTGATCCTGCTGTTGGTGTTGCACAAATCATTCCCATCGCTGCGTTTACTTCGTTCGTTGCCATCGCTTTACTGACGGCATCTAAAATCGTTTCCCCCGATAAAAACTGACCACGAGCAATATATTGCTGTAAGCGTGTCGCATCGCCGCCTGTCAATCCTGAATGGGAACGAACCCCCGCTAATCCGCGAATGACGGCTTGCTCCATCACTTGTAAGTTTTTCTCCATTTGCGCAACAATGTCCTCTCGGCTGCGCCCTGTCACTTCCATTTCTTGACGAATCATTACTTCTGCAATTTTTATTTGTTCTCGTTCTGCCCGTTCGACGAGTTCTGCTACATTTCGAAACATGGTTGTCTCCCCTTTGCGCCGCTTTACTCAACAATTTTTGTTACATCAATAATATGTGGTAACGCTTTTAATTGCTCAACGATCGCATCGTCAATATTTTGATCGACTTCAATCGTCATCAACGCCTGTTTTCCTTTTTCTTTTCGCGATACTTCCATATGACCGATATTAATCGCATATTTGGCTAGCACGTTCGCTACTCCTGCGATGGCACCGTAACGGTCGTTATGCATAATTAAAAGGGCAGGATGATGCCCCGAAAGCTTCAGCTCGAAACCGTTTAACTCAATAATTTCAATTTTCCCACCGCCAATCGAAATGCCGACAAGCTCAAGCTCACCTTGTTCATCGCCGAGGCGAATTTTTGCTGTATTTGGGTGAGGAGGAATGGCTTCCTCTTCATGAAACGTGATGCGAATCCCTTCTTGTTTGGCGATTTGCAACGATGTTTTCATTCGTTCATCAAACGTATCGAAATGTAATAAACCGCCGACAATGGCAACATCTGTTCCGTGTCCTTTATACGTTTGGGCAAATGAACCATAAAAGAAAATATCCGCCCACGTTGGTTTTCTGCCGAATAAGTTGCGTGCCACTTTGCCGATGCGTACTGCTCCTGCCGTATGCGAGCTCGACGGACCAATCATAATCGGACCGATAATATCAAATACACTCCGATATTTCACATTTGTTCTCCCCTTTGTTATCTTCATGAAAAAGAAGGGGAACGTTCCCCTTCTTTTATCGTATGTGAATAACAACCATGCGTTTTATTCAATCGCAAAAATAAACGGATATAACGGCTGACCGCCATGATGTGTTTCAACTTCCACATGCGGGAATTGTTGTTCAATAAATTGAACGATGTGCGCAGTTTGTTCTTCGGTCGCATCTTCACCAAAAAGAATTGTTACAATTTCATCTTCTTCGCCAATCATATGCGTAAGTAGCGTCTCAACGACAGAATAAAGTTCTTTATGAGATGCGACAATTTTGCCATCGGCAATGCCCATATAATCGTCTTTTTCAATTTCAACGCCGTCGATGTTTGTATCGCGTACAGCAAACGTGATTTGTCCCGTTTTTACACGGGCCAGCGCCTCCGTCATCGCTTTCTCGTTTTCTTCTTTTGTCACAGAAGGGTTAAATGAAAGCAATGCAGTCATTCCTTGTGGAACAGTTTTTGATGGAATGACGACTACATCACATGAAGCGACAGACGCAGCTTGTTGAGCTGCTAAAATGATGTTTTTATTGTTTGGCAAAACAAATACCGTTTGGGCATTTACTTCTTCAATTGCTTTTACGATGTCTTCTGTGCTCGGATTCATCGTTTGTCCGCCTTCGATGACCGCATGAGCACCGATGCTTTTAAATAATTCAGCAATGCCATCGCCCATGGCTACCGCAACGATGCCGTACGGGATGCGTTCTTGCTTTTTCGGCGGCTCCATTTCTTGATGAACGATATTTGCATGCTGTTCACGCATATTTTCGATTTTAATATTAATTAAGCTTCCGTAACGTTGTGCGTATGTGAGCACTTCGCCCGGTTGTTCTGCGTGAATGTGCACTTTCACCAGTTCATCGTCAGCGATCACAAGCAACGAATCACCGAAGCGGCTTAAATCTTGGCGGAACGCCTCTTCCTGAAACGGATGTTTCGACACTTTATCTTGTTCAAATTTCACCATAAATTCCGTACAGTATCCAAACTCAATGTCATCCACACTTAAATGGCTCTGTACGTTGCCATGATGTTCGGTGCGGACGAGTTGTTCCATCGGCAACGCTTCTGTTTCTGCAATCGTTTCGCCTTTTAATGCGGCTAAAAACCCTTCGTACACAAATACGAGACCTTGGCCGCCGCTGTCGACGACACCTACTTCTTTTAATACAGGAAGTAAATCAGGGGTGCGCTTCAGCGATGCTTTTGCCTCTTTTAATACTTCCGTCATTACCACGACGATGTCAGCTTCTTTTTTCGCCACAGCTACTGCGCGCTTTGCTGCGTCTTTTGCAACCGTTAAAATCGTGCCTTCAACCGGTTTCATGACCGCTTTGTATGCCGTTTGTACACCTGCTTCAAGCGCTGCCGCAAACTCTTTGCTGTTAATTTCACTTTTTTGTTCAATCGCTTTCGCAAATCCACGAAATAGTTGTGATAAAATAACGCCCGAGTTGCCGCGCGCTCCCATTAGCAATCCTTTCGCTAATGCGCCCGCCACTTTTCCGATATGATCAGATACGTGGTTTTTTACTTCTTTCGCACCGGACGTCATCGACAAATTCATATTCGTTCCTGTATCCCCATCTGGAACGGGAAAGACGTTTAATGCGTCTACCGTTTTTGCGTTGTTCGCTAAATGTGTCGCGCCTTGCAACACCATTTGTGCAAAGCGTTTACCATCTAATGTTGTCATTGCCACAGACTAGTTCCTCCTCACTACGGATTCGTGACACGAACCCCTTGAACATAGATGTTAATTGACTGGACAGATAAACCTAACGTTTGATCTAACGTATACTTCACTTTCGTTTGGACGTTATGTGCCACTTCAGAAATTTTTGTTCCATAGCTGACGATGACGTATAAATCAATGTGCACTTCATCGTTTTCTTGGCGTACAACAATACCTTTGGCGAAGTTTTCACGGCGTAAAATTTCAGCAATGCCGTCTTTCAGTTGATTTTTTGATGCCATGCCGACAATGCCGTAACAATCGACCGCGGCTCCTCCAGCAATCGCTGCAATCACATCGTTACTAATTTCAACACGACCGTATTTCGTTTGCAATTCAATGGACATCGCTCAAGTCCCCTTTCTTGTTAGGTAGCTAACGCCATTGTACTATACTCGGCTTATTTTTAAAAGCTTCTACCCATAGTATATTTACCCGAAACAGAAAACAGATGTCAAGGTTATTTTCTTGAAACAGTTGATCGGAAGTATTGCAATCCGTTTTTATGTATGATAAATTATAGTAGTGTTTTGAGCACGTAGTTTGGCAAGTGAGGAGGGAAACAAAATGGCAAAATGCTTTGTAACTGGTAAGAAAAAATCATTCGGAAACGCTCGTTCTCACGCAATGAATGCGAACCGCCGTACATGGAAAGCGAACCTTCAAAAAGTTCGCATTTTAGTTGACGGAAAGCCAAAGCGCGTTTGGGTTTCTGCTCGCGCATTAAAATCCGGAAAAGTAGAACGTGTGTAATAGAAAAAAGCACCAATTATTTGGTGCTTTTTATCCTTTTTTGAATGAGTTTAACATCGCTCGTACAATTCCACCTAAAAATTTTGGCAACTTAATCGTATAAAATTTCACCATGATTCCCTCCCTACTGTGCACACTCTTCCACTAATATATTCATCTCCGCACAAATCGTACCTCGAAGCGTTTATTTTTCATCCTTGCTTCTTATCATCATTAATATGCCTTCAGTAAACGAAAAAGTACCAAAATGATGGATGAGTTCATTACTTACGCATAATGTTGAGCCGAGTGGTATATCGTGCGCATGAAGCGGATATTTAAATCCGCGAAGCGTTAAAGCGCGAATCGGGGTCATTGGGATAAAGGAAATATACGAATAATTTCCCTCGTTTTTAACCGTATGTTCGCCGCTTCGATAAAGCGTAACGACGTTTTGGCGATCAATTAATTCAATTTGCCCGTCTTTTCCTTTAAACAAAAGCTGTACGTTACCAAACAAATGGTCAAGTCGTCCGCCGGTCACCCCAAACAAGCGAATTTTCGTCGCCTTTTGTTCCAGCGCCCAATCGAGCGCAATGTCTGTGTCGGTTTGATCTTTTTCCGCTGGCCATATGTCGATGTGAGGTAATTTATTTTTCAATTGTTGTAACTCTTGTTCATCAATTGAGTCAAAATCGCCAAATGCTCGTTTTGGCATGATTCCCGCATCAAGCAACGCTAAAACGCCGCGATCTACTCCTACCCAACATACGTCTTCTCCGTCATAAGCTTGTAAATGTGGCAAAAGATTGGTCGGCCCGCCTGCTACAAGATGAATAATCAATTGGCTCACCTCCTAAGAAAGAAGGATGTGTCAAGATGACACACCCTCACGAATAGCGCGAATCGCTTTAGCACGATCAGCTTGATTATAAATGGCTGATCCGGCAACGAGCACGTTCGCACCGGCTTCGACGCAAAGCTTTGCCGTTTCTGCGTGAATGCCGCCGTCGACTTCGATTTCAACAGAAACCCCACGTTCGCGAACGAGTGTTGAGAATGCGTGAATTTTTGGAAGCACTGCTGGAATAAACGATTGTCCGCCAAAGCCAGGATTGACCGTCATAAATAAAACGAGATCGAGGTCTTCAATCACATGTTCAATCATCGAAATCGGCGTATGTGGATTTAACGCTACTCCTGCTTTCACACCATGTTCTTTAATAAGATGGATCGTGCGATGTAAATGCGGACACGCTTCAACGTGTACCGTCAAATAATCTGCTCCTGCTTTTGCAAATGCCGGGATATAGCGATCGGGTTGTTCAATCATTAAATGAACATCAAGCGGTAATGTCGTCACAGGACGAATCGCCTCGACGATGAGCGGTCCGATCGTAATATTTGGGACGAAATGCCCGTCCATGACATCAACATGAATATAATCCGCTCCCCCGCGCTCTACGTCGATAATTTCTTCGCCAAGTTTAGCAAAATTGGCAGATAAAATGGATGGTGCAATTTTAACCATGTTTAATACCTCGGCTTTCGTTCTTTTATTTCCTTGATAAAGCTGACGTAATGTTCATAACGATAAGAAGGAATGTCACCTGACGCTAACGCCTCTTTCACCGCACATTTCGGCTCAGCTGTATGCGTACAACCGCGGAATTTGCAATCGGCACTTCTAGCTACAAACTCCGGAAAACAAAGCGGCAATTGTTCGAGTTCTATCTCATCGAATTCTAGCGCACTAAATCCCGGTGTATCTGCGACAAAGCCGCCCCCGATTTCAATGAACTCGACATGTCTTGTCGTATGTTTTCCGCGTCCAAGGTGATGGGAAATGTCGCCTGTTTTTAACTGTAAGCCCGGACGTAACGCATTGAGTAAAGACGATTTTCCGACACCAGATTGCCCAGCGAATACGGACACTTTTCCTTCCAAGTAAGGCAATAACGCGTCAACTCCTGCACGCGTCTTGACAGATACTTCTAACACGTCATATCCAATTTGACGGTAGTCGCGAATATATTGTTCGATGCGCGGCTTCGTTTCATCGTCCACTAAATCCATTTTACTGACGACGATCATCGGGCGAATGTTTTTAGCTTCAATGAGCACGAGAAAACGATCAAGTAATCCTGGGCTAAAATCCGGCTCGACGGCTGAAAACACTAAAATCGCTTGATCAATATTCGCGATCGGTGGACGAACAAGTTCATTTTTCCGCTCAAACACGTCCAATATGTAACCTTCTCGTTCATTTTCCACTTGAAAGGAAACGTAATCGCCGACAAGCGGCGTCACCTTTCGCTTGCGAAACACCCCACGACCACGACATTGATACACTTGACCGTCACTTAACACGTAATAAAAGCCGCTTAACGCTTTAATAATTTTTCCTTCCGCCATGGCTTCCCTCCTTCTACGGCGTTGTTGGATATGGAACAATGCCTTCGCGCACCGTCGTGCCATTAACGACGACGCGATATTTTCCTTGTTTTCCTTGTTGAATAACAAATTCGACACGTTCTTTCACGTCATTTGTCAAACGATATCGTTTGTATGGTTGAGCGAACGAATGATTTTCGTCTTCAATATATAATTCTGCCATGACTGGTTCGTTCACATCAACAGGCGGTTCGTACGGAATGTCAATGTCTTGGATTACTTTCTTTGTTTGTACCGGCTCTTTTCCGAGGGAAATGACGACCGTAACGGTTGCTCCTTTTTCTAGTTTTGCATTCGCTTGTGGCGTTTGAGAAATAACGAGCCCTTTTTCGACCGTATCGGAATATTGTTGTTTAACGATGACATACAATTGTTGATCTGCTGCGTAGTCACGTACGCTCTTTTCCGTATATCCTGTTAAATCTTTTAAAATAATTTTTTCGCGTCCAAGGCTTACGGTAAAGCGCACTTCTGTTTCTTCTGGTACAACTTTTTCACCCGGAAGCGGAAATTGTTCAATAATCGTCCCTGCTGGCTCATCGCTATATACTTCTTTTTTATCGATAAGCAAATATTTTTCTGAACGCAATTGCCGTTCGACATCAGCAATTTGTTCACCAACATAATCTTTAAACTCGACTTTTTTCTTTCCGATACTTTTATAAATCGTGACAGCCGTTCCTGGTTTCACGACTTTTCCAGCTTGTGGATTCGTACGGATAACAAATCCTTCGGCGATGTCATCATGTTCTTGTTCGATCGTTTCTTCGATTTTTAAACCTAATGATGTCAGTTCCGCGATCGCATCATCATAATGTTTGTTCGTCACATCCGGCACAGTGACATCTTTCGGGAAAAATAAATCTGGAAGCCATGTGACCGCACTCACTCCAGCCCCGATGAACAACAAAAGAAACACCGCCCATAAAGCGAGCCATTTTTTTGATTTTTTTTCTTTTTGGGCAAGTACTTTTTCTTTTTTTTCTGGCAATGGAGGAGGTGATTTAATAATTGGCACTACTTTTGTTTCCTCATCATCGTCTTCCACAGGGAGCGTAAATTTTGCTTCGTTCATACGTTCAGGCAAAAGCGCGGTACGAATATGTTGTCGCATATCTAACGCGCTATTGTAGCGATGCAACGGATTTTTCGCCGTTGCTTTTAGCACAATGTTTTCTACGCTTTGTGGAATATTCGGATTCCATCGTCGTACAGATGGCGTCTCCGTTTGCAAATGTTTTAATACAATCGCGACAGCGGATTCACCTAAAAAAGGTAATTGACCGGTCAACAGTTCAAACATGACGATACCAAGCGAATAAATATCCGATTTTTCCGTCGCCATTCCACCTTTTGCTTGTTCTGGTGATAAATAATGAACCGATCCTAACACCGAGTTCGTTTGCGTAATCGTTGTTGAACTTAACGCGACAGCGATGCCGAAATCTGTGATTTTCAATGTTCCGTCTTCTGCCACTAAAATATTTTGCGGCTTAATATCGCGATGAATGACACCGTTTTGATGCGCGTGAGCAATTGCTCCTGTTAGTTGATCCATCATGCGTAGCGCCTCCTGCACAGGAAGCGGGGCATGTTGTTGAATATATTGTTTTAACGTACAGCCGCGCACATATTCCATGACCATATAATAAATGCCGTCATCTTCCCCAACATCGTAAATCGTGACAATATTTTCATGATTTAAACTTGTTGCGGCTTGTGCTTCGCGGCGAAAACGTTTAATAAATAATTCATCGTTTACAAAATCTAAGCGTAACACTTTGACGGCAACGTCGCGATCTAAAATGATATCTCTAGCTAAATAAACGTTCGCCATTCCACCGCCGCCGATAAGTTGCAACAATTTATAGCGACCGTTTAATCGTTTGCCGATGAGCACGAGCGATCACCTACTTTCATCCACATCTACAAATTGTACGATCGCTAACGTAATATTATCTTCGCCGCCGTGCTCGTTTGCGACGTCGATAAGCGCTTGCGCTTTTTCCTCAAGCGAACGGTCGGACGTTAATACGTCGATCATCGTCTGTTCCGTCACTTTATTAGAAAGCCCATCAGAACAAAGGAGCAACATATCTCCTTCGTCGATCGTAACCGTTTTGACATCTAACTGAATCGTCTGTTCCGTTCCGAGCGCACGCAATAGTACATGTTTACGCGGATGGTATTCCGCATCTTCTTTTGATAGTTGTCCACTTTTCACTAATTCATTCACAAGGGAATGGTCTTCGGTCATTTGTTGAAATCCGTTTGCGTTCAATAAATAACAACGGCTATCACCGATGTGTCCAATTGTCGCAAACTGATTTGTACAAATAGCAGCAACAACGGTCGTACCCATTCCTTGACAATGATCGTTCGTTTGCGAATGATGAAAAAGCGATTCGTTTACTTTCATGACATGTTCTTTTAACCACATTTCTGCTTGTTGCGGCGAAGTCATTTCGCCTGTTTCTTCCCAAAATTGTTTTAGTTGCGTCATCGTCATTTCACTCGCCACATCGCCAGCGAGATGCCCCCCCATCCCGTCAGCGACAACAGCTAAATAATTGCCCGCTTGATTAATAAAAACACCACCATTATCCTCATTATGTGACCGAATTTTCCCGACATCCGTTTGAAACACCGCCTTCATACACGCACGACACTCACAAGAGTATCGCTTCCTCCCTTCATATAGGTGTTGCTACATCTTACGCTTTCGTTTCCTCTTTTCGTTCTTTTGCGCGCAGCTGTCCGCATGCAGCATCAATATCGTGTCCTTGCTCGCGACGAATCGTAACATTAATGCCATGTTTTTTTAACGTTTTCTCAAACGCAAAAATTTGTTCGCGCGGCGTGCGAACGTAGTTGCGTTCAGGCACGTAGTTGACTGGAATTAAATTGACATGGCATTTCAATCCTTTAATGAGCCCCGCAAGCTCTTCTGCATGTTCAATTTGATCGTTTACACCGCCAAATAAACCGTATTCAAATGTGACGCGTCGTCCCGTTTTTTCAATGTAGTAGCGCACCGCTTCCATGAGTTCTGGCAATTTATAAGCTCGATTAATCGGCATTAGTTTTGAGCGCAATTCTGTATTTGGCGCATGAAGCGAAATCGCAAAATTAATTTGCATATTTTCATCGGCAAATTGGTAAATTTTCGGGATGATACCGCTTGTCGATACAGTAATATGACGCGCGCCGATATGCAACCCTTTTGGGTGGTTGACGATTTTTAAAAACTTGATGAGCTCATCATAGTTATCGAACGGTTCGCCTATTCCCATTACAACGATGCTGCTTACACGTTCATTCGTTTCATCGAGCGCCTTTTGCACTTTGACAACTTGGGCGACAATTTCACCCGCTTGCAAATTGCGCTTTAATCCGCCTAATGTCGAAGCGCAAAACGTACACCCAATGCGACAGCCGACTTGGGTCGTGACACAAATGGAATTTCCGTAATCATGGCGCATAAGCACCGTTTCAATCGAATAACCGTCATGAAGCTCAAATAAAAATTTCATCGTTCCGTCTTTTGATGTTTGCTGTACGAGCGTTTTTAACGTTGTAATGACAAAATGTTCAGCTAACCGCTCGCGCAATGCTTTCGGAATATTCGTCATGTCTTCAAATGACGTCGCCCGTTTTTTATATAGCCATTCAAAAATTTGTGTGGCGCGAAACGGCTTTTCCCCTTGCTGTTCCACCCAACTTTGTAAATCTTCTAAACGCATCGAGTAAATGGATGGTTTCATGTCATTTCACCTTTCTTTTTCAATGTTGCGATAAAAAATCCGTCGCTATATACGTGATGAGGAAGCAATTGCAACATGCCGCGATCTACATATGACGCAACAGACGATGGTAGACGCGAAGCAAGTGTTTCATCGCGATCGTATTCGGGATGTTCAGCTAAAAACCGGGCGATGACTTGTTCATTTTCTTCGCGATCAACGGTACATGTGCTATATACAAGCGTTCCGCCACGTTTTAAAAGCGGGGCAACCGCTCGTAAAATATTGAGTTGAACGTTCGCAAGTTGTGTAATATCTTTTTCATTTTTCGCATATTTAATTTCCGGTTTGCGACGAATGACACCAAGCCCTGAACACGGGGCATCAACTAATATGCGATCGAACGTTTCAGCGGCAAATTGCGTATGCGCTTGACGGCTATCGAGCTGTTTCGCTTCTATATTCGACAAGCCGAGTCGCTTCGCCTGCTGTTCAATCAGTTTTACTTTATGATCGTGAATATCTAACGCAACAACACGCCCGCGATTGTTCATGCGCTCTGCGATATGCGTCGTTTTTCCGCCTGGAGCCGCACAACAGTCTAACACGACATCTGTTTCGTTTGGAGAAAGGGCATAAGCAACAAGCATCGAGCTTTCATCTTGAATCGTTATAAGCCCTTCGCGAAACACGTTCGTTTTAGCGGCATTTCCTTTTGTTATTTTTGTGCCAATCGGAACAACGGAAGAAGGGATAGCTTCTATTCCCTCTTCTTTTAGGCGATCGATAACTTCTTCAACGGTTGCGCGCATCACGTTTACCCGCGCTGTTTGTTCTGGTGGGAAGTTGTTTACTTCGCACATCCGTTTCGTTTCATCGAAGCCAAACTGTTCGATCCATCGGCGCACGAGCCATAGGGGATGACTTGTCGCGATCGCTAACCGTTCGCTCTCATCTTTTATGTCGTCCAAGGAGCGCAATCCTTGCCGTTGAACAGAACGTAATATGCCGTTGACGAGCGAAGCGATGCCACGATGACCACGACGCTTGGCGATTTCGACTGCTTCAAATAACACCGCCCGATCAGGAATCCGGTCTAAATATATCATTTGATAAAGCGACATGCGAAGCAATAGATGCACCCACGGCTCGATTTTTCCTTTGATGAACGGCTGTAAATAGTAATCAAGCGTATCGCGTCGCTGAATCGTGCCGTATACTAATTCTGTTAAAAGGGCAACGTCTTGGGCGGATAATTCGTTCGTTTCGATCACATGATGTAACGATAAATTGCTATATGCTCGTTTTTTTTCAATATCGATTAGCACATCTAATGCTACATTTCGCACGTTACTCATTCGTTCCTCCTAATACTGTCCCGATGGAAATCGTCGTGCCGCGCAAAAAGTCAGTTGCGCTCATTTTCCGTTTCCCCGCTGGTTGTAGTTCCGTAATTTTAATTGCCGTTTCATTCCCTGTCGCAACGATGATGCCATCTTGCTCAACGGCGACAATGGTACCTGGTTTCGCTTGTGAAGAAGCGCGTACTTTTTCTCCCCACCAAAGTTTCCACCGTTCCTCACCATATGTTGTATAGGCAACAGGCCACGGATTCATGCCGCGAATATGGTTGTAAATGTCTTCTCCTGTTTTTGTCCAATCGATTCGCTCTTGTTCTGGTTTAATGTTGTACGCAAACGTCGCTTGTTCATCGTTTTGCTTCATTGGTGTAATGTCGCCTCGAAGCAGTTTCGGGAGCGTTTCAGAAAGTAGTCGTGCTCCTGCTTGGCTGAGTTTGTCGTGCAACGTTCCGACGGTATCGCGCTCATCAATTGGCACTTCCACTTGCGTCAATATATCGCCTGCATCTAGCTTTTCAACCATATACATAATGGTAATACCTGTTTTTTCTTTTCCTTGTAAAATGGCGTAATGAATCGGTGCCCCTCCGCGCAACTCAGGCAAAAGCGAGGCATGCACGTTAATACAACCGTACGTTGGTGCGTCAAGAAGCGGTTTCGGTAAAATTTGTCCGAATGCAGCGGTCACAATTAAATCCGGCTGTAGAGCGATGACTTGCTCGTATTGTTCTTTCTCGCGAATTTTCGTCGGTTGAAGTACTGGAATACCGTACGATTCCGCTGCCACTTTGACAGGTGGTGGCGTCAATTGTTGTTTTCGCCCTTTCGGTTTATCTGGCTGTGTAACGACGCCGACGACGTTATATCCGTCTTTGATCAATTGTTCTAGAATCGGAACAGCAAAATCAGGTGTTCCCATAAACACAATGTTCATTGCTCGAACTCCCCTTCTTCATAATAGCGAATCACTTTTGACGTAAATAATATGCCATGTAAATGGTCAATCTCATGTTGTAAGGCACGCGCTAAAAAGCCGGTCGCTTCGATTTCAAACGGACGACCGCGGCGATTTTGTGCACGCACTTTTACATATTGGAAACGTTTTACTTCCCCAAACAGTCCCGGAAAACTTAAACAGCCTTCAGGACCGATTTGCTCGCCGTTTTGGGCAACGATGATTGGGTTAATTAATTCAATGCGCCCATGGCGATCGCCAATATCGACAATGGCAATTTGTTGATCGACGCCAATTTGCGGAGCAGCTAATCCAACTCCATCGGCCGCAAGCATCGTATCGTACATATCATTTAATAACTTAATTAGCTTTCGGTCAAATACGGTGACTGGTTGACAAACGGTTTCTAAAATGGGTGCAGGATATGTCACAATCGGTAAAATGGCCAAAATGGTTCCTCCCTCATTTACATCATCATATATGGATTTAAATCAATCGTAATCGTCACATCGCCGCGCGCCATGTCGCGCTGATAATGTTCGACAATCGCGCGAAGCGCTGTCGTTAAGTTCGTTTCCCGCTTGTATTTTATCATGCATTGGTAACGATATCTATCGTTCATGCGTGCAATTGGCGAAGCAACAGGTCCTAACACGACCGCTTCAGCAGACAAATGTTTTTTCACATGTGCAGCGATTTTTTCAGCGATGCTTATTCCTTTCAGCGCATCGACATGCGAGACGGTAATGAGCGTTAAATAGTAAAACGGTGGATATCCATGTTTTTTTCTGTTCATCATTTCGCGCTCATAAAATGCTTCGAAGTGATGATCGGCTGCTAGTTGAATGCTGTAATGTTCGGGCGTATACGTTTGAATAACGACTTCCCCCGGCAAATGATGCCGCCCCGCTCGGCCACTCACTTGCGTCAACAGTTGAAACGTTTTTTCTGCCGCCCGAAAGTCAGGGATATGAAGCATCGTGTCAGCTGCTAATACGCCAACTAATGTGACGTTCGGAAAATCAAGCCCTTTCGCTATCATTTGCGTGCCGAGTAAAATGTCCGCTTTTCCGTCGCCAAACTCGTTTAACAGCCGTTCATGTGCTCCTTTTCGGCTCGTTGTATCGACATCCATGCGAATGACGCGGGCATGAGGGAGAAGTTTCGTTAATTCTTCTTCCACTTTTTGTGTTCCTGTTCCGAAAAAACGAATATGTTCGCTTTGACAAGCAGGACAATGGGCAGACATGCGCTGTTCGTATCCACAATAATGGCATTTCAGTTGCTGTTGTACGCGATGATACGTAAGTGAAATATCGCAATGTGGACATTGAATGACGTGACCGCAATCGCGACACATGACAAAAGATGAATAACCACGACGATTTAAAAACAAAACAGACTGCTCCCCTTTTTGTAGCCGCTCCGCTAATTTTTCATATAAAAGGCGAGAAAACATGGAACGGTTTCCTGCGCGCAGTTCTTCGCGCATATCGACAATCTCGACAGGTGGGAGCGCATGGTCATTCATTCGTTTCGTTAACGTCACTTGCTTATATACCCCTTTTTTCGCACGCGCAAACGATTCAAGTGATGGCGTAGCGCTGCCGAGCACAACCGGACAGCGATGGTAACGGCCGCGAAAAATAGCCACATCGCGCGCATGATAGCGAGGCGATTCTTCTTGTTTGTAGCTCGTTTCATGCTCTTCATCAATAATGATGATACCGATGTTTTCAAAGGGGGCAAAAATGGCAGAGCGAGCACCAACGACAAGCTGCACTTCTTTTCGTTGAATTTTCCGCCATTCATCATACTTTTCTCCAAGTGATAATCCACTATGAAGAACAGCTACTTTAGATCCGAATCGTTCTTTAAACCGTCTGACCATTTGAGGCGTAAGCGAAATTTCAGGGACGAGCACAATCGCCTCTTTTCCTTTTTTTAAAACGAGATCGATCGCTTGCATATATACTTCCGTTTTTCCGCTCCCGGTGACACCGTACATTAAAAAAACATCGTGTGCGTTTTGTTCAATGGCTTGTCCGATCGCTTGTAACGCTTGATGTTGTTCATCTGTTAAGACGAATGGTTTTGTTTTTGAAAATGAGCGATTGGCGTACGGATCACGATATATTTCTTTCTCTTTCACAGCGACAAGTTGTTTTTTAATGAGTGTTTGAACAGTTGCCCATGTGCTATTTGTTTCGCTCAACAACTGTTTTAAAGGTAAAGCCCGTGCTGTCAACAAATGTTCGAGCACTTGCTTTTGTTTCATTGCGCGCGTTGAAAGCGATGCAAGTGCATGGGTGACGTGTTCGTCATTTGCACATAATTCGACCCATTTTTCTGTTTTTATTTTTCCTTTTTCTTCAACTCGATAAACGACTTCAATATGACCTTTTGCAATTTCTTTTTGTAATAGGCGTACGTATGGCGTGTGCTCAACTTCGCTCCATGGAATGATGAGACGGTCACGAAACAGCGCGCGCACGTTTTCGTGGACGAGCGGCATATGTTGTTCGATGAGCCGAATATCCTTCTCGTATTTCGCTTTCATCGCGGCAGGTAACATCGCTTGAAAGGCAGATACCATAAAACAAAGTGTCGTTTCGGTTAGCCATCTCCCTAATTGAAGTAATTCCTCGTTTAATACAGGAACGACATCAAGAAGGGAATGAATGGGCTTTAGTTGCTCGATGGACATATCGGTCGTTTCTTTTACTTCGATGACAAATCCTTGTAAAAGTCTATTGCCAAATGGCACGACGACGCGCATGCCTGGTTGTACAATATCGACAAACTTAGGCGGGATGTTGTAATCAAACGGGCGATCCGTTTGACTAGCTGGAATATCAACAATGACAGAAGCAATGGTCATACGCGTCCCTCAATTTCACGATGAACTTCACGTAAAATTTCTTTTGCCACTTCCGATTTTGGTAAAAGCGGAAGACTTTTCACTGTTCCGTCTCGTTTAAACAGCGTCACAATGTTTGTATCCGTCCCAAATCCCGCCCCTTCTTGAACGACGTTATTGGCAACGATCATATCGGCATTTTTGCGTGCTAGCTTATCTTTGGCATATCGTTCAACATCGTTCGTCTCTGCCGCAAAGCCGACTAAAAATTGATGTGTTTTTTGTTCACCGAGCGTTTGTAAAATGTCGATCGTTCGTTCCAAAACGACCGTATAGTCCCCTTGTTGCTTTTTTATTTTATTGTCGGCAACATATTTCGGTCGATAATCCGCCACCGCTGCTGTTTTAATAACGATGTCGCTATCGTGAAAATGGTTCATCACTTCTTCGTACATGTGTTGCGCACTTTCAACGCGAATCATTTGCACACCCGAAGGGCTAGGAAGCGCCGTCGGACCAGAAATAAGAACGACATCCGCCCCAAAATCACGCGCGGCTTCTGCAAGTGCATAGCCCATTTTTCCGGTTGAGTGATTGCTGAAAAAGCGGACAGGGTCAAGTTTTTCACGCGTTGGACCAGCGGTTACTAACACTTTTTTTCCTTTTAATATGTGATTTGTTGCAAAATGTTGTTCAAGCAACGTAACGATCGTTTCCGGTTCTTCTAATCGTCCTTTTCCAACGTAGCCGCACGCAAGTATCCCTTCCGCTGGTTCAATGAAGCGATAACCGAACGACTGCAACGTGCGCATATTTCGTTGGACGGATGGGTGTTCGTACATATGGACGTTCATCGCTGGTGCAATCCACACCGGTGCTTTTGTCGCAAGCAAAATCGTTGTCACCATATTGTCAGCTAAACCGTGCGCGAGCTTTGCGATCGTGTTTGCGGTCGCAGGGGCAACGAGTACGACATGTGCCCAATCAGCTAAATCAATGTGTGCGATGACGTGCGGCTTTTTTTCATCAAATGTATCGACGTACACTTCATTTTTTGATAACGCTTGAAACGTAAGCGGTGTGACGAATTGACAAGCAGCTTCCGTCATAACGACTTTGACGTTCGCCCCCGCTTGCACAAGTTTGCTTGTGAGCGCTGCAGCTTTATATACAGCAATACCACCTGTAACACATAATAAAACGTTTTTGTGCTGAAGCATCAGCGTTGCCCCTTTCGTTTTGGTGTTTGTAAAAAAATAACAACCTAAAACTAGGTTGTCGTAAGTAGGTTATTGCGTTGCTTCTTCTTCGCTAACGACTTCAATATGCCCCGCCGCAATTTCTTCTAACGCTTTGCCAACAAATTTTTTCGACACAGGTTTTTCGATTGTTAAATCGTTTTTGACTTGCAATTGACGTGCGCGTTTCGCCGCTACGGTCACAAGCGTATATTTTGAATCTAATTTTGTTATCAGTAAATCAATGGAAGGGTACAACATATTACTCAACCTCCAACATCTTTTTGTATCGTTGTGCGACGCGTTCGCGTCGGCAATGCTCTGCCATCACAATCGCTTTAATGCGTTCACACGCAAGTTCAACTTGGTCATTCTCGACGACGTAATCGTACGCATCCATCATTTCTAGCTCTTCTTTTGCCGCCTTTAACCGATCGCGAATAAGTTCTTCTGATTCTGTTCCGCGCATTTCGATTCGTTTGCGCAGTTCGCTTAAACTTGGCGGAGCTAAGAAAATAAAGAGCGCCTCTGGGAACACTTTGCGAACTTGCATCGCCCCTTGCACTTCAATTTCTAAAAAGACGTCTTTTCCTTCTTGCAACGTTTTTTCTACGTACGCAATCGGCGTGCCGTAGTAATTCCCAACATATTCCGCCCATTCTAACAACTCATTTTCACGAATCATTTTTTCAAACTGTTCACGTGTTTTGAAAAAGTAATCTACACCATCCACTTCTCCTTCGCGCGGTTTGCGCGTTGTGACGGAAATCGAATATTGTAATTGAATATCCGGCTGTGAAAATAAAGCTTTACGTACCGTCCCTTTTCCTACGCCGGACGGTCCTGATAAAACGATTAATAAACCTCGCTCTTTCACGTTTATCCCTACCCTTCTATAATAAACAAACTACTCCACATTTTGCACTTGTTCTTTAATTTTTTCAAGGGCACTTTTCATCTGAACAACTTCAGAAGCAATGTGTCCGTCGTTTGCTTTAGCACCGATCGTATTCGTTTCGCGATGGAGCTCTTGAACGAGAAAGTCGAGCTTTCGTCCGACAGACCCTCCTTCGGAAACGATGCGACGAAATTGCTCGATATGGCTATATATGCGTTTTAATTCTTCATTAATGTCGACTTTTTCTGCAAATAAAGCGACTTCTGTTAGTAGCCGTTGTTCATCGACGATACCTTGTACAAACTCGTGCACTCGCTTATGTATGCGATCGCGGTAAGAGGCCACGACCGTTGGCGCAATCTGTTCAATGCGACGTGCACTTTTTTCGATCGTCTCCAGTTGCGTCAGCATATCTGCTAATAGCGCTTTCCCTTCTTGTTCGCGCATATGTTTTAGCTGCTCTACCGCTTCTTTTGTCGCTTCTAAAAGTAAAGAAAGAAGCGCATCGTTCTGCACGGGCTGCTCTGTCATTTCAACCGCATCCGATAGCATGTGCACAACATCTCGGAGCGATATATCATCGGCAAAATGAAATCGACTGCGCACATCATGAAGCATGCGATAATACGCATCGACAAGCTGCCAGTCGACATGCAGCGTTCGTTCAACGAGCTGTTCTCCTTCAATCGTCACAAACACTTCAACACGTCCACGTGCAATATGTTCAGTAATCACTCTTTTTATTTTATCTTCAAACATCATCCACTGTCTAGGCATGCGGATCGAAATTTCACAAAAACGGTGATTCACAGATTTCATTTCCACCGTAACGCGTACGTTTTCGCCTTCTTTTTTCCCTCGACCAAATCCTGTCATACTCATGATCATGTTCTCACATCCATTGCTACGTTGTTGACAATAAAAGAAGGTAATAGATTCGCTCCATTACCCTCTTTCATTATAACATATATCACTATATAGCGAAAACATTTCATGAACGGCGACGCGCAAATAGCGAACCTGCCAGTAGAAACGTTGGAATAGCCGATAAGCCAACAATCAACAACCAATCCATAAGCGGAAGCGAAACGGTATGGAAAATGGGTTGTAGCGGCGGATAATAAATGACAATAAGCAGCAACAAAAGCGATGATAAAACCGCAAGCACTAAATACATATTTTCAAATGGGTTGCGGTCAAACACCGATCGTTCGCTTCGACAATCAAAAACGTGAATGAGCTGAGCAAGCACGAGCGTTGCGAAGGCGACCGTCTGCGCATACGTCAAGTTTTCTGGGTGGCGCGTATGCACGACGAGAAAAGCAATAAGCGTCACTATGCCGATTAAAAACCCGCGGCTAACGATTTTCCAACCGAGCCCGCGCGCAAACACCCCTTCTTTCGGATGGCGTGGTGGCCGTCTCATGACGTTTTCTTCTGCCGGGTCTAATCCGAGCGCCATGGCAGGCAATCCATCTGTCACAAGATTGACCCATAAAATTTGAATCGGTACGAGCGGGAGTGGAAGAGCTAAAATCATCGCAAATAACATGACTAAAATTTCTCCGACGTTTGATGCAAGCAAATAGCGAATAAATTTACGAATGTTTTCGTAAATGTTTCGCCCTTCTTCAATGGCGGCTTTAATGGTCGCAAAGTTATCGTCTAACAAAACGAGCGACGCTGCTTCTTTTGAGACGTCCGTTCCTGTGATCCCCATCGCAATGCCAATGTTTGCTGTTTTGATCGCCGGGGCATCGTTGACGCCATCGCCTGTCATTGCGACAATATGCCCTCTTTTTTGCAACGCTTGTACGATTTTTAGTTTATGTTCTGGCGATACGCGCGCAAACACATACACATCTTCTACAACGTCTTCTAACTCATCGACAGTGAGTTGCGATAACGTCTTTCCGTCCATCACTTTTCCATTTGGTGGCAACATGTGTAGTTGCTGAGCGATCGCTTTTGCTGTTAATATGTGATCTCCTGTAATCATCACCGTTTTAATGCCTGCTTTTTTACATTCGGCTATCGCTTGTTTCACTTCTTTTCGCGGTGGGTCGATCATCCCCTGTAAACCGACGAACGTTAAGTCGCTTTCTGCTTTCGTTTCATCGTTGATCGCTTCGGCGAATGAAAGCGGACGATACGCGATCGCAATCGTTCGAAGCGCTTGTGAGGCGAGCATATTGACCGTTTGTTGCACCGTTTTTCGTTCTTGGTCACGAAGCGGTTTTGCTTGACCGTTCATGTATATGAAACGGCATCGTTCGAGCAACATATCTGGTGCTCCTTTTGTCACGATAAAGCGCCGATTCGAACGATCTTTCACGATGACGGTCATCATTTTGCGCGTCGAATCAAACGGAAATTCATGTTCAATTGTAAACTCATTAGCGATTTTGTCTTTCGTCCATCCTGCTTTCGCCGCAGCTACAACGAGTGCCCCTTCGGTCGGGTCACCGTCAATCATATACGTTTTCCCTTTTTTCTTCAGCTCAGCATGATTGCACAACGCCCCGAACAGTAACAGTTGTTGCAACGATGTGTCTATTTTTTCTTGTTTACCGTTTAACAAAAACGTCCCTTTTGGTTCATAGCCCGTCCCGCTTACCGTCCATAAGCGATGATTCACCCATACGTGTGTGACGGTCATTTGATTTTCTGTCATCGTCCCTGTTTTATCAGAACAAATGACGGACGCGCACCCGAGCGTTTCAACGGCCGGAAGTTTACGCACGATGGCGTTTCGTTTCATCATTCGCTGCACACCGAGCGCTAATACGACGGTGACAATAGCTGGTAATCCTTCAGGAATCGCCGCAACCGCAAGCGACACGCCTGCCAAAAACATGTCATACAGTTCATGTCCTTGCCATACACCAAGCACGACAACGAGCGCTGTGAGCGCTAAAGCGATGACAATTAAAATTTTGCCGAGCTGTTCAAGCTTTCGCTGCAACGGTGTTGTCATCGTTGGTGCAGACTGCAATAAATGGGCAATTTGTCCCATCGCTGTATTCATCCCTGTCGCTACGACAATACCTGCACCGCTTCCTTTCGTCACGAGCGTGCCCATAAACGCCATATTCGTCCGATCACCTAACGAAACGTCTTGGGGAAGTGGCGTTGTTTGTTTTTCAACCGGAAGCGACTCCCCTGTCAAAGACGATTCTTCAATATATAGTCCCTTCGCTTCAATAAGGCGTACGTCAGCCCCGATACGATCGCCGCTTGCGAATTTCACAATATCACCAACGACAAGGTCGGCGGACGGCACTTTCATCCATTCACCGTCACGTAAAACGAGCGATTCTGGGGCAGATAGTTTTTTTAACGCCTCAAGCGACTTTTCCGCTCGCCGCTCTTGTATAAATCCTAGGCATGCGTTAATGATCACAATCGCTACAATGGCGATCGCATCGATGTATTCCCCTAATACGGCAGAAATCGCTGTTGCCGCCAATAAAACGAGCACCATAAAGTCTTGAAACTGCCCGATAAATTGTTGGAACGCAGACGGCTTTTTTTCTTCTGACAGCTCATTTTTCCCAAATTGTTTTAATCGTTTTTTCGCTTCTTTTTCCGTTAATCCGAAACCGATTGTTGTGTTTACTTGTTGTTCGACTTGTTCAACACGCAGTCCGTGCCAGCTCATTTCTTTCCCCCTTCCGCTTATCTTATCTATGACAGCTTATTCAGGCATGTACAAAAAAATGATATGGTATAATGAAAAGAAAAAGAGAAAGGTGTTTTTTATGTCGTTTGACGGAGTATTTACATATGCAATGACAAAAGAATTACAGCGCACGCTTGTCGGGGGGCGCATTTCTAAAATTTATCAACCCTCTTCATATGAATTAGTATGTCATGTTCGCTCGCACGGACGTAACTATAAATTGTTATTATGTGCACATCCGACTTACGCCCGCATTCATTTAACAAATGAGACGTACGACAACCCGCCTGAACCACCGATGTTTTGCATGCTTTTGCGTAAACATATGGAAGGGGGCATCATCGAGGCAATTACGCAAGTCGATTTTGATCGCATCATCATCATTCACGTGAAAGCAAGAAATGAGCTTGGTGATGTATGTACGAAGCAACTCATTATTGAAATGATGGGCCGCCACAGCAACATCATTCTCGTCGATGAACAGACGAATACAATTATCGATAGCGTCAAACATCTCTCGCCTGCTGTGAACCGCTATCGAACGGTGCTGCCGGGGGCGCCTTACATTTCACCGCCATCACACGACAAACTGAATCCGCTTGATGCGACAGAAGAAACGGTGTTAAAAAAAATCGATTTTCTCGCTGGAAAATTAGCCGATCAACTCGTGGCGACATTTATGGGCATCTCCCCGCTGTTTGCGCGCGAAGCTGTTCATCGGGCAGGGCTTGCCAATCGGACGACGCTACCGAAAAGTTTTATATCGCTTATCGAAAACGTACGAAACGGGAATTTTACTCCGTGTATATATACGACAGGGGAAAAAGAAATATTTTACGCGTTGCCACTCACTCATATCGAAGGCGAAATGAAACCGTTTGACACATTAAGCGAGATGCTTGACCGTTTTTATTTCGGCAAAGCGGAACGCGACCGTGTCAAACAACAAGCGCACGATTTAGAGCGATTTGTCGCGAATGAAAAAGCGAAAAATGAGAAAAAACTTGTGAAGTTACAACAAACGTTAGAAGAAGCAAAACAAGCGGAGCGATATCGGCTGTACGGCGAATTGTTGACGGCAAATCTTTTCGCGGTTGAACGCGGAATGAAAGAAGTGGAAGTTGTTAACTATTACGACGAAAATGGTGCAACGGTCACGATTCCACTTGATGAACAAAAAACGCCATCGGAAAACGCGCAAAGCTATTTTCAAAAGTATCAAAAAGCGAAAAACTCGCTTGCGATCGTCCAAGAGCAAATCGAACGCACAAAAGAAGAAATCGTCTACTTCGAAACGCTTTTACAACAGCTCGAAACCGCCTCACCAAAAGACATTGACGATATTCGTGACGAATTAATCGAACAAGGCTATTTGCGCGCCAAGGCGACAAAACAGAAAAAACAAAAGCCGCGCACGATTGAACTTGAACGCTACATCTCAAGCGACGGCACGGAAATTTTCGTCGGCAAAAACAATAAACAAAACGACTATTTAACAAACAAATTGGCAAGCAAAGACGACATTTGGCTTCATACGAAAGACATCCCTGGCTCCCACGTCGTCATTAAAAGCAAGCAACCATCCGAACAAACGATCATCGAAGCTGCCCATTTAGCTGCTTACTTTAGTAAAGCGCGCCACTCGAGCTCCGTTCCGGTCGACTACACGCGCGTCCGCTACGTTAAAAAACCGAGCGGTGCCAAACCTGGTTTCGTCATTTACGAAAACCAACAAACGATCTACGTCACGCCGAATGAGGAGTTGGTGGTGAAGATGAAAAAACCCGTCTAAGTAGGCGGGTTTTTCACACTTATCAAATATCAAAGTTTTCTATTCTCTCTTTTCGTCGAATGATGTAATGGGAGCGGAAAAAAGAAGGTGAAGATGATGGAGCAGTTGTTGTAACGTATCTTTGATAAGCTGGCATTTTTGTGTGCGAATATGGCAACGAAAGAAGACGTCGCTATGTTGGCATTAGAAAGCCGCGTCAGCCATATTGAACAGACGATGTGGCGCTTGTGCCAGCGATTCGAGAAATGGTTGGACAATTAATCGAACGAATGACGGTTGTTGAGTTGCATGTTCAAGAAATGACAATGATGAAACAACAAATCGAACAGTTGTCGCAACAAATGGAAGAAAGATTTGAAAAAATGGCCCATCAAGAAACGATTCTACAAGCATTATCACTCCGTTCGATTCAACAAGCAAACAATATCTACTATTTGAAAACAAGCATGATCTCGAGATTACCCAATGTACATTTCATCGATAAAATTTCAAAAGTTCAAGGGTACCAAAATAAGTCTTGTACCCTTTCATCTAAGCATTTACGATTCCTTTTTATTTTTTATTCCCTTTAATAACTCTATAATTGTATCATTTTGGCTTTTTATTGTTTTAAGAGTTTTTTCTATTGTACTAGTTGAAAAAAAAATGATGATAATTAAAGCTATCCCGACAATCCAGTCCATTAAATCCCTCCTATTTTACTTTACCGAAAATAATAAAGAACTGTAGTGGAGCAATTTTCGTCACAATAATTACCATTCAATAAAGAGACAAACAGGGTACCCTTATGCCACGTGGAGCTGTTTTTTCACGGTATCGATAGGAATATTTTGTTTCGCTGCACGGGAAATGAACTCCACGAGGCTATGTCCTTTTCTCTTGCGCAGGAGATCGCGCCCATCCGACTCGAACATGCTGTACGCATACTTCAAGAAATAAAAACATCATGGGAAACTTGTCGATTCCTTGATGGTGTGCTAATCTATTCATGAGACATGAACCTCCTTGTGAATGGTTTGGTGACACATCTATTCTCATCAAGGAATCGGGTTCATGTCTCCTTTTTTGTTTAGTTGTAAATTTATGTTAGCATACTTGCTCATCTACAAAATATTAGATAAAAATTCCAACGAAGGAACTTCACCATACTTATAATTTTCTATCCATTTATTGTAATATTCATCTAATACTTTTTTTCCTTTATCAGTTAGCATTTTTGATGTTAAAGAAAACTCCTCATCAATGCCTAATTCATAAACTTCTAAACCATATTCATTCAACAGTCCGTGATCTTTTAACCAATTCATAATTACTATAAGATGTTGGAGCTTTTCTTCATATGAGGCACTACTTTCGGATTCCAAATGCCATTTAGCTTTATCATACACTTTTATTGACTTCACTCATTCCAACCTCCATACACGTGTTTGTACTTCCGATGGAAAACGATATAATTCTCCTGTTTCTTGATCCTTTATATAATTTCCACCACTATCACGAATTCTTCCCTCTTTAGCCATTTGTTCCTCTTTGGGAGCTGTTTTTGATGTTACTTCGATTGAATCGACTACTTGACCGTTTTTTACAACAACAAAATCAATTCTTCTTGCTTGTCCAGTCACATCATCTCTAAGAATATTTCCACTTTCATCCCTTAAGTACACTTCACTTAACGTCTTATAGCCTTCCTGTTCAGGGTACTTTTTTTGCAACTGATCATATACTTCCATTTCCCTCAAATCTCCACTAAGGCGATTAAACGCGATAACGTCTTCTCGACTTAATTCTTGTTCATATAAAGGTTTGTCCGCCTCAATATAATCTAATACTTCATGAACACTCAAATCTTTTGCAAATATAGGAATGTCTTTATACGACAAGTCGTTTATTTCTTTCTTCACTACTTCCCCAAGAAAAGCCTCGATCATAACATACTTCCCCTCCGATAATGTTCAATCCATTTAAAATAAAAATCCTTAAACTCATCGTGCTCCTTTGATTTTTCTCGAAGAATACATTGAATAAGCGCCTTCTCGTATGCGTCATTTTCATTAAAATCAACATGCTTTTTCAACGCTGAACATATTCGTTCATTCCACTGGTCGAAATTTTTTGTGTTTTTTGCAAAACTTAATAGTTTTTCTACAGGTAAAAAGGTTGCTACAAGATGGGACAGTTCCTCAAAGTGTTCCTGTTTCCAAACATCCATTGTCCCTGTTTTCATGTATTGCGACAAGTTATCAATCAATATTTGTTTTTCTGTCGAGCGGATCTTACTCTGTTCTATCCATTTCATAAGCGAACGCATATCGAGATAACTTAAATCGAGCCTTTGTTCGACCAATACACGCCCACCTAGAAGCAATTTAATCATATCGCTTTTCATTCGCTTATCATCATTATCAACATCATTTACATGAACATAAGGGAGGGCATACGTAAACTCATCAATTTCACATAAAATAGGCTCAATCCAGTTATTTTGATAGACAACAGCAACCCCCGTTTTTAACTTCGCCACCTCATTAATTTGTTGTTCATTTAGGGTCGCAGCTTGTCCAATGTCTCCACGATCATATTTGTCTGGTAGACGAAGAATGATTTTCGTATTCGTGTTTCGAATGACTGAACGATCTAACAATCCTGGAGATTGATCGACAATAATGAATCCTTCACCGTATGTTCTCATTTCCGCAATCGCATTCGTCAACATTTCAACTGCTTTTCCTTGAAGATTAGCGCTTTCCTGAACTTGGTCAAAATTTATGCGCCTTAATAAATGATGCGCTTCTTCTAATACAGTGACATGTTTTAGTTCATGGTTCATCCGAGATACGGACGACATACGATGTTCTTGTAACCGCATTAATAAAACTCCCATGACAAGCGCCTTCGTTTCTGTTGAACCGATACGGCTTAAGTCAATTAAACAATTTTGGTCAAACAATATTTCATTGTCTGTTTCATCTCCAGAAAACATACGCCCAATTAAACCGTTAGTTAATGAATGAACTCTTGTCACTAAAGCACCGATATAATCGTTTTTTGTATCTTGAGAATAAGCAGAATGATGAATAACTTCAGGCAATGTGCTAAGCAAATCTTGGAACGTTGGGAAAATCGGCTTTTCATAAATATTGATTGATTCCTCTAAATCCCATCCACATTTTTCATAGCTTTGTTCAATCGCTTCTTTCAAAATCGCCGGCATTGCAGCATACATTGGCCAGCAAGCGTTAAAAATCTCAATCAATCGGTCAATATGCTCTAACACATGAATATTTTTTGGAAATTGAAACGGATTAATCCTCAACAAAGTCGTCAAAGTTGGATTCGTGCCGAAAACATGAACATTTTTTCTGCCACCAAATATTTGTTTATATTCCCCTTTAGCAGGTTCAATAACGAGAAACTTTATATTTTCCTGATCTAAACGATTTAGCAATGTGTATACTGTATTCGATTTACCAGAACCCGTTGAACCTGTGATAAATGTATGCATAGACAAGCTTTGTAAATCAAGGGAAACTTCTGTTTTTTCAGCACGCCCCATATGAAACACTTTTCCTATCTTTACTTTTTTCTTTTTTTCATCATTCATATCATATGTCCAAACGTTTCTTCCGAACTCTACTGCTTCCACGACAGGTAACCCACTTACCGGCTTTCTCGGTAACGCCAAACTAATCGTAAGCTCCTTCCCATTGATTAACGTCCCAGGAGATACGTGGGGAACATTCAAACCATTATTTACTTCCAAACGAATAAGAGGGTGATGCAATTTTCTTAAATACTTTGTAACCATTTCTAACTTTGGATAGTTATCATTATTCCACGTATTAATAACAGAGTGTTCAATAGAAGAATTATCCCCTCGTATAATAGATTGGTACGTACTCGCTGCTATTTTTGCTGTCTGAACATCCTCAGCAATAAAGTAGCAAGCAAAATTCCATAAACCGTAATCTTCTGAATCTTTTAGTCGTTTGAGCTGTTCATCAATTTTCTCAAGTAAATTCGTAACAGATTTATTTTCAAACTTAATTTGTAAGCTTCTTCCTGTACCTTCCGTATATGTTTCTGATTTATTTTTCGTAAATGTATCTGATTTCGATGTTCCTTCTGTTTGAGTAGTTCCGTCGGTATAAGATTTGCTCACTGTTGAACTATTTGTTTTTCCCTCTGTTGTTACTAAACTTACTCCACCACCTACTATCCCCAAAGATCCACCCATTACTACTCCTTTAGAAGTGCTTTCACTATAGGACGTTCCTTCTGTTGAGCCGTTTGTATAACTTTGTGTTTTAGCAATACTCTCACTAACTGTATTTGTAAAGCTATTACTAATTCCCTCTGTCACTGTTTTACTGTCGTTTTCACCAAAAGAGAGCTCCGTATGCTGAAATGGAACAAGCTGTGAATATAACGTTTCGTATCCTTGATAAATTTGATTTACCGTTTTTGGTTGCACAGGATCTGCAATAAATACAGCTGAAAATGTTTCTCCTTTCATTGAGTCAATTAATTTTTCTAATCCTTGTATGTAGCTTTTTTTATCCACATCTTTTAACGCAGGAATACCTGAAACAGATGTAATGACTTTGCTTGATTCACTGAAACGTGACTGAAATAAATTATCTACAACTTTCTCGATTTCATGATTTCGTAGGTTATGAAGCTCTGTTCCTGGGAAATGACCATTAAGACTTTTACGCAGCCCTTCTTTTGCTTCATTGACGTTTTGGTCTAAATCAATCACACGCACTCCAATGTATAAATCAACGTATTCCTCTTTGCTATCAAGAATGAAAAGGAGCGAATGATTTAAATTACCGACTGTATTAAAGACGCTAATAAGCTTCTCTGAAATGTCTTCATTCCGATCATAAACAATTTTAGTTATTTTAAATAGCCGAATGTGCTGTCTCACCGTTATACTTTCGACATGAGGAGGTATAGGAACCACCTCATGTACTGTTAATTCAGCTAAGTAATTTTTCTCGACAAATTCGCTGGCTAGTTGAAAAGATTGAATAAGATCATTTTCTTTGCGAACATCAAGTGTATTCATGAGAATCTCCTCTCAATCTCGTCATTTTTTATTTCGGGGAGTAGTCGAAATTTGCTGAATCCTTTCAAATAACTCTTTATTTTTATTTGTTCTATTAATCTCTGTTTGTTGTAAATCGTGCTCGCTTATTTTCTTATTATGTAACAAAGCGTTGCTATCATTGCTAATCCAACCACCACCATTCCGAGAACCATATCCTTTCCCGATGATATCGGTTTTTGTTTTGATACTGTATATTTTTTGCTTTGTGCAGAAGATTGGGACGTCTGATTTGTTCGCTCTCCTTTATATACTTCTTTCCCCACTTCCAACGTATGTTTAAAGCGTTCTTTTGAAAAATTAGTCATTAACTGCGCTTGCAATAACGTGAAATACTCTTTATCCCATTGTGTACGATCATGATTGAACTCTCGACCATCATGTTTTTCCCAAATATTAATTCCCGCTGCTTCTACTTTTCGAACGGCACCTACTGTTTCTCCACGTCGATCGAGAGGATCTGCCATAATATATGAACTAATAGCGCTACGAATTTTGCGAATATTTTTTTCTTGAATAGCTTGATCTAAAAATGTCATCGAATTGCTCATCCTTTCCAAACTATATTTCGAGAATAGTGTCTAAACGGGAAATAAAATCATCGAGCCATTGCTTTTTCTTTTCATGTTCCTGCATTCGCTTCTCCAACTCATCACCTTGACTTGCCATTTTTTTCAGCTGGTGCACACGTGATTTCATTACTTCCTCAAGTCGATCAATCTCAGAGAGAACATAGTGTTTTAACCTTTCTTTTTCTTGTTCTAAGTGTTTCAACGCATTCTCAAAATTTTCTTCTAATGAAAAACGAAAACTTTGTAAAAAATCTTCCACAAATTCATCGAGTTTTACATATTCTTGTTTTTCATACACGTCTTTTTCGATGTATTTAGGTTCAAACCACGTCCACGGTTTGTACCATTTTTTATTTTTATTTTCAACTAATCGGGTACCAACTTTCACATTCTTTTTGTATGTGTATGAATCAAGTAGATCATAAGCATCAGGTAAATCTCCCTCAAAAAATTCGATCGGTGCCCCAGCCGTCCATTTCCCTTCTTCAAAACCAGCGATGTCACGAATGTATGCGCGATACTCGTTTATATATTTTTGTGCATCATTGTGTAACCCTTCTGCTATTGCTTTTTCTAAATCTGTAAGCGCATCGCTTTGCAAAGCCTCTACATCTTTTATTACACGATTTAAAATACGGTATGCTTCATTTTTTGGAACATCTTCATTTCGGAATTTATCAGTAATTTTTTGTAATTTTTCATGAAAGATTTTATGTCTTACTTTTTCAATGTCTTCTTTAACATTTCCGAGTTTTAAGTTTTCGATTTTTTTTCTAAACAGTTTTGCTTTCTCTCCTTGTTCTAACTCTCTCTCTATTCGTAACATCTCGTTATAAATTTCTTGCCGCTTTTGTTCATCGTTTTTGATATCTTCTTGAAGTTTTTGTATGATCCCCTCTCTTTCGACAATTTTTTTGAATGAGTTTACCGCATTCGTTATTTTCGATGTCACCGCATATTTTTCTAAATATTCGTTGATCGCTCTTTCAATGGACGGAATGCCAGAATGATAAAGCGCTTCTGTATGAAGATCGTGTTGATCTCTTGCCATCATAATTTCATCGGCGATTTCGTTTTTCAACGATTGGCTTAACGGAGCATATTGCTCTAAGTGCATAATTGGCTCTTCAATAAATAAATCAATTCCGTTTAACGTATTTCTCTGATGTCGAGTTAATGATAATCCTTGTTGATGCATTCGAATGACTTTTGCCGTTTCAGCTGATACAGGATAAATGTTTGGATTTTCTATTCCGTGTGATTCTAAATAGGTTCTGACTCGTTCTAAAACAGCGCGTACATCTTCCCCTTTTTCTGGGTCAAATTCATCAGCTTTATTCAGCGCAAAAATAAATCGATCTTTTGACTGTTTCCCCCCTACTTTCATTGCTTCTGCAACGCTATGTAACAGCAAATAATCGTCATCTGTACGCAATTGAGTTGCGTTTAACACATATAAAACCATCGGTTTGTTATCATCTTTAATGACTCGGTACGTATGATCACGATGGCTTCTATCAGCTGCGTTATTCGGACCTGGGGTATCTACTAGCACTAAGTTCATTTTCTTTGTAGATATGGCCGGAATATTTCCTTTTACTTCAATGACACATATGTCTTTGTTTTCATTAAGTTCCCGCATATCATCAATAGTTACATCGTCTTTAGCTACAAGTTCATTCCCATCAGCATCATAACAAACAACAGAATAAGTGGAACACTCAGGAACATTTTTAATTCGGAAAATGGTAGCCGTACACGCCTCATTTTTAGAAGGCATTAGCTCTTTCCCTAACAGCGCATTAATTAACGTTGACTTTCCTGCGCTCATCGTTGCAATTACAGCGATTTCAAACTCGCTATTTAACGCTTTATAAAAATTTTCTTTCACCTTTTCGCTACGTAGCGATTCGAAGGGACCGCTTTGCATATGTTCCATTAATTTTTTTAACTCTTCTATTTTGTCACCACTTTCTTTCGCTGGAATATGCTCAACGGACATCGAAGGGAATGTTCTGCAAATTTCCACCATATCTTCATAGTCAGGCAACGTTCCTTGAAAACGAATATGTAAATGATCTTCATTCAACTCTTCCACTAACATAGGGAGCAATTCATGAATCCATACTTGCAATCTTTCGTTTTTGTATTTACTAAACTTATCGTTTTCCATTATATTTTTCCCATCTACTTCAACGATTGTTTCTACAGTGAACGGATTGTATTTCATATACACTTGAACCACGCCGAATCTTCCTCCTAGACTATATAAAATTTTTTATTTGATATATACCCGAATGTTTTAAAACGGTATAAATGCGTTCAATATTATAAGTTTTATTTTTTATTTTTATTTCTTGTTGCTCATGCGAAATATCTGGATGAAATGCACACGGTACGGTGGCGTATTTTGTTAAATCTTGTGTTTCTTTTGAGAAATAATTGTAAAAGAAATCAAATTGAATTTGCTCTCTTCTTGTTAAAGTTTCACCGTGCAAAACCTTTTGACAAAGGCGACTGATATAAGCAGAAAATAACATCATATGCGGATTTTTAAATCCGTTTTGTTGTACATATGTTTTTGCACTTTCTAGCAATTGTTGTAGCGATTCATTTGCCTCTTCATCAATTTGGTCCGCTTTATTTACAATAAACAAAACTTGCTTGCCAGGATTATTAGAAATATATTCTTTGACGAAATTAAGCAACCGAAGATCATCGTCCGTGCCAAGTTGGGTTGCGTTCATAATATAAAAGATTGTATCGTAATGCTCATTTCGTATTGCCTCCAAAGCGTTCTTTTCATGGATGCGATCTATTGAGTTATTCGTTCCCGGCGTATCCATTAGTACAACTCTATTTTTAATGTTTAACACCCTTGACAGGCTTCCATCTATGAATACTTGTTCAATTGCCTCGTTTTCATTCAGCTGTTTTATCGTACGCTCGACATCATTGATTACATATTCAAAAAATGAACTTTTATTAGGCTGTACAATAAAATGTTCCATATAAGGGCGATGAGTATAAATAAACATTTTTGCAGTACATGCTTCATTTTGCGCAGGAAATACGTCCTTTCCCACTAAACTATTAAGAAAGGTTGATTTACCCGCACTCATTGTTCCAACAATTAAACATCTTTTTTCTTCAGTCGTCAAAAAGTCCATTTGTTTCTTGTATACATCCAAATAAAAACTTAAATGTTCAAATTTTTTGTGCTCCACATATGATTTTGCAATTTCAAAATCCCGATCTTTTAGTGCATTTGTAAAATCAACAATGTGCTGTGCATCTCGAACATTAATTTTTAAGTCTTGTTTTACTGCTTGAATAGAGGAATTATCAAGCGAACAACGACCATATATGAGTAACAAATAATTTGCAAAAAACAAATATTTGTAGCTATATAGTAGAAGTCTCATTTTTTTGAAATTCCATCTCATCTTACGGACTTGCTTTATAAATTGAATTTTTAGCTGATCCTCTAAGCCTTGTGATTCTTCGATCGAAGTACTAAAGCTATGCTCATACAATAGAGTAATTGGTTGATGGTATTTCATATATTGCTCATTTTTTTGAGCATAATAGTGTAGCAATGTTAAATATGCTTTGCGAAGCTCGTCACTTTCGTAACAAATTGGATGATTACGATAAGAAAATGAACAAATAAACTTGTAATAATCAAGACTATCTATATTTCGATTAAAAGACTTACTATTTTCAATCACTATCCCATTATCCCTCTTTCTATACAGCCATTCATGAAATAAAAGTGATTATTAATTCTAAGTTTGAGTATAATTCCCCAACATCTCCTCAATCGTCTTTCTCATCTCTTCACGAAATTCTTTTGGCTTCATCACCTCCAAAAATTGTGCTTGGCTTAATAGCCACATTTTAATGCCACGACCGTACACTTCCGCCTCGATGATGGACGCTTGTCCATCTTTTCCGATTACTTTTGCTGTTGGCAAGCGATCTAAAATCGCTTGTAACGAAGGACCCCAATAACGAAAGACAATTTTCATCAGTTCGCCTGCATGCATAAATTGGATGCGTTTGCGAAACTCTCCTTCTTCAAACCTCGTCGCATAGTCCAATTTAAAACGTTCATCAGTCACTTCATAGCGAACAATTCGATCTATGCGATAAATGGTCGGAAAATTAAACTCATAGTCTGTTAAAAAAGCAATGAGATAAAAATAATACTCAGAAAAAACAATGCCTACAGGTTTTAGTTTTCTTATAACCGTCTCGTCACTCCCCTCCTTTTTATACTTGACAACAACCATCTTCTTCGTGTAAACCGCTTCGCTTAAATCCCAGATAGAGCGGATGAGCGGTTTGCGATGATACAAAGATACGTAATGAAAACGTTCGTTTTTGATCATGTTTTCAATAAACGAACGCGATTTTGTGTCAGCTAATGAAATGAACTTGTCAAGCAGTTCGTCCATCTCTTCTCTCTTGAGCGCACGACTTTCAAGCAATATTTTCGACAGGATGAGAATATCTTCATTCGTTAGACATCTTTGTTTTGTTTCCTTCTCTCGCCAAACATATCCCTTTTTTTGACGATCATATTCGATTGTCACTAAATCATAAAACGTGTCCGTAATATATGTTCGCAAATCATCGATGTCTCTTTGAATCGTTTTTTCATCTACACTAAAGCGGTCCGCTTCTTGCTTTTTTAAAATCACCTCACCTTTACGTAAGCGATCGTAAATATACAAAATTCTCCAAAACTTCGAATGCTGCTCAATCACACTTTTCACTCCATGAATAAATTACTATATAAATCACCTGTTTTTTGGTTCATCCTCACAACATGTACTTGACAGGGGTATCCTTCCCTGAACAAGTATATGCAAAAATATTAGTTTGCTGGTTTTCCCTTGAAAACATAAGTGAGGCATATTATGAAAAAATTAAGTACAACTTTTGGTGAAGAGCCTGTTTTTTTTCAAAAAATTACTTTATCACCTTTTATAAGAATATATTACTATTTTACATGGACAATATATGTACTTAAAGAAAAAAATTCAAAAAAATTTTTTGTTATATTTTCCTTTCGATCCTGCTTCTTTTCGTCGAATGATGTAATGGGAGCGGAAAAAAGAAGGTGAAGATGATGGAGCAGTTGTTGCAACGTATCTTTGATGAGCTGGCATTTTTGCGTGCGAATATGGCAACGAAAGAAGACGTCGCTATGTTGGCATTAGAAAGCCGCGTCAGCCATATTGAACAGACGATGTTGCGCTTGTGCCAGCGATTCGAGAAATGGTTGGACAATTAATCGAACGAATGACGGTTGTTGAGTTGCATGTTCAAGAAATGCCAATGATGAAACAACAAATCGAACAGTTGTCGCAACAAATGGAAGAAGGATTTGAAAAAATGGCCCATCAAGAAACGATTCTACAAGCATTATCACTCCGTTCGATTCAACAAACAAACAATATCCACTATTTGAAAACAAGCGCGTTTTCCACGAAATAAGTATAATATCAAAAAGGGTGTCGCTCATCGAACACCCTTTTTTATGCTTCTAATTGCTCCCGCCAATGATGTAGTGTTGCTCGCTCTTTTTCGGTGATGATACTAAGCTCTGTTGCTGTTTCGATGAGCGTATCGTAATCGGTGACGGTGTAGTATGGGACTTGTTCTTGCTGAAATGCTCGTTTGCCTTTTTGTAATCCGTATGTAAAAATGGCAACGACGCCAAGCACATGGCATCCTGCTTCGCGTAAAGCGCGCACCGCATTTAGCGAGCTGCCACCTGTTGAAATTAAATCTTCTACGACGACAACGCGTTGCCCTCGTTCGACTTTCCCTTCAATTTGTTTTCCTTTTCCATGTCCTTTTGCTTGACTGCGCACATAACACATCGGTACATCGAGTCGTTCGCTCACCCATGCCGCATGGGGAATGCCTGCGGTGGCCGTGCCAGCGATAACTTCCACATTCGGAAAATGCGTACGAATAAGCGAAGTGAGTTCATCGGCAATCCTTTTTCTCACCGCTGGATACGCTAGCGTTAGCCGATTGTCGCAATAAATAGGAGCTTGTATGCCGGAAGACCACGTAAACGGTTCGTTTGGGCTTAACGATACTGCACCGATCGAAAGCAATTGTTTTGCGATTTCTCTTTTCATTATTGTCCACCATCCCATTCTCGTTTTAACCGCTCATATGCTGCATATGGATCATGTGCTTTTGTAATGCTTCGTCCGATGACGATATAATTTGTTCCAAGCTGTTTGGCTTCATGCGGTGTCACGACGCGAACTTGGTCGTTTTTGTCATCGTTCGCAAAGCGAATCCCAGGAGTAACTGTCAAAAACTGTTCCCCGCATCGTTCGCGAATGAGCGGTACTTCTTTCGCCGAGCAGACGACACCATCAAGTCCACTTGTTTTGGCAAGCTCCGCATAATGAAGCACGATTTCTTCCATCGTTCGCTCCATGCAAAGCTCATCACGAAGCATTTGTTCACTTGTACTTGTCAGCTGCGTTACCGCAATGCACCGGGGACGGTTCATCCCGTGCGGTGTTCCTTCTTCTAATCCTTCGATCGCTGCGCGCATCATCGCGCTTCCTCCTGATGCATGAACGTTCACTAAATCAACGCCTAATTTCGCCAATCCTTTCATTGCTCGTTTTACTGTATGCGGAATATCATGAAGCTTTAAATCTAAAAAAATATCATGTCCGCGCTGCTTTAATTCGTCGATGATCGCTGGACCTTCTTGAAAATATAGCTCCATGCCGACTTTAACAAACAACGATGTACGAGAAAACGGTCGTAAAAACTCATTCACTTCCTGTTTCGATGCAAAATCAAGCGCCACAATAAACGGTTTGTCCATTGTTCCAACTCCTTCCCGTACATTCGGAAATATGGTCAAAGCCAAGCTCATCAAGCAATGCCGGCAGTTCGGCAATAATGTTCGGACAAACGTACGGGTCGATAAAATTCGCTGTTCCAATCGCCACCGCGCTTGCACCGGCATAGAAAAACTCGATGACATCTTCGGCGCTTTGAATGCCGCCCATGCCAATAATCGGAAGCGATACCGCTTGGCTTACTTCATAAATCATTCGAATGGCAATCGGTTTAATGGCTGGACCAGATAATCCGCCTGTTCCGTTCGCTAAAATCGGCTTCCCTGTTTTGACGTCGATGCGCATGCCAACTAACGTATTAATCATCGTCAATCCGTCCGCGCCTGCTTGTTCAATCGCTTTCGCCATCGCGACGATATTCGTGACATTCGGTGATAGTTTCACATAAACAGGCACGTCCGACACTTCTTTTACCGCCCGCGTCAGCTCCGCAGCGACTTCTGGGACCGTTCCGAATGCGATGCCCCCCTTTTTCACGTTTGGGCATGAAATGTTTAACTCGAGCGCATGAACGTTTGGCGCTTTTGATATGCGTTTGGCGACTTCTACATATTCTTCTACAGTCGAGCCGGCCACGTTGGCGATAATCGGTACGTCGTATTGCGCTAACCACGGCAATTCTTCAGCAAGCACATAATCAACGCCAGGATTTTGCAACCCGATTGCATTTAACATGCCGCTTGGCGTCTCCGCAACCCTTGGCGTTGGATTGCCAAAGCGCGCCTCAAGCGTCGTCGCTTTAATCATCATTGCTCCGAGAACGCTTAAATCGTAAAATTTCGCGTATTCCCGTCCAAATCCGAAACAACCTGAAGCAGGCATAATCGGATTTTTTAATGAAAGTCCTGGCAATTCGACTGCTAATCGGTTCATAATACGACCTCCCCCGCTCGAAATACAGGTCCATCGCTACATACTTTTTTATATGCCGTTTCGCTGTTTGGCACGTGGCATACGCATGCAAAACAAGCGCCGACGCCGCAACCCATTCGTTCTTCTAATGACAAATATAGCTCTTTATGCGGAAATTGTTGTTGTAATGCTTTTAACATCGGCTTTGGTCCGCACGCGTATAACACATGAAACGGAAGGGCGTGACGTTCAATGACGTCGGTAACAAATCCTTTCATGCCGTACGAACCATCTGCCGTTGCAACGTACGTCTTACCGAACGAAGCAAATTGTTGCTCGTAAAAGACGACATCTTTCGTTTGAAAACCGAGCACGACTGTGACACATACACCGTTTTTCACTAGTTGCTTTGCTAATTCATAGAGTGGCGGCACCCCGATACCACCACCGACAAGAAGGGCATGTTGCCCGCTTGAAAGAGCGGAAAGCGGAAAGCCGTTTCCGAGCGGACCGAGCACATCGAGCGACTCCCCAGGCTGTTTTTGCGAAAGGAGCATTGTTCCTGCCCCTTCCGCACGGTAAATGATCGTACATTCGCTCGCTTCTTCATTGATGTCGCAAAGACTGAGCGGCCGTCTTAGTAACGGTTCACGATGTCCCACTTTAACATGCACAAATTGTCCGGGGGTGTGCATGCGCTGAACGAGCGAACCGGAAAGCGTTAATTCATAAATGCCTTTTGCGATTTGGTGGTTGGAGACGATTATCATATTTTCTCTCATACGCCCACCTTCTTTTCTGTCATTGCCGTTGTCGAAAACGTCATCGCTTCTAAAACGAGCAACATCGCTTTCGCTGTATCGAGCGACGTTAAACAAGGAATGCCATTTTCCACCGCTTCGCGACGAATGCGGAAGCCGTCGCTTTCTGTTTCTTTTCCTTTTGTTAATGTGTTAATAACGACTTGCGCTTCGCCTTGGCGAATGACGTCAAGAATGTTTGGGGAACCGGTATGAATTTTATTGACGACAGTCACAGGAATGTTCGCTGCACGCAACGTTTGCGCTGTGCCGTTTGTCGCAAGCAATTGATAGCCGATATTGTAAAAGCGGCGCGCGATGTCGATCGCCTCTTCTTTATCTTTATCGGCAATCGTCAATAAGACGGCACCGTGCGGACGAATGTGAATGCCTGAAGCAACAAGCCCTTTATAAAGCGCCTTCGCAAACGTGTCGTCTTTCCCGATCACTTCACCCGTTGATTTCATTTCTGGACCGAGCGAAATATCGACGTTACGCAACTTTGCGAATGAAAACACAGGCGCTTTCACATATACCCCTTCGCTTTCTTCTTTTAATCCGGTGTAGTAACCAAGCTCGTTTAACTTTGCGCCTAAAATGACTTTTGTTGCGATGTTTGCCATCGGCACGTTCGTAATTTTACTTAAAAATGGAACGGTGCGGCTTGAACGTGGATTCACTTCTAACACGTACACATCGCCGTCATATAGTACGAACTGAATGTTTAACAGTCCAACGATACGCAATCCTTTTGCCAACGCAATCGTATAGTCAACAATTTGTTGTTTCATGTCTTTCGTTAACGTTTGTGGCGGATAGACGGCAATTGAATCGCCAGAATGAACACCGGCGCGCTCAATATGCTCCATAATGCCTGGGATAAACACATCTTCTCCGTCCGAAATGGCATCGACTTCAATTTCTTTTCCGATTAAATAACGATCAATTAATACCGGGTGTTGCGGATTGACTTTCACTGCATGCTCCATATAATGTAACAACTCTTCTTCTTTATATACGATTTCCATGGCGCGACCACCGAGCACGTACGATGGACGCACGAGAACAGGATAGCCGATGTCTTTCGCGATGTGTACCGCTTCTTCAACCGAAAACGCTGTTTTTCCTTTCGGTTGCGGAATGCCGAGTTGCGCAAGCGTTCGTTCAAATTTGTCGCGGTTTTCGGCACGATCTAAATCTTCGAGCGAAGTGCCGAGAATGCGCACTCCACGCGCCGCTAATTCCGCCGCTAAGTTGATCGCTGTTTGCCCACCAAATTGTACAATCACACCGATCGGTTGTTCTAAATCGATGACGTGCATGACATCTTCAATCGTTAACGGTTCAAAGTAAAGCTTGTCGGAAATACTAAAGTCGGTTGAAACCGTTTCTGGATTGTTGTTAATAATAATCGCTTCATATCCTGCTTCTTTAATCGCCCATACAGAATGAACGGTCGCATAGTCAAATTCGATCCCTTGTCCGATGCGAATCGGACCCGAACCGAGGACGACAACACTTTCACGCGTTGTAACAATCGATTCGTTTTCTTCTTCATACGTGCTGTAATAATACGGCGTTTCCGATTCGAATTCCGCTGCGCACGTATCGACCATTTTATATACCGGCGTAATGCAAGCGAGTTTCCGCATTTCATACACGTCTCGTTCCGTCATCTGCCAATATTTCGCAATCGCCACATCAGAAAAGCCCATTTCTTTCGCTTTTTTTAGTATGTCGATATTGCCAACATGTTCGCGTAAAACGGATTCGTACTTCACAATGCCTGCAATTTTTGTTAAAAAGAACGGATCGATTTGGCTCCATGCATGGACTTGTTCGACCGTTACACCGCGACGAAACGCCTCAGCAATGTAAAATAACCGTTCATCGCCCGCTTTTTGAATACGCTTTTGTATCAATGCATCATCGACTTGTTCTTTTAATTCTAAATGATAGACGTTCGTTTCAAGTGAGCGCACCGCTTTTAATAGCGACTGTTCAAACGTGCGCCCGATCGCCATGACTTCCCCCGTCGCCTTCATTTGTGTGCCGAGATGACGGTTGGCGGATTCGAACTTGTCAAATGGAAAGCGCGGAATTTTAGTGACGACGTAATCAAGCGTTGGCTCAAAACACGCATACGTTTTTCCCGTCACAGGATTCGTCATTTCATCAAGCGTTAAACCAACGGCAATTTTTGCGGCAAGCTTCGCAATCGGATACCCTGTCGCTTTTGATGCAAGCGCCGATGAGCGACTCACGCGCGGGTTGACCTCAATGACGTAATATTGGAAGCTGTGCGGATCAAGGGCAAGTTGAACGTTGCAGCCCCCTTCGATGCCGAGCGCCCGAATGATGCGCAGCGAGGCGTTGCGTAGCAGTTGATATTCGCGATCGCTTAACGTCTGGCTCGGAGCAACGACGATCGAATCGCCCGTATGAATGCCGACGGGATCAATATTTTCCATGTTGCACACGACGATCGCGTTGTCTTTCGAATCGCGCATGACTTCGTATTCAATTTCTTTATAGCCTGCGATACTTTTTTCTAATAAACATTGATGAACGGGGCTCATTTTTAAGCCGCTTGAAACGATATCGACAAGCTCTTCTTCGTTCGTACAAATGCCTCCACCTGTTCCACCGAGCGTAAATGCCGGGCGAACGATGACCGGATATCCGATTTGTGAAACGAACGCATACGCCTCTTGTAAACTATGTACGATGGCGCTTTCTGGCACCGGTTCGCCAAGCTCGTTCATAAGGGCGCGAAATTGTTCACGGTCTTCCGCTTTTTCAATCGCTTCTAATTTCGTGCCGAGAATTTCAACACCGCACTCTTCAAGCACGCCTGCTTTTGCTAATTCGACCGCTAAGTTTAATCCCGTCTGTCCGCCAAGCGTCGGCAAAATGGCATCAGGTCGTTCTTTCCGAATGACGCGCGAGACAAATTCGAGCGTTAACGGCTCCATGTACACTTTGTCAGCAATTTCTGTATCGGTCATAATCGTTGCTGGGTTGGAGTTGACGAGAATGACTTTATATCCTTCTTCTTTTAACGCTAAACATGCTTGCGTCCCCGCATAATCGAACTCCGCTGCCTGCCCGATGACGATCGGTCCAGAACCGATGACGAGAATCGTTTCAATATCTTGACGTTTAGGCATGAACGACACCTCTTTCTTTTTTAAACTGTTCAATCATCGCAATAAAATCGTCGAATAAACCGTTTGCGTCTTCTGGACCTGGCGACGCTTCCGGATGATATTGCACGGTAAACGCAGGAACGTCGCGATGGCGAAGCCCTTCAATCGTTCCGTCATTTAATGCGATGTGCGTCACTTCTAGCCGTGTGTGGCGAAGCGACTGCTCTGTAACGGTATAGCCGTGATTTTGTGAAGTAATTGCTACTTTTCCTGTTTGGAGATGTTTTACAGGGTGATTGGAACCTCGATGACCAAACTTCATTTTTTCTGTATTCGCCCCACAAGCGAGTGCGAATAGTTGATGACCGAGACAAATGCCAAAAAGCGGAACGTGGCCAAGTATGTGTTGAATCATGTCAATCGCTTCTGGCACATCTTTTGGATCCCCCGGTCCGTTCGATAACATGACACCGTCGGGATGCCATTGCAATACTTCTTCAGCCGTTGCGTTGTACGGTAACACGATGACATCGCAATGGCGTTTATTTAATTCACGCAAAATGCCGTGCTTCATGCCAAAGTCGATTAAAACGATGCGATGACCGCGCCCTGGGCTAGCGTATGGGCTTTTTGTCGATACGCGTTTCACTTGATCGCGCGCAAGCTCCGTTTCTTTTAAATAAGCGACTGCCTCTGTCACGGACACGTCCATGTCGCAAATCATCCCTTTTAACGTGCCGTATTGACGAATGATGCGCGTCAGTTTCCGCGTATCGACACCTGCTAAACCGGGGATATTTTTCAGGCGTAAATATTCGTCAATCGTTAGTTCACTTCGCCAATTGGACGGAGATAGGCACGCTTCTTTTACGATAAAGCCGAACACATGCGGTTCGATCGATTCGAAATCGTCGCGGTTGACGCCGTAGTTGCCGATCAATGGATATGTCATCGTTACGATTTGTCCGCAATACGACGGGTCCGTTAAAATTTCTTGATATCCTGTCATTCCTGTGTTAAAAACGACTTCACCGACTGTTTGTCGTTCACTTCCAAACGCTTCGCCAACAAAACGTGTACCATCTTCTAAAATGAGTTGTCGTTTCATTCTCCTCTTCCTTTCTGCCAAACAATTTTTCCGGCTACAATCGTCATCGTTGGCCACCCTTTACATGTCCAGCCTGCAAACGGTGTATTTTTTCCTTTTGATACAAACGTGTTTGGATCAATGGCTTGTTCGGTATGTAAATCGATCACAACGAAATCTGCTTTGGCGCCAGCTTTTAGTTCCCCGCCGTCAATGCGAAACGTCTCGGCTGGTTTTTTTGAAAGCCAGTCAACAAGCTGTTTTAACGTGCATATTCCCTTTTCAACAAAATGCGTATATAAAAGCGGAAAGGCCGTTTCTAATCCGACGATGCCAAACGGCGCAAGCACCATCCCTTCGCTTTTTTCTTCCTTTGTATGTGGCGCATGATCGGTGGCAATAAAATCAATCGTTCCATCAAGCAACCCTTCGATTAACGCTTGTTGATCTTCTTTCGTTCGCAACGGTGGATTCATTTTAAAGTTCGCATCTAACGTTGGGATGTCTTCATCACAAAGCAGTAAATGGTGCGGAGTCACTTCAGCAGTGACGCGAATGCCTGCTTGTTTCGCCTCGCGCACGATGCGCACCGACTGTTTCGTGCTTATATGACAAACGTGGTAGTGACACCCGGTCGCTTCGGCTAACAACACATCGCGGGCAATATGTACCGATTCACAAACGGAAGGAATGCCAGAAAGTCCATACCGTTTTGCAAATGAGCCGTCATGTACGCATCCTTTATATGTGAGCGTTTCGTCTTCACAATGTGCGACAATAGGCATATCGAGAGCTGCCGCTTGTTGCATCGCTTCATACATGATGCGCGCGCTTTGCACTCCCACGCCGTCGTCTGTAAACGCGAACGCTCCTGCTTCTTTTAAGGCGACAAAATCGACGAGCTGTTTTCCTGCTTGGCGCACTGTAATCGAAGCATACGGTAACACGCGCACGTGCGCCGTTTCGCGAATGCGGTTGACGAGCCACTCCATGTGTTGTTTCGTATCAGGTACTGGTTTTGTGTTTGGCATCGCTGCAATCGTTGTAAATCCACCTTTTGCCGCAGCGAGCGTACCCGTCGCGATCGTTTCTTTATGCTCGCCGCCCGGCTCACGTAAATGAACGTGTACGTCGACAAACCCTGGCGCGACAAATTGCCCATCCACATCAATGACTTCATCATCGGCTTCTGCATGAAGGTCGTGTGCGATTTGAACGATACGACCTCCAGCAACTTTTATATCCGTCTGTATGAGTTCACCTTGCTCGTTAAGCAAGCGTACACGTTTGAAAATGGTAGCCATGTTTCGTTCCCCCTTTTTGTAATGCCCGTTTTAAAACGGCCATGCGCACGTATACGCCGTTTTCCATTTGTTTGAAAATGCGTGATCGTTCACATTCAACGAGTTCACTTGCGATTTCTACATCGCGATTGACTGGAGCCGGATGTAAAATGATGCTCGTGTTTTTCATTTGTTTTTCTCGCCCGATCGTTAAACCGTACTGTTCATGATATTGCTCTTTCGTCCATCCCATTTTTTCTTCATGACGCTCGTGCTGAATGCGAAGGAGCATGACGACGTCTGCTTCTTTCACGGCCGTGTCAAGATCGACGTATGTGCCGTACGGATTCGTTATATCTTGCCACTCAGGAGGGCTGCAAAAGAAGACGTTTGCGCCGAGCCTTGTTAATATTTCAGCATTCGAACGTGCTACTCGGCTATGACGAATGTCACCGACAATGGCAACATTCAGCCCGATAAATGTGCCAAATTGTTGACGAATCGTCAGTAAATCTAATAACGATTGCGTTGGATGGTGACCGCATCCGTCGCCTGCGTTAATGATCGGAATGTCAATCGCATGGCGCAACGGTTCAAAGTAGTGATCGGATGGGTGGCGAATGACGACCGCTTCCACACCGATCGCTTGCAACGTCCGAATCGTATCGTACAACGTTTCTCCTTTTTGGACGCTCGACATCTCTGCATCAAACGGAATGACTGTAAGCCCAAGTTTTCGTTCCGCTATTTCAAAACTACATTTTGTGCGCGTGCTCGGTTCAAAAAATAAGTTGGTGACAAACGTTTGTTTATTGACTTTCCACGTTTCACCGTTCGCAAATCGTTCCGCTTCATGCAAAATGGCGAGCACTTCATCAACCGAGAGTTCTGCTAACGTTAGTAAATGCATATAAACTCCTCCTTTTTAGTAAAAAAACACCTTGCCGAGCGAGGCAAGGTGTTTACAAGCATGAGGAAAGAGACCGTTTCGATGAACGGATTTCCTCTAGCACACCTTTGTAAGCCTCGCTGGACTTCTTTTAAAAGGCGTGTTATGCGACATCATGTTTTTGTTCAAATACGCTATCCGACACGTTCGGACGACCAGGCAAAATGAGGTTTAATGCGATACCTGTGATTGCTGCAAGCGCCATACCGTGCACTTCAAATTGTTCTGATACTTTCACAACCGCATCCCCGATGCCGATGACGAGAATAACTGATGAGATGACTAAGTTTCGTTTGTCACCAAAGTCGATTTTACTATCGACAAGCATGCGCAAACCTGAAGAAGCGATAATTCCGAACAGTAAGATCGATACGCCACCCATGACCGGCGTCGGAATCGAGCTAATAAGCGCCGTCACTTTTCCTAAAAATCCGAACGCGATCGCGAGCACAGCCGCACCAGCTAACACATATACGCTATATACGCGCGTAATGGCTAATACACCGATATTTTCTCCGTATGTCGTCTTTGGCGGACCGCCGATGAGCGCTGAAATCATCGTCGCTAATCCATCACCGAAAATCGAGCGATGTAAACCTGGTTCTTTAATGTAATCGCGTCCAACGACTTTACTTAATACGAGCTGATGACCGATATGTTCAGATAATGTCACAATGGCTACGGGCACCATCAAAAGCACAATGTCGAGCGTCACGCGGACATCGTAATGAACGAACGGCAACAAGAAATCAGGCATTTCAAGCCATTTTGCTTTTGCTACTCCTGATAAATCGACGACGCCGACAGCTAATGCGTACACGTAGCCGACGATAATGCCCATCAAAACAGGTACTAAGCTAAACATTCCTCTTGATAAAATCGAAAACATAATCGTCGCAGCAAGCGTCACGACCGCAACAGAAAAGTGCGTCAAGCTATACTTTCCATCTGGGCCGTTCATCGCCATGCTGACGGCAACGTTTGCTAATCCTAATCCGATGACGATAATGACCGGACCGACGACGATCGGTGGAAGCAAATTCATAATCCAACGATAACCTGCTTTTTTAATCGCTAAAGCGACGATGCCATATACGAGACCGGCTAAAAAACTTCCGATCATCGCCGCACCCGGACCGCCCGCTGCTTTCGCTGCAATAATTGGCGTAATAAATGCGAACGATGAGCCGAGGTAGGCAGGTACTTGCCATTTTGTCACGATTAAAAAGGCGAGTGTTCCGAGTCCGCTTGAAATGAGCGCCATCGCTGGACTGAGTCCAACTAAGTACGGCACTAAAATCGTTGCGCCGAACATCGCAAATAAATGTTGTAAACTAAGTGTAACAAGCTGTCCGAAAGAAGGAACATCTTTTACATCTAAAACAGGTTTATTCATCTTCTCTCTCCCTTTCTTTTATATATAAAAAACCCTCTTTGTCCACACGAAGGCACAAAGAGGGTATAGGAAACGAATCCCCTTTGTCAGCCTCGCTGGACTGCCTTTTAAAAAGGGTGCTTTATTCATGTATGCTCACTTGATCGATGTCATCAACTTCTTTTAATTCGACGACAATTCTTTCTGCGCTTGATGTCGGGATGTTTTTGCCGACGAAATCGGCACGAATCGGCAATTCGCGATGACCGCGGTCAACGAGAACAGCTAATTGAATTTGCGCCGGACGACCGAGATCCATAACGGCATCCATGGCAGCGCGCACCGTTCGGCCTGTAAATAATACGTCATCAACTAAAATGACTTTTTGATTTGTAACGGAAAACGGGACGTCCGTTCCTTTCACAAGCGGTTCACGATCGTCTGTTTTTACTGTTAAATCATCACGGTATAATGTAATATCTAACTCGCCAACAGGAATAGACGTTCCTTCAATTTGTTCAATGCGTTCAGCTAATCGCTTTGCTAAGTAAATGCCGCGCGTTTTAATACCGATGAGGACGCAATCGTCAATGCCTTTGTTGCGCTCAATAATTTCGTGAGCAATGCGCGTCAACGCGCGTCGAATCGCTTGTTCGTCTAATACAATTGCCTTTTGCATCGTTTCACCTCCGTACAAAAAACCCTCTCACCGTTTGGCGAGAGGGTATATGTAGGCACACGTCACCTAAATCCGACACCTTCTCAGCCTCACGGGACTGAACTTAAAGGTCTTTGTTCACTTGAACTCATTGTACGTTTCTTTTTTTCGTTTGTCAACGGTTATTTCGCAACATGTCGAGCAATCGCTCAAATTCGTGAGGAATCGGGGCTTCAAACTGCAAATATTCGCCCGTACGTGGATGTTGAAATCCTAATACGCCAGCGTGAAGCGCCTGTCCGTCAATCGGCAACGTTTTGCGTGGACCGTATTTTGGATCTCCGGCAAGCGGATAGCCAATGTATTTCATATGCACACGAATTTGATGCGTCCGCCCTGTTTCAAGCTGGCATTCAACGAACGTATAATGTTCAAATCGTTCGAGGACGCGAAAATGTGTCACCGCTTCTTTTCCGTTTTCGACAACGGCCATGCTTTGACGATCGCGTGGGTCGCGCCCGATTGGGGCATCAATTGTCCCATAATCGTGCGGAATGACACCGTGAACGATCGCGACATATTTGCGCGTCACCGTTTTGTTTACAAGTTGATTGACAAGCGACTCATGCGCCAAATCGTTTTTGGCGACCATTAATAAGCCGGACGTATCTTTATCGATGCGATGAACGATGCCCGGTCGAAGCACACCGTTAATGCCGGAAAGGTCTTGGCAATGTGCAAGTAATGCGTTAACAAGCGTCCCGTGCATATGACCGGGCGCTGGATGAACGACCATGCCACGCGGCTTATTGACAACGAGCACGTCCGCATCTTCGTAATAAATATCAAGCGGAATTGGCTCCGGTGCGACATCTAACGGCTCCGGACTCGGAATGGAAATGACCACTTCATCATCGACATGGCATTTGTAGTTCGGTTTCACCGCTTTACCGTTCACGAGCACATGCCCTTCTTTTAACCATTGTTGTACTTGAGAACGCGACCATTGTTCATTTAGTTCAGCAATGACTTTATCAATGCGCTCTCCATCGTGTTGTTCTTCAATCGTGAGTTGAATTTGCTCCATCGCTCATTCCCTTTCGTTGTTTTTCTTCGGTCCATGTATAAATAAACATGAGCGCAACACCGATTGTCAATGCTGCATCGGCGACGTTAAAAATCGGGAAGCTATAATTGAAAATATACGTATGAACAAAATCGACAACTTCTTTTCGAAATATGCGATCAATAAAGTTACCGAGCGCGCCGCCAAGCATCAGTCCAAGCGCGATGCCAAACAGCCGTTGCGTCGGTTGCAACCGTTGAATGTATATGACGATGCCGACAACGACGACAATTGTAATTAAATAAAACAGCCAAAATTGCCCTTGCAACATGCCCCATGCCGCCCCACGATTGCGATGCGATGTCATATATAACACGTTTTCAATAATCGGAATGCTTTCGCCTAATTCCATATAGCGAACGACGAGCCATTTCGTCCATTGGTCAATCAATATGACGACAAAAGCAAGCAAATAATATAACATGACACCCCTCCAAAGCAAAATTCTTTTTCATTTTATCATAAACAATCCCATTACAGAAAACTTACAAGACTTTATAAGAAACTTATAAAAGTCTATGTTTCCTTCCTTGTTCATCGCGCCCGATTTCGCGAAAAGCTACTCTCGTTTCCTTGGCGCTCCGAAGGCTTCACTTCCCCACTAACGGATGGGTACATGTTGTGCTTTACTTGGCATAGTTTTTCAAGTTGATGCTTGCGTTGAGGTCGCGATCCATTTCTAGCCCACAAGCTTCACAGCGATACGTCCGTTCGGATAGAGAAAGCTTCTCTTTTACATGACCGCAACGGCTACACTTTTTGCTTGACGGATAAAAACGATCCGCCACGATCAACTCGATCCCATGCCATGCACATTTGCCGCTTGAACTCGTGGAATGTTTGTTGTTGAATCGCTTTCGATAGCTTGCGATTTTTTAACATGCCGCTTGTATTCAAGTCTTCCATCACGACATACGCTGGCTTGGTTTTCACCAACGTCGTGGTGATGTGGTGGGTATAGTTTAGCTGGGTATTTTTTAGCCTTCGGCGTTTTTTCAAAACAAGGAATTCTAGTTTCTTGATGTTTTCCGTTTTTCTGTAACGGTATTCTCCCCTTTCTGTTTGGATTTTGTTCATTTCATATTTTCGCGATATTTTTCTTTGCATTCGTTTCATTTGTTTTTCAAGCTTTTTCACTTGAGGCATGTGATGGATGTTAGGAAACGTCATCCCATTGCTGACGGTAGCGAACGATTTTACTCCTAAATCAATACCAATGCCTTCGTTGTATGTTCCATGTTTCACTTCCGCTTCCTCTACACCGACCGTTAAAAACCAATGAAGTCCGTCAAACACGATGCGCGGATTGACATACTTTATATGTGCACCGTGAGGAATACGACCTCTTTCAGCAAGACGGATCCAATTGAATTTCTGTCTATTTTTCTTTTTAGAAGGCGTCAGTTTCTCTAGTTTCACATGCGTGTCGGTGATTTTGATTTTCGATGTATCTTGATAAAAGCTCGGTCGCGTTCGTTTTTTCGTTTTAAACTTCGGAAACTTCGCCCGTCCTTCAAAAAAGTTTTTGTAAGCTTGATACGCATCTTTGATTGCTTGTTTTGTGATGTTGTTTGAGAATTGATTGAGCCAACTATACTCTTTCGTTTGTTTGAGCTGCGTTAACCTTTTTCTTAGTTCGCCATCACTTAAAAATTTGCCACCTTGTTTATCATTTTCTTGTTGTTGCGCTAATGCAAAGTTATACGCCCATCTGGCAACACCTGCGCATTGAAATAGCTTCGTCTTTTGCTTATTATTGGGCAGAAGCATGACTTTGTACGTGCGAATCATCTTCTCCCAGCCCCTTTTTGACTTTTTTCATATAAAATGATCATCAGATTTTTATAAATATTTATATATTTATCATGAACAGTCAAAAACCCCCTTGAAAGAGAGGGGGGATATGTGTTATTGCTTGACAATTGTCGCACAACGTGGACATAGCTCTGGGTGGTCTGCATCTTCGCCGACTGTCGGTGTAACGACCCAGCAACGTGCGCACGTTTTTCCTTCCGCTTGTTTGACGACAATCGCTGTTTTCGTAAATGTTTGCGCCTCGCTCGGTGCATCAGCAAACGTTCCACCAATCGAAAACGCGGAAACAATTAATAGCTGTTTCATATCTTCTTCAATTGAATCGATGAGCGCTTTCGTGTCGTTAGTCGGATATAAAATGACGTGCGCCGTTAGCGACTTACCGATTAGTTTTTCGTTGCGCGCCACTTCCAACGCTTTTAATACTTCGTCGCGCAATTCCATAAACGCATCCCATTTTTTAACGATGCGATCGGCATCATCAATATGCACGGCTTCTGGCATATCGACAAGCTGTACGCTTTCTTCTTTGACATGCGGAATGTACGACCACACTTCATCTGCCGTATGCGGTAAAATTGGCGCAACAAGTTTCGTTAACGCGACAAGCGTTTCATACAACACCGTTTGAATCGAACGACGTTCATGATTATTGGCTGCTTCAATGTACAACACGTCTTTTGAGAAATCGAAGTAAAAGGCGCTTAAATCGACGGTGCAGAAGTTGTTTACTTCATGGTAAATCGTCGCAAATTCATACGTTTCATACGCTTGTTTTACTTTTTCGATGAGACGATTTAATTTAATGAGCATGTAACGGTCCACTTCGCGCAACTGCTCGATCGCTACCGTATGTTCCGCAGGATTGAAATCGAATAAATTACCGAGCATGAAACGGAACGTGTTGCGAATTTTACGATATACTTCTGCGACTTGTTTTAAAATGTTGTCAGAAATGCGCACGTCTGCTTGATAGTCGACAGAAGCAACCCAAAGACGCAAAATGTCGGCACCAAGCTGTTCCATGACTTTTGCTGGTACGACGACGTTGCCGAGCGATTTGCTCATTTTTCGTCCTTCGCCATCAAGTACGAAGCCGTGGCTTAATACGCCTTTATACGGCGCTTTTCCGGTAACTGCAACCGCGGTGGAGAGTGATGAGTTAAACCAGCCGCGATATTGGTCGGACCCTTCTAAATAAAGATCTGCTGGACGTTGTAAATCGTCCCGTTCTTCTAATACCGCTTGATGAGAAGAACCAGAGTCGAACCAAACGTCCATAATATCTGTTTCTTTCGTAAAGCGTCCGTTCGGGCTACCTGGATGCGTAAACCCTTCTGGGAGCAAATCCTTTGCTTCGCGTTCAAACCAAACGTTCGAGCCGTATTGGCGGAACAAGTTCGATACGTGTTCAATCGTTTCGTCTGTAATAATTGGTTCACCGTTTTCCGCATAAAAGACTGGAATCGGTACGCCCCACGCACGTTGGCGCGAAATGCACCAGTCGCCACGATCGCGAATCATGTTGTGGATGCGAATTTCACCCCATGCTGGCACCCATTTCGTTTCTTCGACAGCTTTCAACAATTGATCACGAATTTTGTCGATGGACGCAAACCATTGAGCTGTCGCACGGAAAATTGTCGGTTGCTTCGTCCGCCAATCGTGCGGATACGAGTGCGTAATAAACGATAGTTTTAATAAAGCACCTACTTCTTGTAGCTTTTCTGTAATCGCTTTGTTTGCGTCGTCATAAAACATACCGGAAAATCCTGGCGCTTCTTCCGTCATATAGCCGCGCTCATCGACAGGGCAAAGAACACCTAAACCGTATTTTTGACCGACGATAAAGTCGTCTTCCCCGTGTCCCGGGGCCGTATGAACGCAACCGGTTCCGGCGTCTGTTGTGACGTGTTCGCCACAAATGACGAGCGAATCGCGATCGTAAAACGGATGTTTCGCAACGACGTATTCGAGTTCGCTTCCTTTCACTGTTTTTAAGACCGTGACATGTTCCCAGCCGATTTCTTTTTGTACCGATTGTAATAACTCCGATGCAACGACGTATTTGCCACCATCTGCCTCAACGACGCTATATTGCAACTGTGGATGAACAGCGATACCTAAGTTCGCTGGAATCGTCCATGGCGTTGTCGTCCAAATGACGATTTTTTCGTCGCCATCAAGCACCCCTTTTCCGTCTTTGACAGGAAAAGCGACGTAAATCGATGGGGAACGTTTGTCTTTGTACTCGATTTCCGCTTCAGCGAGCGCCGATTCGCTTGACGGAGACCAATACACAGGTTTTAATCCTTTATAAATTAATCCTTTTTTCGCCATTTCACCAAACACTTTAATTTGTTGTGCTTCATATTCTGGCGTTAACGTAATGTAAGGATTATCCCAATCGCCGCGCACACCAAGTCGTTTAAATTGCTCGCGCTGGCGGTCAATTTGCTCGTACGCATATTGTTCGCATAGCTTGCGGAATTCCGCAACGCTCATTTCTTTCCGATTGACGCCTTTATTTTTTGTCAGTGCCGTTTCAATTGGCAAGCCGTGCGTATCCCAGCCCGGTACGTACGGAGCACAATAGCCGCTCATTGACTTATAGCGAACGATAAAGTCTTTTAAAATTTTATTAAGGGCATGTCCCATATGAATGTCGCCGTTCGCATACGGCGGTCCGTCATGCAATACGAAAAGCGGGCGATCTTTTGTACGCTCTTGCACTTTTCGATAAATGTCCATTTCATCCCATTTTGCTTGCATTTGTGGTTCACGTTGTGGAAGATTTCCGCGCATCGGGAAATCGGTTTTTGGCATCAGTAACGTATCTTTGTAATCCATTTTGTTTACCTCCTTTTATGTAAATAAAAAAACCTTCTCATGCCCAAAAGGGACGAGAAGGTCTCGCGGTACCACCCTTGTTGACTATGTACACATAGCCCACTCAACATTCGTAACGGGAATGACGCGCCGTGGCCTACTATTTGTTCAGCACGGAACTCCGGGGTGATTTTCATTCTTTCGCTTATGCCGAGCTTCCACCGCCCTCGGCTCGCTGTAATAAGCTGATGAAAGAACTACTGTCCCCTTCATCGTTTTTTGCGATATAACTGTAATCGATATTATAGGCAATAACAATCGTCACCGTCAAGACTCTGTTATTTCTTGCACCGCTTCATCATCAAGTTTGTAATCTAATAGGTGATCCCAGTCGCCGCTATTTAACATATCGAGCTGCGCTTCAATTAACATTTTAAAACGATTGCGGAACACTTTCGCTTGACGCTTTAATTCTTCCACTTCCATCGCGATTTTTCGCGTTTTTGCGAGCGCCTCACTAATGATGCGATCCGCATTTTTCTCCGCCTCTTTAATGATGAGCTTCGCTTCTTTCTGTGCGTTTCGCTTCACTTCTTCCGCTGTCTCTTGCGCGATTAAAATCGATTTATTTAGCGTCTCTTCAATATTTGTAAAGTAGTTGAGTCGCTCCGTCAGCTCTCGCACTTTTTCCTCAAGCTGCTTTTTTTCACGCAAGATCATTTCATAGTCTTTAATGACTTGATCTAAAAACTCGTTCACTTCATCTTCATCATATCCGCGAAAGCCTCGGCTAAATTCTTTATTATGAATATCTAACGGCGTTAACGGCATGCAGCCCACCTCCATCTTATGTACGTACCGTATGTTTCGACATATTTTGCGAAAATCCTGCTTTTATTTTGCTTTTTCGACAACGATGCGCCATTTTTCTTTTTTCGTTTGACCGACAATCGCTTGCAGTCGGCAGCGCCCATACCCGCGCAACGACAATAAATCACCTTCTTGGCATTCCATATGAGCTTGGTCAACCGTTTTCCAATTCACTTTCACGAAGTTTTGGGCAATGAAGGCTTGTGATTTTTGCCGTGATATGCGAAAACATTGCGCTAAAATGGCGTCGAGTCGCAAAGAAGAAACGGTAAATGTTTCTTCTTCCCATTCTTCTTTCACATCGAGAAGTTGCGAAAGTGGTTGTTCTTCTAACGATACTTTTGCTTTTCCAATCGTTGTGACGTTCATTTTCACAAACGGTGCAATTTCTTTAGCGACGACAAACTGAATGATATCATCAACGATGACGATATCGCCAAATTTTTCACGCTTCACACCGAGTGACAAAAGGGCACCGAGCACGTCACGATGCCCGAGTGTAACAAATTTTTTTGGATAGCGAACGGAAAACAACGATAGTTGAAAATCTTCTTCATTCGGTTGCATGTAAGTCGGATATAACAGTGCCCGCTTTCGTTCAACAGATGATGAGCCACCAAAAAAGGCAACGTGCACTTCATCGTGATGGCCGACAATCGAGCGGACAATTTGTTGTTCACGCGGAGTTAAAAAATGTGTGAGTTTCGGAGCATACTGCTCCGTCACGAGCCGCTTCCATTCGCAAACGAGATCAATAAAATGATGCTCTTCCTTTCGAAAATGTTGATAAATGTCCATTACATTCCTCGACTGACCATATCTACTAATCCATAAACGCCCACCGTCGCAAAGCGTAACACAAGCAAGGCGACGATCGGGGAAATGTCGATCATGCCAATCGGTGGAATAAAGCGACGAAACGGCTCTAAATATGGCTCACAAATGTTGGCGAGAAATTGACCAATTTTTGTTTCACGTGCATTTGGAAACCATGACATTAAAATGTAAACAATAATCGCGTACGAATATACTTCAATGACGGTTGCTAGAAAATTTGCTATTTGATACAAAATTACCACCTCTTTATTGTCGGTTCATCGTCAGAAACGATGGAAATGGATCCACTTACATCTACATTGTCTGGCGTGCATAAAAAAATGGTAGAGCCGACTTGTTGAATGTCTCCGCCAATCGCATACACCGTTCCGCTTAAAAAGTCGACGATGCGCCGCGCTTGATCACGGTCGACACGATGAACGTTTACGACGACAGCACGTCGATTTTTTAAATGGTCGGCAATTTCTTGTACTTCCGCATATGCGCGCGGCTCAAATAAAACGAGCTTGGACGATTTTTGTACACTTTGTAAACTCACAACATTTTGTTTTTGTTCGACTTTCGGTTGTTGAGCCACTTCTTCTTGCTCGTATTCATCTTCTTCCCATTTTTCTTCATCTAAATCGAAAAAGTCGCGAATTTTTTTCACAAATCCCATCATTCCACCTCCTCTTCACCGACAAGACATGTACCGAGTCGAAGAAACGTTGCTCCTTCTTCGACCGCAATTACGTAGTCGTTTGACATCCCCATGGACAATTGTGTACAAGGGGCGTGCGGCAATTGTTTTTCTTGTACTTGTTCTTTTAACTCGCGCAACGTCCGAAAACAGCGACGAATCGTCGCCTCATCATCCGTATATGGCGCCATCGTCATTAATCCGACAACTTCAATACGTGAAAAAGCAGATAATGTTTCAATAAACGGCAATACGTCTTTTGGCGCTAGCCCGTGTTTCGATTGCTCCCCTGAAACATTGACTTGCACGAAACATTTGATCGTTCGATTCGCTCGTTTGTTAATTTCTTCCGCTAATGAAAGACGGTCGAGCGAATGAACGTAGTCAACGTAATCGATGATTTGTTTCACTTTTCTTGATTGCAACGTGCCGATAAAATGCCATGTTGCTTCTTTTCCGATTGTTTCGTATTTTTGTAAAAAACCGTCGGTACGACTTTCGCCTAAATGAACGATGCCCGCATCGATCGCCTCTTTTGCTCGCGCGATGCTGACGTATTTTGTCACTGCCACAATTTGAACGTCTGATGCGTTTCGTCCTGTTTTTTCACACGCGTCAGCAATATGTTGTTGAATTGTTTGTAACCGTTGTTTGACCGACATATCATTCCCTCCAGCCAATAAGCGCCATCATTCTTCCTGTTTTGCCACCGTCGCGCCGGTGAGAGAAAAATAATGACTGCTCACAGCTTGTGCAATACGATGAAACAGCGATACGTTCGCTCGGAACACCTGCTTGTTGCAAAAGCTGTTTATTCATTTCTTTTAAGTCGAGCGCATACTGTCCCTTACTTGTTTCATTATAAAGAGATTGTGGCGAGTTGACTAGCGCCTTTTGAACGAATTCAATGACGCGATCATCGACGACGTAACAACAACGGCCGATCGACGGACCGATGACAACGTAAATATCATCAGCCCCTTCTTCTTTCCATCGCTTCACCATTTCACCCGCGATGTTGTGCACCGTCCCTTTCCAGCCGGCATGTGCAAGTCCAATTAGCTTTTTACTTGGCGAAAAAAAGTAAAGCGGAACGCAATCCGCAAAACAAAGCGCCAACATCAGCTGTCGTTCGTCCGTATACAGCCCGTCTGTATGAGGCACAGCGGTATCGTACGCGCGTACCCCTTTTCCTGCATGATTGTTCGTCACTTTTTCGATGTGTACGCCATGCACTTGATCGGCACATACCCAGCGATCAAGCGAAACGTCTAACTGCTCGGCTACTTTTTTTCGATTTTCATATACGACATCGCAATCGTCTGCGACATGCATGCCGACGTTTAACGTGGCAAACGACCCTGTGCTCACTCCGCCTCGTTTTGTCGTAAACGCAACGATCACGTCTTCCCATCCATCAAACAAAAGCAACGACTCGTGCGCTTGTCGAAATATTTCATTCATCGTGCGACATCCTTTGTACAATTTTATCACTTTTTTTCCTATTTTATCACAGCTTGCCGAAAACGTGAATTATTCATCGCCATCTAATCGAACGAGAATGACGTCGGCACCAACTTTCACAATATCGCGCCACGGAATGATGATTTCATCCGTTCGTCCAAATAAACCGAGCACTTTCCCTGCACCGATAATGATGATGGCTTCAATTTGACCGGTCGTTAAATTAATATCGATATCTCCAATATTTCCAAGCCGTTTGCCGTTTGCGACATTGACGACGTCTTTTTGTTGGAGTTCAGAAATTTTCACCATGTTCCCCCGCTCCTTTTCTTCTTTCTATCTCCTATATGTATGCGCAAATCAAACGTTGTAGTCATGTCGAAAGCATAGAAAAACCCCCAGCTGTGTGGGGGATGTTACCATTGAATATTTTTATTCATTTGTTTAATGGCCGCTTTTTCTAAACGAGATACTTGTGCTTGCGAAATGCCGATTTCTTCGGCCACTTCCATTTGTGTCTTCCCTTGAAAAAATCGTTTGCGAATAATCATTTTTTCGCGCTCATTTAGCCGACGTAACCCTTCTTTCAGCGCGATTTCTTCAATCCAATTTGTGTCGCGGTTTTTCTCGTCGCTCAGTTGGTCCATCACATAAATCGGGTCGCCGCCATCGTTGTAAATCGGTTCAAATAAGGAAACGGGATCTTGAATGGCATCCAATGCAAACACAATTTCTTCGTGTGGGACGTCTAAAATTTTTGCAATTTCTTCTGCTGTCGGTTCTTTTGCAGTTTCGCTCATCATTTTTTCGCGCACTTGTAGCGCTTTGTATGCAATATCGCGCAGCGAGCGGGACACGCGAATCGGGTTATTGTCACGTAAATATCGGCGGATTTCACCAATAATCATCGGTACAGCATACGTTGAAAATTTCACGTTTTGACTTAAATCAAAGTTATCAATTGATTTCATAAGTCCGATACAGCCGACTTGAAACAAATCGTCGACATATTCTCCACGATTGTTAAATCGCTGAATGACGCTTAATACGAGCCGTAAATTCCCGTTGATTAATTTTTCGCGTGCCGATATGTCACCGGCTTGCATTTGGCGAAATAGTTCACGCATTTCTTCGTTTTTCAGTACGGGAAGTTTCGATGTATCAACGCCGCAAATTTCAACTTTGTTTCTTGCCATGTCTTTCCCTCCTTGCAGGAGATGCTGTCAGCTTTCAGTATCTCCTTCGAAGGGAAAAATATGCATTACATCATTTTGTTAAACTCTTTTCGCAATCGTTTAATAATTCGCTTTTCTAAACGGGAAATGTACGATTGGGAAATGCCTAATAAGTCGGCGACATCTTTTTGTGTTTTTTCTTCTCCACCACTTAGCCCGAAGCGAAGTTCCATAATTTGTTTTTCTCGATCACTTAATTGATCGAGCGCGCGAAATAATAAGTTCCGGTCAATATTTGCTTCTAAGTCTTTCGTAATGACGTCATCTTCTGTACCTAATACGTCCGACAACAGCAGTTCGTTGCCATCCCAGTCGATGTTTAACGGTTCATCAAACGATACTTCTGAACGCACTTTGTTGTTGCGCCGTAAATACATTAAAATTTCATTTTCAATGCATCGTGATGCATATGTAGCGAGTTTAATTTTTTTCTCCGGGTTAAACGTATTGACTGCTTTAATTAATCCAATCGTACCAATGCTAATTAAATCTTCAATGTTAATGCCGGTATTTTCAAATTTCCGGGCGATGTAGACGACAAGGCGAAGATTTCGCTCAATAAGGAGCGAACGTGCTGTTTCATCTCCAGAAGGAAGTTTTTTTAATAACATTTCTTCTTCCTCTTTCGTCAGCGGCGGTGGCAATGCTTCGCTTCCGCCGATGTAATAAATTTCGTCCGCTTTAAGCCCTAATTTTTTTAATAGTTTGTACCATACATATGTGAGGCGTAATTTGAATAACTTCATAAAAAACCTCCTTCTATTTCAGCACGAACGGCCGTATGATAATAATAATTACGAAGCTTGCGACATCACCATATGCGGATGAACGATGCAGTTGTACTCTCCGTCTGCTGATAACGATGACGGATAAAAGCCGACAAGTGCTTTTTTCACACATGTCCATTCATTTCCATCTGACCATTGTACGTCGTCTGGTTTCATCGCCACTAACAGCTGTTGCTCGACGCCAACGGCACGGTACGGGACGAAACGGATCCGATCCACCCATTCGTTCGGGATGTCATCTGTGTACGTACGTTTTTGAATCATTTGTAAAACAGCTTGAGGGAAAATATGTGCGAACGGTTGCAATTCGACGATCATAACCGGTGTGTTTGTGAATGGGTCGCGCAACTGGTTTCCGCTGTCGACTAATCCTTTTAAACATACCGTTTGTCCAAAACATGTGACGCGCACATCGATGACGTGTTCAAACCGCAATTTTTTTTCGCGAATCGTTCCCATTTGCACTTTTGATAATATCCATAAAATTGGAAACATGATGACGATAAACAACCAGCTGATCGAAGTCGAGTGAGAGAGCCAACCCGATGAATAAACGGTCATTTCGCTTTGTAGTAAAAAGTGAAACGCAACCATCCCTCCGCCCATCATAAACGTGGCGAAATAAAAAGCGAGCACGTTTTCCAAAAAAAAGCGAAAGCGATGAAAGCCGAAGCAAATCCAAACGATGAAAAACGAGACGACAAGTTTCGTTGCGATATGAGACATGATATAGGCAAAAGGAGTGAAAATAAGCAAGACGAGTAGCGAGCCGAATAATGCTGCAAGCATAAGCCGCCATAAACGAATACGACGCTTTAACATAATTGCCGCAAGCCATAACAACATCGCATCAAAACAAAAATTTAATAACCATACGAGATCGGCATAAATCAGCAGCATCCCCTCCTGACAACGTCTTGAAACTAGTATATAGCACTTCCAATAGAAAAGTGTGTCAAACGATGACGTCATTTCTTTAGAGATTTTGTCATATGGTGATGGAAATAAAAAAACGCCCACACGTAGTGAGCGTTTTTTTTAACGGCGACGGTTGCGATTGCGTAAAAAGGCAGGGATGTCGAGTGGATCCTCAACTTGTTGTCCGCGTGTTGGCGAGTAGTCGACTGGCTCTTCTTTTTTCTCGCGCTTGACGCCAACTGTCGGTTTGACAACCGCTTGTCGCGTTGCTTTCGCTTGATTCACTTCTTCATTAAATCCTGTCGCGATAACCGTAACGATAATTTCGTCTTTTAAGTTTTCGTTAATAACGGAACCGAAAATCATATTGACGTCTTGATCAGCAGCGGATGCAACGATGTCAGCTGCTTCTTGCACTTCGTACAAGCTTAAGTTTGTGCCACCTGTAATGTTCATTAATACGCCTTGGGCACCATCGATCGATGTTTCTAATAGCGGGCTCGAGATCGCCTTTTTCGCTGCTTCTGCCGCGCGATTTTCCCCCGTTGCTACGCCGATTCCCATGAGGGCTGAACCTTTGTTCGACATAATCGTTTTCACATCGGCAAAGTCTAAGTTAATTAATCCCGGCACCGCAATTAAGTCGGAGATGCCTTGTACCCCTTGACGAAGCACGTTGTCTGCTTCGCGGAACGCTTCTAACATCGGCGTATTTTTATCAACAATTTCTAATAGACGATCGTTCGGAATCACGATCAGCGTATCCACAGCTTCTTTCATCGCTGCGATACCACTTGCCGCTTGCATCGCACGCTTTCTTCCTTCGAATGTAAACGGCCGCGTGACGACGCCGACAGTAAGCGCACCTAAATCGCGTGCGATTTGAGCAATAACTGGCGCCGCTCCCGTTCCTGTTCCTCCGCCCATGCCGGCTGTAACGAATACCATATCGGCACCTTTAAGCGCCTCTTCAATTTGTTCTTTACTTTCTTCGGCTGCTTTTTTTCCTACTTCTGGATTTGCTCCTGCACCTAATCCACGCGTCAATTTCGCGCCAATTTGTAGCTTAATTGGCGCCTTGGATAAGTTTAACGCTTGAGCATCTGTATTAACCGCAATAAATTCTACACCTTGTACGCCATGTTCAATCATGCGGTTTACAGCGTTATTTCCTCCGCCGCCGACACCAATTACTTTAATTGTCGCTAACTGATCAACAGTCGTGTCAAACTCCAACATGATAATCCTCCTAGCCATTCAAATTGTCATTCAAAAAAATATCCGAAAAATTTCTTTACTTTATGCCCTAAATGTTCTTCTTTTTGTTTCGGTTTTGCTGGCGCTTTATGCACCTTTTTTTCCGGTTGGAAATCGTTTGCGGCGCTCGAAGAAAGAACAGGAACGTGTCTTCCTTGTAGCTTCGCATTTTTATAAGCAAATTGAATTAAGCCAACACCGTTTGTATATTGTGGATCGCGGACGCCAATATAATCCGGCATCGCCACGCGTACGGTATTTTCAAAAATGGCTTCGGCAAGTTCTAATACGCCCGGCATATTGACTGTTCCACCGGTTAACACGTATCCGCCAGGCAGATCGCGAAATCCACGTCTGCGAATTTCAGCTTGTACCATTTGTAAAATTTCCTCTACACGCGCTTCAATCATATCCGCGATTTCTAATTGGCTAAATTGTTGATGCTGATCTGTGCCGATAATCGGGACGCTAAATACTTCTTCATCCGAAGCGAGATCGTAAAACGCATGTCCATGTTTTAGTTTAATGCGTTCTGCATCTTCTGTCGACGTGCGCATGCCGATTGATAAGTCTTTTGTAATATGTTCACCACCGATTGGAAGCACGGTCGTTGCTTGTAAAAATCCTTGTTCAAACACAGCGACCGTCGTTGAACCACCACCAATGTCAATGAGTGCCACACCTAAATTTTTTTCATCTTTCGATAACGCAATCGAGGCTGCCGCTAGCGGCTGAAGGCACACATCAAGCACGTCTAGCCCCGCTCGCTCAACACAACGAAGCACGTTATGTAAAGCGGTTTTTGATGCAGTAATCATCGTCCCTTCCATTTCCAATCGGACACCTAACATACCGCGCGGGTCGTTAATGCCATCAAGGCCGTCAACGATAAACTGTTTCGGAATGACGTCAATAATTTCGCGTTCTGGCGGAATGGAAACGACTTGGGCCGCTTCAATGACGCGTGTGACGTCTTCATTTGTAATTTCTTTATTTTCACTTGATACAGCGACAATCCCGTTGCACGGTTGAAGTTGAATGTGGTTGCCGTTTACTCCGACAATGGCGCCTTTAATCGTTACGCCGACCATCCGTTCCGCTTGTTCAACCGCTCGTTTAATGGATTGTACCGTTTCATCTATATCAATAATAGAGCCTTTTTTTAGCCCTTGCGATTTCACATTGCCGACACCGATAATGTTTAACTGATCGTTAATCATTTCGCCAATGATCACTTTTACACTGGACGTACCGATGTCAAGACTAACATAAAAATCGTTGCTGTTCATTCTGGTGGCACCTCCTTTACAAAATGAACGTTACTATGTATATCAACACTATATTCCACATTCGAACAGCATTCCCTTTTTTATAAACGATTTTTTTGGCGGCTTTCTAACCATTTGGTTAGCAAAATTCGGCGGATGACAGCGATGTTTTGAAACAGGCGCACACCGAACGCAAATACAGCTGCTAAATACAAGTCTACACCAAGATGCACACCGAGAAAAGCTAAACTTGTTGCTAAAATAATATTAAAAAAAAATCCAGATACAAACACGTGCTCATCGTAAATATTTTGCAAATGTGCGCGAATGCCACCTATGAGCGTATCAAACGCTGCGAGCACCGCGATCGATAAGTAGTTGGCATATTCGCTCGGAATGCGCCAATCCGTCAACAAGCCGAGCAATATACCAATGACGAGGCCGAGCAGGGGAAGCCACATCATGTTCACCTCCTAGCATCTTCAACTGCTTCCATTTGTTTCACGCGCACTGCTCCATCGTACGGAGGAATGACGACACGTTGTTGCGGTTCTGAAATCGTCAGAAGCAAATTTTCAAGGGCAAAGTCATCGGCAATCGTCGAAGCTTTTAGTCGGTTGTACAGTTTTTCGGCGTCCGCCGCAATGACTTTCATTTCAAACGGGAAAGAACGAAGCGGATACGAATCGACTTTCGTCACACCGTTAATGTCGCGAATGACCGTCGTATTGACGATGCGTTGGTCGGCAATCGATACGTATTGAGCGCCATACATATTTAATTCATTAAGGAGTCGGCGAAGCAGCTCAGCAGACACCGTATCGCTAACCGGACCGACGTACGATTCATCATACATTTGTTCGACATAAAGCACGACACCTTCCCCGACAACTTCTGTTAACCCAGCTTCTTTTTTTAGTTCTTCTACCGTTTGGCGAAGAATCGCTCCTTTGTTTTCTGAACGTTGCTGTTCGTATTTTTCTAACGTTTCTTCATATTTTCGTATTTCATGTAATAGTTGTTTATGTAGCTCTTGCTCTTTTTTTAAATCTTGTCGTATTTCCCATATGTCACGTGTATCGCGCACGTCTGGCTCGTTGTTCGTCTGGAATTGGACAGCTAACATAAAGCCAATAATGAGCGACACAAGCGTGAAATGCCATATCGTTTTTTGCGTCAACATCGCCCCTCCTCTATTTTTGCATCAACGGTTCCATTGTAATTTCCGATTTTTCCGTAATGTCAACAACAATATGGTCGCTCGTCAGTTGGTCTTTCACCCCACCAGCAATCGTTAACGCCGCAATAAGTACGTTCGGGTCGCCAATCGCTTGAATGACGAACGGGGCTGGATGTTGTGTCCCGTCAATTTCAATGACCGGACCGTTACAAACGATATACGATCGGTGCGATAACCGTTGACCGTTAATCGATATTGCAGACGCCCCCGCAATCAACAATTCATTGACGACTTGAAACACATGTTGTTCATGGACGATGTAGTTTGTGGCGTTCGCTTCAGAAGGAATGTATGAAGCATCAGATAGCGTCACTTCGACCCCTTTTCCTTTCACTTTCACTTTGCCAAGATACATACGTAACCGTTCTGCATCTTCAACGAGGTTAAAATAAATTTGTTCTTCGCTTGCTAACTCTTTTTCCATTTCACGTACGCGTTGTTGTTTTTTAAACAATTCAGCTTGCAACTTTTTGTTTTGCTCTTGTTGTTCAATGAGCTGTTGACGATATTCATATTCTTTATTCCATTGACGTTCAAGCTGGCGATTGGTCGTCTCTTTTTTCGTTATCTGATAAGAAAAGGCCAACATAAAGCCTAAAACTAAACAAACGAACGACAAAATGACATGGCTACCGTTCATTTTCATCGTCTTTGTCATCCCCTTCATCCGCTTCGTACGGTTTGAAATATGTGCTCATCTCTAAATGAAGAACGCCTTTCACCCCCGGCTGTAACTGGCTAACGATCGAAGGATAATGCACAATTTTTTTCGCAAAACGGTCGATCGTAGCACTCACTTCGATGCCGTCGTTCATATAGACAGTAATATGCCTTTCGTCCGATGCGTTTGGGGTATAATGAATTTCTGAGATGAGGTTTAAAATCGAACTTGGCGTGTTTGCCAATTGGGCGGCCATGTCTTGAATCGTCTCCCCTTCTTTCCATCCGACTAAAATCGGAGCATCGCTCGGAATCACTTGTTTCGCATGCGTCAACACTTTTCCGTTATCTAAAATCGGCAAAAAGGAATGTTTGTCCACAATGTAAGCGATGCGCTTTCGCTCGACGATCACGATGTCGATACGATTCGGAATTCGTTTTTTTACGCTGACGTCTTTCACTTCTGGATGTTGTTTCACTCGCTGTTCGACCTCGTCTTTTTTCACTTTCCAAAAGCTCGTTTGTTTCGTTATACCGCTTAGTTGGATGATTTGTTGCGAAGCGATATGATGATTTCCTTCGACGTGGATGACTGCGACGTTGCTAAGTGGCGACTGGGCATAAACAACGCCTAACAAAAGCATAAAAAATAAAGCGATATATGCAACAAGTAAGCGATTAGCACGCTGTCGTCGCTGCTCCTTTAGTTTTGGTACACGTTCTTCAAGAACAACAACTTTTCCTTTTTCTTTTCCCATTCACTCCACCTCGGTCGATGGACCAAATCAAAATAACAAGAAAACTAACGGCGCATGTCAGCCACCGTTAGTTCATCATCTCCATTTCTATTATAGCATAATATAGAAAAATTAGGATGGGGAAAATGTATTACTTCCGCCCAACAATTTCAACTTCTGTTTGCAACGATACGCCATATAAGTCGTAAATCGTCTTTTTCACATAATCGATGAGCTCGAGCACGTCGTTTGCTGTTGCTCCGCCTGCGTTGACAATAAAGTTCGCATGTTGTTCAGATATTTTCGCCCCGCCGATCGTATATCCTTTTAGCCCAGCCTGTTCAATTAGCTGCCCGGCGTATTGCGGAAGCGGATTGCGGAAAATGCTTCCCGCACACGGGTAGTTCCACGGTTGCGTCTCGCGGCGGTAATCTTTATTTTTTTGCATCGCTGCGACAATTTCATCACGGTTTCCTTTTTTCATTTCAAGCGTTGCTGCAATGCAAATTCCTTTGCGCTTTTTTTGTAAAACGGATGTGCGATACGAAAATTCCATTTCTTCATTTGTTAGCCATTCAATCGTTCCGTCTTCAAATAAAATTTGTGCCTTTTTTACGATGCGCGACATATCCGATCCGTGAGCACCAGCGTTCATATACACCGCTCCGCCAACTGTGCCCGGAATGCCTCCTGCAAACTCCAACCCAGACAATCCTTGCTTACTAATGACCGTCGCTAGTTTAATGAGCGAATATCCCCCGCCGACTGTCACTTCTGTATCATGAATGTATAAATCATCTAATCCTTCGCCAAGTTTAATGACGACCCCTTCAATGCCTCCGTCTCGCACAAGTAAGTTGGAACCGCGACCGATCGCACGCCAAGGCACATTATATTTTCGTACGATTTCCATCGTCTTTTTTAAACCATCTATATGTTTCGGTTCCACAAACAAATCAGCAGGTCCACCGATTTTGATTGTCGTATGACTAGCCATGCGTTCGTTTTCTTTTACTGTTCCCACGTTCGCTTGCAGGAGCTCTTCACGTAGTTTTTCCAATGTTCTACCTCCTCTACCTCTTTCCTATATCGTATGCAATTTACGAAATCATCTCCACCATGACGCGATATAAACGCTCTGCCGCATCGCGAATACCTAATTGAAACGCCGCTTCTTTCATGTTTGTCAACGTTTGTTCATTTAACAATATGCGGTCGATATCGTCAAGCAAACGCACGCCTGTCAATTCGCTTTCTAAACGAACGATCGCTGCTCCCTTTTTTTCAAGCGCCCGCGCATTTTTTTCTTGGTGATTATTTGTCACATACGGGCTCGGAATTAAAATGCTTGGAATGCCAAGCGCTGTAATTTCTGCGAGCGTCGTTGCGCCTGCACGAGCGACGATGACATCGACCCCTGCCAACACTTCCGGCATATTGTGAATAAACGGACGGATGATGACGTTTGAAGGATTGCCGACATCGTTTACCGCCTTCATTACTTTATCATAATGAACGTCACCTGTAACATATAAACATTGATACGGCTTTTGTTCAACTTCATGCAGCACTTGTAAAAACGCCTCATTGATCGGGCGTGCGCCGCGACTACCACCGACAATGAGCACCGTTTTTTTCTTCTCATCTAATCCGAGCGACCGCCTCGCTTCTCGTCCGTCTTTTCCTACGACTTCTGAAGCGCGCGGGTTTCCTGTTAACACCACTTTTTCTTGTGGAAAATATTGTTTTGTTTCTTCAAAACAAATGGCCACTTTATTCGCATAACGGCTTAAAAAAGTATTCGTCAGCCCCGGAATGCTGTTTTGTTCATGAATGATCGTTGGAATACCTAGTTTAGCTGCCGCATATACGACAGGTCCGCACACGTATCCCCCTGTGCCGAGCACAACGTCTGGTTTGTATTGTTTCAACAGTTTTTTGCATGCGCGCACACTTTTTATAAAACGTACGATCGTTTTGACGTTTTCAAATGATAGACTACGTTTCAATCCGCTAATGTCGATCGCATGAAATGGGATGTTTTCTCTTGGAACGATCGTGCTTTCTAACCCTTTTTTTGTCCCGATATATAATACATCGACGTTTGGATGTTGTTTTTTTACTTCATGAATAAATGCAAGCGCAGGATAAATATGACCTCCTGTTCCGCCACCACTTACTACAATTTTCATCGTTTTTCCCCCTCATCGAAAGTAACAGAAGAAGCTGACTTCCGAGAAGTCAGCCTTAATATCGCGCATAACGGCTAATGTTTAGCAAGACGCCAATCGCCATAAGCATGAGCGTCAATGATGAGCCGCCGTAACTTAAAAACGGCAACGTAATGCCTGTCACCGGCATTAATCCAGTCACGACCCCGATATTGATCATCACTTGGATGGCAACCATCGCAATGATACCGACAGCTAAAAAACTGCCGTATAAATCTGGTGCTCCTAAAGCGATACGAATGCCACGCCAAAGCAGTAAACTGAAAAGAAGCAAAACGAGCGAGCCGCCAATAAATCCGAGCTCTTCTGCTAAAATGGCAAAAATAAAGTCCGTTTGTGGCTCAGGCAAGTAAAAAAACTTTTGGCGGCTTTGTCCGAGCCCAAGCCCAAATAGCCCGCCCGGCCCGATCGCATAAAGCGATTGAATGATCTGAAAACCGCTTCCTAACGGATCTTCCCACGGATTTAAAAATGACGTAATGCGCTTGATGCGATACGGAGCGGATAACACAAGCCCAGCAAAACCTGCTAAACCAAGCAAGCCAAGAAGGACAAAGTGGCTCATGCGCGCGCCAGCGACAAAAATCATAACAACACACGTGCCGACCATGACCGTTCCCGTCCCTAAATCGGGCTGCAACATAATCATTCCGAATGCAATAAATACGAGCGTTAAAGACGGAAGCAAACCTTGTTTAAATGACGCGATTTTTTTTTGGTTTTCAGATAAATATTTCGCTAAAAACGCGATCATCGCCATTTTCATAAACTCAGATGGTTGAATGGAAAACGCGCCAACCCCAATCCAGCTACGCGAGCCGTTGCGCACCATGCCGATGCCCGGAATTAAGACGAGAATGAGAAGGATAAAGCAAACGATAAGCAACACTTTCGCCCACGTCCGCCACGTCCAATAGTCGATGTTCATGAAAAAAAACATCGCGACAATGCCGACCCCTGCGAACAATAATTGACGTTTCGCAAAGAAAAACGAATCATGAAACTTGTAATCCGCCCATATGGCGCTAGCGCTATACACCATAACAAGCCCGATCGCCAACAATGAAAACGTGATGATCATTAACAAAAAATCAGGTGCAGACTTTTTTCCATGCAATGCGGAACACCTCAATTTACTTAAAATTCGTCTTATTTAAGCTTATGCACCGCATATACAAACATGTCCCCACGCTGTTCGAAAGTTTTATATTGATCCCAACTTGCACATGCTGGGGAAAGTAAAATAATATCGCCGGGTGACGACCATTCATATGCGGCAAAAGCTGCTTGTTCCACATTATCGACACGTTTCACTTGCTGTATTCCTGCTTCACGCGCAACGCGTTCAATTTTTGGTGCCGTCTGTCCGAACGTGATGACGGCTTTCACATGTTTGAAGTACGGCAGTAACTTATCAAACTCGTTGCCGCGGTCTAACCCACCGGCAAGTAAGATGACCGGCTCATGAAAGGCGCTTAACGCTTTTTGTGTCGCTAATATGTTTGTCGCTTTTGAGTCGTTGTAAAATTTTCTTCCGTTGATTTCAGCGACAAACTGCAAGCGATGAGGAACGCCTGTAAACGTCGTTAAGACACGGCGAATCGACTCGTTGTCTGCACCTGCGAGTTTTGCTGCTGCAACAGCGGCCAATATGTTTTCGAGATTGTGCGTTCCACGTAGCGCCACATCTGTCGTATCGATGATGCGCTCGTCATGAAAATAAATGGCGCCTTCTTTCACCGTTGCTCCGTACGATAATGGTGTTTTGACAGAAAACGGAACGTGTCGTGCGCGGCTTTTTTTCGCTAATTGCATGACGATCGGATCATCGGCGTTGACGACCGCGTAGTCCGTTTCCGTTTGGTTTTTAAAAATGTTTCCTTTCGCTTCTGCGTATGCTTCTTTCGTTCCGTGATAGTCTAAATGTGCATCAAAAATATTTAACAACACGGCGATGTGCGGACGAAAACGAATCGTTCCGAGCAGTTGAAACGAAGATAATTCCATCACGATGATATCATCTTTTGTCGCATGTTTGGCAACTTCGCATGCAACTGTTCCGATATTTCCGGCGATCAGCGGACGACGTTTCGCTTCTTGTAACATGTGATAAATCAAGGTCGTCGTCGTCGTTTTTCCGTTTGAACCTGTAATGCCGATAATCGGCGCTTCTGACGTTTCATACGCAATTTCGACTTCCGTAATAATCGGAATGTGTTTGGCGAGCGCTTTTTGAACGAGCGCGTTTGTGTATGGAATGCCCGGATTTTTCACGACAACATCAAACGGCTCATCAAGCAACTCGAGCGGGTGCCCCCCGCATACGAGACGAACGCCAAGCGCTTCTAACTGTTGCTTTTCTGGCTCGCTCGGTTCGTTGCGATCGTTGACAACGACATCCGCACCGAGTTCACGAAGTCGTTTTGCTGCTGCCAATCCGCTTTTCGCTAAACCTAATACGAACACTTTTTTTCCGTTGTACATTATACCCACACCTCAATATAAATTCCTAGAATGGCAAACAATAAGCCAACTGCCCAAAACGTCACGACAACGCGCCACTCCGACCAGCCGATTAACTCGTAATGATGATGAAGCGGGCTCATACGAAACACGCGTTTTCCTGTCGTTTTAAACGAAATGACTTGAATGATGACAGATAATGTTTCAATGACGAATACGCCACCGATAATGACTAATAATATTTCAAGTTTCGTCAAAATGGCAATCGTCACAATCGCCCCACCAAGCGCAAGTGAACCGGTATCCCCCATAAACACTTTCGCAGGATGCGCGTTAAAGACGAGAAATCCAAGCACCGCACCGACAACCGCAACGCTAAAAATAGCGACGTCATATTGCCCTTGGTTCCATGCTAAGACAGCATATGCACCGAACGCAATCGCTGCTGTTCCTGCTAGTAACCCATCTAAGCCGTCCGTTAAATTGACTGCATTCGAGCCGCCAACAAGCATAAAAATAATAAGCAAAACATAAGCGACACCTAAATCGAGCGATACGTCTGTACCAGGAATCGAGACGACTGTTGACATGCTGTAATGTTGAAAGAAAAAGTAAAAAATGAGCGCAATCAACAATTGTCCTGCTAGTTTTTGCTTGCTCGTTAAGCCGAGGTTGCGTTTCATCACCACTTTAATAAAGTCGTCAATAAAACCGAGCAATCCATATCCGACCGTAACAAACAACAACATGTATGTGTGCGCTGTTCGTTCAAAAAATATGTCGCTCATGAGCCACGTGGTGATAGAAAGCGATAATAAAATCATTAACCCGCCCATCGTCGGCGTGCCTGATTTTTTTTGATGAGATTTTGGTCCTTCTTCACGAATGCTTTGCCCAAATTTTAATCGTCTCAAAAACGGAATGAAAATCGGCGATAACACAACTGTAATAATAAAGGCAAGCCCTGCCGTGAACAAAATGACTTTCTCGTTCATGATCGTTGCACCTTCCTCATTTCCTATTTATCTTTTCTTCGTTGAATAGCTTCGCGTGCGACGACACGATCATCAAAATGGAACACATCTTTCCCGATGATTTGATACGTCTCATGTCCTTTTCCAGCGATTAAAATGATATCGTCTTTTTCGGCTTGCTCAATGGCGTATGTAATCGCCTCTTTTCGATCGACAATACATACGACGTCTTCGGCTACCCCTTGTTTCATGTCGTTTAAAATGACGAGCGGATCTTCTGAACGCGGATTGTCGGATGTAAAAATCGGTACATCGCTATATTTGACTGCGATTTGCGCCATCAATGGTCGCTTCGTCCGATCGCGATCTCCGCCGCAGCCGACGACGACAAATACGCGTTTTTTTGCAAACTGTCGAATCGTTTGCAATACGTTTTCTAAACTATCTGGTGTGTGCGCATAATCGACGATGACGGTAAACGGTTGTCCGGCATCGACAACTTCAAAGCGACCGGGAACGCCTTCGATATCGGCAATCGCTTCGACGATCGTAGAGAGCGGAATGTTTGAAACGAGACAAGCGCCGACTGCAGCTAACAAATTATAAACATTAAACATGCCAATAAGCTTTGTTTTCACTTGTACCGTCTCGATTGGGGTAATAAGTTGAAATGTTGTACCGCTCGTTGTTATTTCAATTTGTTTCGCCATAATGTCGCTTTTATGATGAATGCCGTACGTCACAACTGTTGCGGCCGTACTTTTTTTATATTCTTCTGAGGCAGCATCGTCTGCATTCAGTATTGCAAATTTTGGACGTTGATGATCGAAACGATTGCCGAGTTGTGCAAACAACAGCCCTTTCGACCAACGATAATGTTCCATCGTTCGATGGTAGTCTAAATGGTCTTGTGTTAAGTTTGTAAACACTGCGACATCAAAATCGCATCCGTGCACTCTCCCCATATGTAGCGCATGAGACGATACTTCCATCGCAACGATGTCCACGTGCGCGTCAACCATTTTCCGAAACATGTTTTGTAAAACGAGCGACTCAGGTGTTGTGTTCTTTACATCATACGTGTCATCGCCAATTTTCATGTTAATCGTGCCGATGAGTCCGGTTTTTTTTCCAGCATGGCGGCATATGCGTTCGATGAGATGCGTTGTCGTCGTTTTACCGTTCGTTCCTGTCACACCGATTAAATGAAGTTGGTGTGTTGGTTGACCGTAAAATGCATCGGCTAATACAGCGAGCGCACGTCGGCTATCGTTCACATAAATGACCGGCACAGGCAATGCGAGCGGTTTTTCTGCCACGACTGCCACTGCTCCGCGCGCGACAGCTTGTTCCGCAAAATCGTGTCCGTCTACTGTAAACCCTTTGATGCACACAAATAATGAACCTTGTTTGACTTCCCTTGAATCCATTTCGATCGATGTAATCGTTGGGTTTTCTGTTGCAAGTGGGGTAAAGCTATGTAAATGTTGAAGTAACGTTTGTAACTTCATACCGATCGTTCCTTTCTTTTTTCTTATCTAAACAGAAAAAGAAGCCATGAGGATACTTCCTCTAGGCTTTACCGTTTCGTTCCAAAATAAACCCGGATCGTCGCTCCTTCTTTCACTTTGACGCCAGGCTTCGGCGCCTGTTCAACAACCGTATCGCCTTCGCCACTACCATCTAATTTTAAGTTAAAAAGCTGCTGTTGCAAATCTTTTTTTGTTAAACCGATTAAATTTGGCACTTCTACATAGCGTGGGTCAAGCCATGTCGTTTCTTTTTCAATTTGCTGTTTGCGCGGTTTGACACCGAGCGCGCGCAAACTATCTTCCATAATGTTTCCAACAATCGGGGCGGCAACGACACCACCAAATTGTACTGTGCCTTTCGGATTATCGACCGCCACGTATACAACAATTTGTGGATCGTCTGCTGGTGCAAAACCGATAAATGACACGATATGGTTGTCTTTTAAATATTGACCGTCTTTCGCTTTTTGAGCTGTTCCGGTTTTACCGCCAACGCGGTAACCGTCGACAAACGCTCCCTTCCCTGTTCCTTGGGCTACCACGCTTTCGAGGGCATAACGAATTTGTTTAGACGTTTCCTCGGAAATAACCCTTCTTTTTGCTTTCGGCGTTTGTCGTTGTATGACTTCTCCTGTAACCGGATCGAGCCATTCTTTTGCGATGTATGGTTGATATAAAATGCCCCCATTTACCGCGGCTGCAACCGCCGCCACTTGTTGAATCGGTGTAACAGCTACCCCTTGACCGAAAGCAGTCGTTGCTTGTTCGACCGGTCCAACGCGATGAAGCGGGAACAAAATGCCTTTTCCTTCTCCTTGTAAATCGATGCCCGTTTTCTCACCGAAACCAAACGCACGAATGTATTCAAATAGCTTGTCTTTGCCAAGGCGATTGCCGAGTTCTACAAACCCCGGGTTGCAAGAGTTTTGGACCACTTCAAGAAACGTTTGATCGCCATGCCCCCCACGTTTCCAACAATGAAGCGTCGCACCAGCCACTTTCACATATCCCGGATCGTAAAAATGTTCTTTTAATAAATCGACCTTTTTTTCTTCTAACGCTGCCGCGAGCGTAATAATTTTAAACGTCGATCCCGGTTCATACGTGCTCCAAATTGGCAAGTTGCGGTTAAAAATTTCAGGCGGCACGTTTTGAAAATCAGCGGGATCAAATGTCGGGCGGCTTGCCATTCCTAAAATTTCTCCGTTGTTCGGATTCATCGCAATCGCAATGATTCCATCTGGGCGATACGTCGCTTCCGCAATCGTTAGCTCGCGCTCTAAAATCGTTTGTACACGTGTATCGATCGTCAATTTTAAATCAAGCCCATCCACCGGCGGCGTGTACGCATCCGCCATCCCTGGCATGCGCTTTCCTTTTGCATCGGAATAAAATTGAACGGAACCGGGTTTTCCGCTTAGCTGTTTATCGTAGTAAAGTTCAAGCCCCATTAATCCTTGATTGTCAATGCCTGCAAAGCCGAGCACATGAGATAAATAGCTTCCGAACGGATAATAACGCTTCGAATCTTCCGCAATGTATACTCCTTTCATCCCTAAATCGCGAATTTGTTTCGCTTGTTCGTTCGAAATTTTTCGCCCTTCTGGATGAATGCGTTCAATTGACGTTTTTTTCGTCACATGTTTATACGCTTTTTCTACGGGCATGTTTAATATGCGCGCAAGCTCTTTCGCTACTTCCGATGGGTTTTCAATTTGTCGTGGAACGACGAGCACGGATGGGGCACTCATATTTGTTGCAAGAGGCACTCCGTTACGATCGACGATTTCCCCACGCTCTGGTTCAAACGGAATGTTTCGACTCCATAAATCTTTCGCCCGTTCTGTTAACATATCTCCTAATACAAATTGCACATAACCGAGACGAATGTCAATAATCGCAAAAATGAAAAATCCGATCAATAAAACGACCGTCAACCGCTTTCGAACTGTTACTGCACGCATATAGCGGAACCTCCTTCATCTATTTCGGCTCGTTCCACTATATGCTTGTACCGTTTTATATAGAACTAATCGACTGGGCCGTCTATCTCTTGCTGTTCGGTGCTTGTTTGTTGTTTTTCATCCATGTCTGATGGCTTTGCAAGTTCGACAATGATATAGTCGTTTTGTTTGATCACTGTCCCCGGCGTAATATTTTGCCTAAATACGTATCCGCTCCCGATGAAGCTTGGCTTTAACCGCAACAGTTCGGCAAGCTTCATGACATCGCGCAACGACCAGCCTGTCACATCTGGCATGATCGCATCTCCGTCCGTTTGCAACAATACACGATCTGGGGCAACGACGTGTTCGCCAGCTTGTGGGAATTGGGCACGCACTTTCGTTCCCTTTCCGATGACTGTCACATGTAATCCTTGTTTTTTCAATGACTGTGTTGCTTGCTCCACCGACTGACCGATATACGAAGGAAGAGCGATGCTTTTTTCTTTTTTCGCTTGTTTTTTCTTAACGGTCGGGTCAATGTTTAAATATTGTAAACTATTTTTCATCACCGAGTTAAAAATCATCGATACAGGTGCTGCCCCTGTTTCTGTATATGAAATGTTCGGTTGTTGCACAGCAACATACATCATTAAGCGCGGATTTTCACGCGGCGCCATCCCTAAAAATGAAAAAATGTAGTTTTGATGCCCAGTTAAATACCCGCCTTTTGGATCTGGGATTTGGGCTGTTCCTGTTTTTCCTGCGACGCGATAACCCTCAATTTGATACGGACGCCCTGTTCCTTTTTCAGATGTGACGACCGTTTCTAAAATGTCTAGTACTTTTTCAGCTGTTTCTTTTGAAATCGGTGTATCGACAACAACAGGTTCGTGCTTCATCACTGTTTTTCCTGTATCTCCGTCAACAATGCGGTCGACAACGTACGGTTTCATCATTTTTCCACCGTTTGCGATGGCAGTTGCTGCTTGAATTTGTTGAATCGGTGTGACTGACGTTCCTTGTCCGAAACCTGTCGTTACTTTTTCGATCGGGTAACGATATAAAATGTTTCCAGCTTTTTCACCGGGCAATTCAATGCCTGTCGGTTCGTTAAAACGGAAACGATGCAAATATTGTAAGAAGCGATCTTCTCCTAATTTTTCACGCACAATTTTTGCGAATGCGACGTTTGATGAACGCTGTACTCCTTCAAGAAACGTAATTTTTCCCCATCCGACTTTGTTATGGTCGCGAATGCGATGAGGACCGATTTGATATGAGCCAGACTGGTACGTTTCATTCGGTTGAAACACTCCTTCATTCACCGCGGCGGCGAGCGTAAAAATTTTCATCGTTGATCCCGGTTCATATGGATACGAAATCGCATCGTTAAAATAGTTTTCGATGTTTCGTTTGTTCGGATCAAAACTCGGACGCGTGCTCATCGCTAAAATCGCTCCTGTTTTCGGGTCAGCGACAATGGCGATTATTTTTTTCGGTGTATATTGTTTTTCGACGGCATTCATCGCGTCTTCTAAAAACGTTTGAATATGTTTATCAATCGTCAAATAAATGTTTTTTCCGTTTTGCGGTGGAATGATTTGTTCATCCGCATGAGGCAGTTTAAATCCTTTTGGGTCGCCTTTATACGTGATCTCTCCGTCTTTTTCTTTCAGCTGCTCATTAAACTGCTTTTCAATACCCATTTTCCCAACAACTTCTTTCTCATCTTTTTGGGCGTAGCCGACAACGTATGATGCGAACGTACCGTTTGGGTAAAATCGTTTTGAATCGCGTACAAACGTAATACCTGGAAGCTGTAACGCCTCGATTTTTTGCTTCACCGTTTGGCTAATGCCGCGACCGTTCGGGCCGAACTCAACTTGATTCGCCTTTTTTTTCAAAATGCGCTCGACATCTGCTACATTCATGTTTAATAGCGGCGCAAGTTTACGTGCGGTTTCTTCCGGATCGGTCACATGTTGCGGCATGTTCGGATCGAGAATGGCGGCAACCGTATATGAAGGAATGTCTTCAGCGATTACTTCTCCGCTTCGGTCGAAAATCGTCCCGCGCTTCGCTTCAAGCGTCTGTTTTTTGAAATAACGTTTTTGTGCCTCGACCGCTAACACTTGTCCATCTGCAACACCTGTAGCTTGTAAATAAACGAAACGTACAAACAATATAAAAAAGAGCAAGCTAAAAAACAGAAAACATATAGCTGCTCCTTTATGCGTATGTTTATGCTTTCTCATTCTGCATCAGTCCTGCACAACTTTTACGTTATTTTCGTTTAATGTAAGGCCAAGTTCTTTCGCTTTCGCTAAAATGCGCTCATACGTGCTTAACTCTTGCACTTGTACGTATAAATCGCGGTTTCGTTTTTCTTGCTCCTCAATGCTAGTTTGTAATTGTTGCGCTTCTTTATTGACATGATAAATCGTAAATTGATTCGAAATGATTGTGACGCTACTATATAAAGCGAAGACAAGAAACGAAACGAACACCATTTTTTCCCCAACCGTCCAACGTATATTCCGTTTCCGCTTTTTCTTTGGCGCGCGTTGGACGTGTTGTTCTTGTTGTACTTTTTGTACTTTTTGTTGAATGCGAGCAGCAGCCATACAACTTTCCCCCTTTTACAATTTTTCAGCAATGCGCAATTTTGCAGATCGTGCGCGATGGTTATGTTGCAATTCTTCTTCAGACGGGACGATCGGTTTTTTTGTAATGATTTTCAATTTCGGCTTATATTCATCTGGAATGATCGGCAATCCCGGCGGCAAGTGCGGTGTTTCACTTGCTTGTTTAAATGCCATTTTGCAAATGCGATCTTCTAGTGAATGGAACGTAATGACGCTAATTCTTCCTCCGGGCTTTAATAGATCAATTGCTTGTTCAATCGCCTCTTCAAACGCGCGCAATTCGTCGTTGACCGCAATGCGAATCGCTTGAAACACGCGTTTGGCTGGATGTCCCCCTGTTCGACGCGCTGGTGCGGGAATCGCTTCTTTAATGACTTCCGCAAGTTCTGTTGTCGTTTCAATCGGCTTTTGCTTGCGTGTTTGCTCTATTTTACGAGCGATCGCTTTTGAAAATTTTTCTTCACCGTATTGGAAAAAAATTTTCACGAGCTGTTCGTACGGCCATGTGTTCACGACGTCGTATGCCGTCAACGTTTGTTCACGATCCATGCGCATATCGAGCGGCGCTTCATGTTGATAGCTAAAGCCACGCTCAGGCATATCTAACTGCGGGGACGATACACCAAGATCGAACAAAATGCCGTCGACTTCATGCACACCGTAAAGCGTCAGCTGTTGTTTCAAATAGCGGAAGTTGCTTTTAATGATCGTAAACTGACCACGATATCGTTCGAGTCGCTGTTGCGCATGACGAATCGCGATATCATCTTGATCAAAGGCAAATAGCCTTCCTTCAGGTGATAATTGCGATAATAAATATTCGCTATGTCCAGCTCCCCCGAGCGTACAATCTACATATGTACCATCTTTTTTAATATTTAATCCGTCAACTGTTTCCTTCAATAATACGGTTACGTGATGAAACAATGATGTCACCTACCTAAACAACATATACATAAAAAATGAGTGCAATTGTATTGTACCATCATTTCACAAAATTCACTACTTACTTCCGAACTATTCTATTGTACATAAAAAAAATCCTGTACGCGACAGGATTTTTTTATCGACGAAAATAGTTAAAGATATACAATTTTATGCATCCCATTCCAACGATAATCGACATGAAGAAGACGATCAACAAAGTCTAAGCCGTAGCGATTCATATAGTAAAGCACGTTCCAAACCCGCTCTTGTGGCATATTGTTCGGGCGAAGCGACAATTCAATGCGTTCATATTTGCGCACATGTACGTCATGTTTTTGCAACATGCGCCGTGTAATCAATTGTTGAAGATAATCGATTTGTGTCTCGACTCGTTCGGCATTTTTCAACATGATTCCCTCTAAATGTGGATCGACTTGCATGCCGAGTTGGCGCAGTTGTTCGTGAATGTACGCCATTTGTTTTTTCGCTTCATGAAACGTCTCATCAAACGCCACAGGTTGATTGTTGCGCATCCATTCCTCTAACGCTTGCTTCGTGCCGTTTGTCAACGCCTCTGCTACTGTCATATGCACATCTGCCAAGTCCGCAGCAATGTGACGCTCGACAAGCGTGAGCGAAAGGCGCGGCACGATCGGCGGCATATGCCAATGGAAATGCTCAAATACTCGTTTTAATTCCGCCCAATAAGCAATTTCCCCTGGACCGGCGATAAAAGCGAGCGTCGGAAATAACCATTCTTGCATAAGCGGTCGTGTAACAACGTTGTTGCTAAACGATTGCGGCTCACTTTCGATTCGCTGTCTTAATTCATTTGGCGTGAAGCGATACACACCATCTTTTGTGTAAAAACAATGTTGGGCATCGTCATAATATAACAAGCGACGTTGGCCGTCATCATAAAACAAATGTGCGCACATCGGTGATACGTCAATGGCTTGCTCATAGCCGAGTTGGGCGAGATGTCGTTGTTGAGTTTGCAACGCAGTTGTAATCGCTTCGTGTTCATGAGCGAGCGTCATAAACCATTCGCGCTCAATCGCCCGCAAATGCGGATGGGCGGCATCGACAATTACAATCCCTTCTTTTGCAAACAACTTAAGTACGATCGTCGCAAAAAAGTCGGCCACCGTTTTTGATGTTGCCATGCATTCGTATATGTACGTGCGCAATTCGTTTGTTACATTTGTTTCGCCAAATGTTTTGAATATGTCATCTATCCATTGTTTCAACGCATCTGCATCAAGCTCGATGTGAGCAGCCATTCGCTTTTCTTTCGCTAGTGGCGAATACACATATTTTTTCACTTTTCCACGTTGTGCGACATGGACGTAATTAATTTCTGCCATGTCGTGGTCTTCAGATGCCATCCAAAATACCGGAACGACCGGCACACGAAGCTGTTGTTCTTGCTGTTTTGCTAATGTAATGATGGAAATGATTTTATATATCGTATAGAGCGGTCCGGTTAAAAGGCCTGCCTGTTGCCCGCCGATGACGACGACGCTTTCTCGATGACGCAGTTTTTCAATATTTGCCATCGTTTCTTCACTTGCTTGAAACTGTTTATGATACGCAAGTAAATGGTGAACGAGCGCATCGCGGGCATACGTCCGCTTGTGTAACTCGTGCAAACGTTCTTTAAACGAACAAGGATGAAACGCCTCGTGAACGGGAAACGTCCCTTCAATATATTCCGTTGCTAAACGGTTCGTTGCTGGCAAAGACAGCTCGATGACTTCCATTGTAAACTTCCTTTCTCATTCATGATGAAAATGCGATCATGACACGATGGATGATCCCATATATAAATAATCCTATATAAGCAGTTGCAAATAATAAAAATTGCATTCTCCAATATAACTTAAACGTTCGTTGTAACGATACATCGCCTGTTTTTTTCCAATATAAAATCATCCCAATCATAAATGTTACAATCAAAAAAATGAGCAATTCAACGATATACGATCGTTGAAAAACGGCTTGCAATAAAACATGAACAGCAAAAATAAAAAAAATGGTCGATCCGTTCACAGCAAAATGAAGCGCGCGTTTTCCTTTTCGTTTAAAAATAGCTTTGGCAAATGTAAATATAAAAAAAAACGAAAAAAACGGCATAACAATCATGATAGCAATAAAAGAGGTGAGTATATCTTTCATCTCTCCTTCTCCCCCTCTAATTGTTTCCCTTTCATAAGCGCATATAAAAACGTGCTAATCGGGGCTGGGACGCATCGCTCGTTCGCTCGCTCGATCACATAGCCTAAAATCGCATCTAATTCGATCCTTCGCCCTGCTTCGATGTCACGCAACATCGATGAACGATTGGTAGCTGTTTGTTGACAAACCGTTTCAATGTGCTGCCATATACGTTCTCGCTGTTCGATCTGAAAAATAGATGCAACTTCATGAAACAACTGTTCCATCGCTTGCCGATACGGCGCATGTGTCACTAACATGCCGTTTGGTACTCGCAACAGAGCGGTAAGTGGATTAATGGCGACGTTGACCATTAATTTTTCAATTAACATCGTTTCCCAATCGTCGACATATTGGAACGGAAAACGGGCATCTGTCGTATATAGAAAAGAAAACGTTTCTTTTTTTCCGCGCCATACACTCCATTTCGTTTTACCGACACCCGTATGGGAAACCGTCGTATCGTCGATTTTGAACGCGCCATGCTCGACGACAGCAAGCGCAATATGATGATGAGGCATGTGCGGTAAATGGGATACATGTCCCATGCCGTTTTGCAAAAACATCACAGCGTCTGCCCGAAGCATATGCATGTTTGTTTTCAATATGTTGGTTAAGTCGTATTGTTTCACCGCTATAAACAACACTTCTACATTCGTTTCACGAACGAACGGTTCAGCATGAACACGATGCGTCGTCCGTTCATCGCCACAAATGACCGTCAGCCCACGCGTACATAATTGTTCTGCCTGTTCGGGCCGACGCGTATAAACCGTCACGTCATAGTAGTTACTGAAATAAGCTGCCGTCAATAAGCCGACTGCTCCGCCCCCTATAATTCCGATGCGCACGATGCGATCCTCCTCTTTTTTTCCTACGTTTTATTGTATAAAAAAAAGTAGCTGGCGTCTATCAGCTACTACACAGACAATTGACGTGCGCGTTCTAAAATGTGCATCACCATCTGATATTCTTGTTGCACCGCTTGCAGTTTCTTTTCAAGCTCTTCTTTTTCTTTTTGAAGCGTCCGTACTTGTTCGCGCAACTGTTCGATTTCTTGTTGCCCTTCCCCGCGTTGTTGCAACGTTTGTAAAAAAGAGATGACATCTTCCAACGTCATGTTTCGCTCGGCTGGTTGCGGTTCTTTTTTCTTTTTTCGTTGCTGTTTAGCAAGCTCTAACGCCTCTTCATATTGCTTCCGCACATATGCGTTCCACCGAAAACCACAAGCGGCCGCCGTTCGTGATAGTTTTTTCCCTACTTCTTCAAACGCGCGTAATTGGGTGCTCCCTTCGCGCACAAAAGCTAGCACCGTTTCAGCGAGCAATCCATCTTCTTCTTCTGTCCATGCATCTTGGCGCGTCATTTCTATCCCTCCTCGCTACATTTACTATATGCGTATGCAGCTAATAGAGAAGATAGACGACTATTTGTTTCGTTTCGTTAAAAATGATTGCACCGCTTGATCGTGTTCTTCGCTTTCCCATAAATATGCACATCGTTCGATTTCAGCGAAAAACCGTTGGCGAAACTGCTCTGTTTTCCAACGTGCCACCGCAGCTTCTTTATAAGCGCGCAATACAGCCGTTGATTTATTCGTATACTCCCTTAACTCTTTTTCACATCGTTCGCGCAACGAGTCAGGAAAAACGCGATGGACAAAGCCGATATGCACCGCTTCTTCCGCTGTCATCGTTTTCGCGCGCAACAATATATCGAGTGCTTGATCATACGGCATTTTTTCAAATAACATCGTCGCACCGCCCCAGCCGGTCGTGATCGCTAAATTCGCTTGCACAAATCCGAGGCGCGCCCCGGCACGCGCGAAGCGAAAATCGCATGCGGTCGCTAACTCACAACCTCCGCCGATCGCAGTTCCGTTGATTAATGCAACCGTTGGCTTCGGTAGGGTCAATAAACGATATAAAATGTTTCCCATTTTCGCTAACATCGCATGCGCTTCTTCTTTTGTTTTCAGCTGATGAAACACTTGTAAATCGCCGCCCGCGCAAAACGCCTCTTCCCCTTCCCCTGTAATGACAAGCACTTTCGCCTCATCATCTTGTTCAACGAGCGTCAGCGCTTCCTCGAGTTCATCCATGACTGCATAATCAATTGCATTCCGTCTTGCCGGACGACAAATGGTAAACGAGACGATGCCATGTTGTTTTTCAATCATTTTCCCTCTCCCCTTTATTGCATGTCCATCCTTTTTATTCGCTTTGTCGCGTTTTTTTCCTTCTAAATAAGAAAAGCGCAAGGGAGTGGCCCTTACGCTTCTCTTATTTGTTTACAACGTCTTTTCCTTTGTATGTTCCACAAACTTTACATACGCGGTGAGCAAGTTTCATTTCACCGCAGTTTGGGCATTCCACCATACCAGGTACGCGCAATTTGAAGTGCGTACGACGTAGTCTCTTTTTCATTTTCGATGTTCTTCTAAAAGGTACTGCCATCATTTCCACCTCCTTAAAGAGATTTAGGCGAATATGGAGGCCGGTGTAGTTCCGGATCTTCCCTTAAGATTCATTTTTGTTTTCGAAAAACTTTGCTAGCTTCGCAAGGCGCGGATCGATTTTATTTTCATATTCTTCTTCGGAAATGACCGTCCATCCTTTTCCTGATTGTGGAACGGCATCCGGATGATCCTGCTGCTCGCTAAACACTTGCATCGGCACTTCAAGAAGAATAAGTTCTTTGACGATCGGCATTAAGTCGATCGCATCTCCTTGAACAACATGCGACTCTTCATCGGTTGCGTCATAATCGTTCAAAAAAAACGTTTCTGTGCTTTCGATGGCGAATGGATACGATACGTCCACAAGCGTACGAGAACAAGGGAGTTTCATCGTCCCTTCAATCGTTAAGTGGAACGTGAACTTTTTCGCGCTCACATCTGCCCGTCCGTGCACACGCACAGGGGAAATGTCGCGAATCGAGTCGTCCACTTCTTTCAATTCGGACACATCTGCCATTTCGTCAATCGTCAGCCCTTTATGTTGCAACTGATGAAGTTGATGAATAGACCATCTCAATGATAATCACCTCAAGACAACAAAGAAAATTATACGTTTGAACAACGGTTTTGTCAATATTTTTTCTTTACACTACTTCCATTATAATCAGCTTATACTCACTGTATCACGTTTTACATAAAAAAGAAAGGTGGACAATACATGAAAGCGGTCGGCATCGTTGTCGAATACAATCCGTTTCATAACGGGCATTTATATCATGTGCAACAAACGAGAAAAAAAACGAGCGCAGATTGCGTCATCGCCGTCATGAGTAGCTCATTTACACAACGGGGCGAACCTGCAATCGTGCCAAAATGGGAGCGCGCTCGCATGGCGCTTGCAGGCGGCGTCGATCTCGTCGTTGAACTTCCTTATCCGTTTGCTGTTCAAACAGCTGAATGGTTCGCTCAAGGAGCTGTTTCGATTCTCGATGCACTTTTTTGCGAGCAATTATGTTTCGGAAGCGAGCACGGAAGCATCGAACCGTTTATAAAAACAGCTCAGCTGCTCGTTTATAAAAAAGAACAACATAACGAAAAAGTAAAACAATATGTACGCCAAGGCATCAACTATGCAAAAGCATATGCGCTTGCCCTTTATGACATTGGACACGATACGCTTGACGTTTCACAACCGAACAACATTTTAGGATTGCATTACGTCAAAGCCATTATCGAACAACGAAGCAATATAAAACCAGAGACGATTCAGCGGATCGTTGCCCATTATCACGATGAAACGCTTCCAGTAAACGATAACATTGCGAGCGCAACGAGCATTCGTCGCTTTTTACAGGTTAGTGATGACGATGTCGCACGCTACGTTCCGCATACAACATATGAAACGTTACAAACGTATCGCCATACGTATATGACGTGGCACGATTGGGAAAAATATTTTCCGTTTTTAAAATACCGATTATTGACGATGGAAGTAGACGACATACAACAAATTGCTGAAGTGGAAGAAGGAATTGAATATCGACTAAAAAAAGCAATCATTCACGCCACGTCATTTCACGATTTTCTTTCGGCTGTCAAAACGAAACGATATACGTGGACACGATTGCAACGTATATGCACCCATATATTAACGAACGTCACGAAAAAAGAAATAGCGAAAGCAATCGAAAGCAAGCGTGCAACATACGTTCGTCCGCTAGCGATGAACGAAACAGGGAGAGCGTATTTACAAGAAGTGAAAAAGCACATGACGCTGCCGCTTGTGACAAACGCAAAGCACATGCGACACGATCCGATATATCAAATAGAAAAAAAAGCGACGCAAGCGTATGTTTCGATTTTGCCTGAGCCGCTTTGTTCGGAAGCGTTACAGCGCGAGTATAAAACTCCGCCGTTACGATAACTTTTGTAAAAATTGAACGGCATCATCAAACGTATCAACAGGTACAATTTTCATGTTTGTGCCAATATCTTTCGCTGTTTTGACCGCTTCTTTATAATTGGAATGTTTCGCTCCGCGTTCGTTCGGTGCAAAAAAAATGTCCGCTCCTGCTTTATGAGCAGCGATCACTTTTTGAGAAATGCCGCCGATCGGTCCGACTTCGCCGTCGATGTTGATCGTTCCGGTGCCAGCGATGCGATACCCTTTCGTTAAATCTTCTCGGATCAATTGATTGTACACTTCAAGCGCAAACATAAGCCCAGCGGACGGCCCGCCAATTTGATCGGATTCAATGCGGACAGGCGGATCGGTAACGATATCGCGGTCGGTCATGACGGAAAGCCCGAGACCGACGCGATGCTTTTCTTTCGGAAACGGCGCAAGCGTCAACGTTGCTGTTTTTTCTTTTCCTGATCGTTTATACGTAATTTGGACGCGATCTCCTTTTTTCTTCCCGCTTACATATTGAATAAATTCATCTGCGTCGTTGAGACGTTGCCCGTCAATCGCAACTAATTGATCGCCGCTTTTCAGCACGTTTGAAGCTGGCATACCATCCACGACATATAACACATACACCCCTTTATTTCGATACGAAAACGATTTGTTTGCTTTTTTGTATGCAACGGCAATCGCCGTCTCTTTCGAATTCTCCATCATTTTTAGTTGGCGATGCGTATATTCTTCGTCGCTTTCCCCTTCTTGTCTTACTTCATCCATGCGGTATAAATCGTTATATTTACTCACATGCGCAAGCATAAACGAAAAAAGATTGGCTTGCCCCATGCGAACGGTCGTTAACATAAATTGTCCTTTTTCTTTATAGCCGCCTTGTACTTCAACGAGCGGACGTAACGGTTCCGCCGTTCCAGGCATCGTCACGTAATACGGCAAGTGAAAAAAAGTCGCAAAAGCGAGTAGTAGTGCAACGATGAGCGTGATTCGAATGTACCGTCTTTTATTCATTGTTTAAACCCCTTTTCTGCAAGCAATTGACGAATGATCGGAAGCTGTTGGCGCGTTGCTTCTTCTCCCATTTGAATCATCTCTTTCGCATGGGTGAACGCATACGAGCTATAACGCTCAAGCGATGGGCGAATGACGACATCCGCTTGGGCGATACGGTGGGAAGCAAGTTCAGCTTGAATAATATCTAAACTTTGTAAAATGACATCAAAAATCGAGGTGATCGTATCGTTTCTTTTCACGGAAGCAACGTCGACAGCGATGACGACGTCAGCTCCCATGTCGCGTACAACGGACGCTGGTACGCGATCGATCACTCCGCCGTCAACGAGCAGACGCCCGTTCCATCGCTCTGGCACGAAAATGCCCGGAATGGAAATGCTGGCGCGCACCGCATCCGCTATACTTCCTTTGTGAAACACAACTTTCTCCCCTTTTTGTAAATCCGTTGCCACGATCGCAAGCGGAATACGGGCGTCTTCAATGCGCTTTTGTTTTGTCATGACCGAAATGAAATGTTTAATTTGACGCCCGGCAACGAGTCCCATTTTCGGAACTGTCCAATCGATGTAATCGTTGCGTCGAAACGCTGTCGCGAGCCGATATAATCGTTCCGTTGTCATGCCTGATGCGTACAACGCGCCAACGAGTGCCCCCATGCTACTTCCGGCGATCATATGAATCGGAATGTTTTCTTCTTCCAACACTTTAATGACCCCGGCATGCGCAAAGCCGCGCGCACCGCCGGAACCTAACGCCAACCCGATTTTCATCCCTGCTCCCCCTTCCTGTTCAATACTATGGTCTAAAATGTCCACATATACTCGTATATTAAAACGAGTACGATCGGCAAATGAGGAGGCTAACGAACGATGAAAGAAAAATGGAAAACGTTGCTGTTATCATCGATCATTATTTGTTTATGTATCGCATTACTTCGCTATCCGCAACATTCGTTTGAAGCGGCGGTGCGTGGATTGCATATGTGGTGGGATGTCGTCTTCCCATCTCTTCTTCCTTTTTTTATTGTATCAGAAATTTTGATCGGCTTTGGCGTCGTTCATTTTCTCGGCGTATTGCTTGAACCGTTCATGCGTCCGCTATTTAAAGTGCCGGGCATCGGCGGGTTCGTTTGGGCGATGGGCATGGCTTCGGGATACCCTGCCGGTGCAAAACTGACTGCTCGCCTAAGACAGCAACAACAGCTTTCCGCCATCGAGGCGGAACGACTCGTCTCGTTCACAAACTCATCTAATCCGCTTTTTATTTTCGGGGCGATTTCCGTCGGTTTTTTTCATAATCCGAACATCGGCATCATTCTTGCTTTGTCCCATTATCTCGGCAACATTTGCGTCGGGCTGATGATGCGCTTTTACGGAAAAGACGAAAACGACGCGGTTCAAAAACAAACAAAAAGCCTTTTGCGCCAGGCGTTTCGCGCCATGCATGAAACGCGCTTAAAACATAGCCAAGCCATCGGAAAGCTGCTTGGAGATGCGGTTCGTTCCTCCATTCAAACGCTTTTCATGATCGGTGGATTTATTATTTTATTTTCTGTTTTGAATAAGCTACTTTATATTACAAACATAACGAAATGGCTAGCCGACATCGTACAATACGCCTTCGCATTCTTTCACTTACCTAGCGAACTAAGCGTTCCATTCATCGCCGGGTTGTTTGAAATTACGCTCGGCAGCCAAATGGCAAGCGAGGCAACAAACGCAACGCTATTACAAAAAGTCATTATTACAAGCTTTATTCTTGCTTTTGGCGGTTTTTCCGTCCAAGCACAAGTCGCAAGCATTTTAGCGGAAGCACATATTCGCTTTCAACCGTTTTTTATCGCTCGTATATTTCATGGTTTTTTCGCTGCTTTTTTCGCATTCATTCTTTGGAAACCGCTGTATGTTCAGCCGCTTGAGTCGGCAGAAACGTTGCCTGTTTGGCTTCCGGAGGCAACGATCCGTTGGCCGATATTATACATACATTGGATCGAGCAATATGGCTTTTTTGTGACTGCAATCGCATGTTTCCTATATGTCTTTTCGGCTTTCCGACGTGAAAAACCACCTGTTTAAAGGTGGTTTTCTGCATGAGCAAACTTTTTTCGGAGCGCTTCTTCGACAACTTTTGGCACAAGCTCGGAAATGTTGCCGTTATATTTCGCGACTTCTTTCACGATGCTTGAGCTTAAAAAGGAGTATTGGTTGTTTGTCATCATAAAAAACGTTTCAATTTGCTCATTTAATATGCGGTTCATCGATGTAATTTGCATTTCGTATTCAAAATCGGAAACAGCACGCAAGCCGCGCAAAATGGCGCTTGCGTGTTTGCTTTTCGCATAATCAACAAGCAAGCCTTGATAAGAGTCAACGACGACGTTATGTAAATCTTTTGTTACTTCTTCTAGCAGCTGCACTCGCTCTTCTGCTGAAAATAACGGTTTTTTTGATGAATTGTTTAATACGACAACATACACTTTGTCAAACACTTTCGCTCCGCGGCGAATAATATCTAAATGTCCATATGTAACAGGATCAAAGCTTCCTGGACATACCGCAATGCTTGCCATCTTTATTCTCCTTCCTCGTCTACGTAAGCGTAAATCGATACAGCCGTAATGCCATACGTTTCGTGTTTCACTTTTGTTAAACGACCGATGTGAATGGGAAGCTCGACTTCCGCATCATGTTCCGCAACAAGAAAGCCGTCTCGTTGTAGAAGCTGATGCGCATCAATGATCGCGATAAACGCTTCCAACTGTTTATTTTTATAAGGCGGATCAAGAAAAATTAAACGAAAGGTCAACCCTCTTTTTATAATTGCCTTTAACGCGCGTTCAGCATCGTTGCGATAAATTTCCGCTTGATCGGTCAAACGACAGGCAGCGACGTTTTTTTTCATCGTTTGCACCGCTTTTGCATCATGATCGACGAAAATGACGCGATCTAATCCGCGACTTAACGCTTCGATGCCAAGTCCACCGCTTCCGCCAAATAAATCAAGCCCAAGCCCGCCGGAAAAATACGGACCGATCATATTAAACATCGCTTCTTTCACTTTATCTGTCGTTGGACGTGTCGTCATTCCCGGAACTGCTTGAAGCGATTTACCTTTACACTTTCCTGATATGACTCGCATCCTATTTCACCTCACTATGCTCATCGTAACATAACTAACCATGTAAAAGAAAAAAACAACGAAGATGTATACAATGCAAAACAATGGTCATACTGTTAGTAACAACATCGTTAATGATGTTGTTGCCAACCACGGAGAAGACTTACGTTCCCCATAAGTTCTTCCTCCGGTTTCTCCTCTCCCTTTTTTCCTTCTCTTTTTCGGCTTGTCCGAAAAAGAATGGAAGGGACCCTGCGGCATATGCCACAGGGCATTTTTTTATTTTATTGACCGATCACGTGTATTTCTTCAGTCGTTTCGCTAATGTAGACGGAAAACCATTTTGGAAATTCCGTCCGTTCAACGTATAGCGTCCCGTCCCATTCCCGAATGACTGCATTTGTGCTGTTTATAAAAAATCTCCAACGAGCATTCCCTTTTTCAATAAATACCGCTTCTCCCGAACGTTGAACAGTATAGCCGAGCGTGCGCATAATCGGAATAAACGGAAACAGTTGTTGATCGTCTTTTAATAAAACGTGAGCGTTTGGCAATTTCACATCATTGACGACGAGCATTTTTCGCTCTGTAAATGTCATGTATGGTTCCTCATTTTGAAAAAATGTCGTGTTCCCTTCGTACGCTTCGCCTAGCCATTCGTCTAATTTTTTCAACGTCAACGGCTGACCGTCATTTTTATTGACTAACGTCCAAAACGTTTGTTGTTGCTCTTTCGTTAACGTTTGTTGCAATTGCTGAAAAACAAGTTTCGCTCTTTTTGCCACCGGCTCAGTTTTCGTCATATATGAAACGAGCAAATCCCATACCCAATCGGGAACAGTGCTATTTGGAAACCGATGCTGTAACTGCACGCGAACGTAAGCGCGCTGCACATCGGAAAAAGAAGATGCATCCGGGATAATAACGAACGTCGGCGTCATATATTGCAGACGCGATGAAGTAACAATTAACGTTTGCACATCGCTTTCTTTCCAAAACGATAACGCTGTTTCGTGAAGCGGTTTTGTCGCATATACGACTAAATCACCGTTAAACGTTGGCTGCAACGGTTGCGATTGAAAATAGAGCGGAACGGTTTGTCCGTCTTTTTTTTCCCACATAAAAAAGGAAAAAGACGGTTTATGGACGTAACCAACGAGCTTTCCGTCTGCGGCCCACATTCCTTTCGGATGAACGACATCGGTGAGCGATACGTTCGTTTGTTGTGGTTGTGTCGTATGAAAACGAATGAGCCATTGTGGAATGAAAAGCGGTTCTTTTGGAACAATCGACACGCGATAAGTGAGCGAAAGTATATTTGTTTTCGATGCATCAACGATCGTTTTCCCATTTTTTTGTTCGACGCACGTTTTTTTCTTCGCACAAGAAATGTTTGTCACTTCTTTTGGCACCGTCACTTCATATGTGTCAGCAACCGCACCGCGTATATGATGAACGACTTCGATTGTTTTTCCAGTAAATGTCGCTTCAATATCATGTTGCAACACTGATTGTTTCGTCGCTTCGGTATGATATTCGTCCCATTGATAATATAAAGCTCCTGCGCTAACGCCAAGGAAAAGGAGCATTGAAATAAAAGCTACTCTCCACATACGAAGGCTCCTCATTCAGCAGTTTATATTATAACAATAGCAAAATTTCAATGCATTGTCATACACCGTTTTCACTAATTGTCGAAAAAAGTTGAACGTGTTAAAGTAAATGAGGGAATACAACATAAAGTGAGGGAATGGTGATGATTCAACGTTTTATTGAATTAGGGGAAGGATATTCTGACATTTATGAGTTAATTGAAATTGCGAAATCAAACCGTCATCGTTTATCAGGTTTGTTTGCTTTTCATACGATGAAAGACGGCAAGGCGCTCACGTCGTTCGTCGTCGTGCTTCATCCGACAGATCCTGGCGACTTTCAACCGCTATACATTTGCCGTGAAGGCATTCCACACCCGTCTGTGAAAGTGACAAAACGATATGAGTTGTTCCTCGATTTAGCGAAGGAACTGAATCAAGACATTATTCATTTGGACGTCAAACCGTCTAACTTTTTTGCGGACTTACAATTGTACTATCAGCATTTAATCGGCATTATGCGCATGAATCGATTTATTCCGCCACTACAATAAGAAAAGCGAAAAGGATGTCAACCGCTGACATCCTTTTTTATATGCCGTATTCATATTCTCTCTCTTTATCTGCTTTTGATTCGAATTCCACTTTCACATACGGGCGGTATGAAGGTTCGACGCGTTTCACAAACGGAAGCAAAGCGAGTTTTCGCATCGTCTCTTCTGCTTCGTCCATATTGCAATATAAAACGGCGTATTTTAACCGTTTCGATACGTAATGAACGTTTCCGTATTTCCGCAACTGTTTACTATGTTTTAACGAATACAGCCAAACGATAATGCCTTGACGCATTGGAAACATAAAAATCCCATCCCCCTTTTTCACTTCGTCCGACAGCCACACGCGCCGCCAGATCCGCATCCTCCACCGCAAGATAAAGAATCGAAATACGGATTTCCCGTCGGCACTTTAATGTTTTCAGATACGGCGCGACCGATCATCGTACTAATTTCATCTAACAACGACTGCATGTTTTTTTCTGCTTGTTTAAACGCGGCAATCGGACCGTATAAATCCAGTTCACGTTTCGCCTCACGTACTTGTTTTGTGACTTCTTTATAGTTTGGATGATATTTGCCAAAGCGCTGTACCTCTTCGTACCGTTCTTTTAGCTGAACGAATCGGCGAATAAGTTGCTGCGCTTTTTCGTCTTGTTGCATATGATAAAAACAGCGACGGTATTCCTCCGCCACGTCTGATTGGACAATCATTTTGCCAAGCTCTTCAGCAAAGTCTAACAACTGCAATCGTTCGATCGTTGCTACAATCACGAGCAACACCTCCACAACGGTATCATAACATGATTTCGCCAACAAAACAAATAAGTCTGGTTGCCCCAGACTTATGAAATCGTCACCGTAAATTCATGCGAGATGTTATATTTACTTGCATCGTTATGGACAAGTTCCAACCGAATCGCATGTTTTCCAACAGGCAACCCACGAATAACAAAAGCCGCCGTTGTCGTTTCGCCCACTCGTTTCCCGTTTACGTAAATATATATGCGTCCTTGTCCGTCTTTTTTCGGATGCGTTCCTTTTGTAAACGTAAACTGATCGACAATACATTCGACAAATACGTTATTTCCTTTGACGAGATGTTTCACAAATAACGCTTGTTTTTGTTCAGCAAAAACGATGGTGCTGTCATGATGAACATACGTAGAAAACAAAAGCGCAATACATAAAAAAAAGAAGCGCAACACTTTCACCGTCCTTTCATAGTGATAGTGTTTGCGTTTCTCGCTTAATTATGAGTGTCCTTCATCAGTTTCATCATCGCCATCATCATGTTTGCCATTTCGATCGTTTGAACGACTTGTTCGACTTTATGCGGCAACGTTTGTTTATAGTAGTGACGCATTTGTTTTTCCATCTTTTTTATATCCATCGGGCGTCTTGCTAGCCGGCGATACCATATCGGTTGCTCGCGTAAAAATTGATGAAGCTTTGGCTTCGCTACAATGTATTCGTATACGTCTTTTCTCATCACATATCCCCTTAATCTTTTCGAAACGAAAACGGATCTTTTTTCGTCTGCTGCATTTGGCGGACGACTTCTTGGATGGATGCAATCGCTTGTTGAACGTTTGTAATGTACGTTTGAAGTTCATTCACATCAAGGTGTTTGACGTAACTGGCTAGCTTTTGCATCAAATCCCCTTGATCTTGTTTGACATCACTTGAGCGATATTCGCCCCACATGTCATCGTCTTCGCCAAACACGTACCAATCGTTATATAACTCTTTCCACGTCTTTTTCCCTTGGCGCACTTCTTCAATCAGTTTCGGATGTTTTTTCACAAACTGTTTAAATTGTTCGATGGACATATCGGTCGCTCCTTTCTTGTTTGTTTGCCTATCATATATTACGACCGAACAGCCAATGCGTGCGCCTATTTTGGCTCAGAAAAAGGACGAATAAAGTTTTGCGTATAATGACGTTTATATACACCAACGCCTAAATGCGTCAACTCGGCATTTAACAACGTTTGCCGATGACTACGGCTGTTAAGCCACGCTTCGACAACCGCCGGTCCATCGACATATTCCGAGGCAATGTTTTCTCCCGCTAATTCAAAACGAACGTTTGCTTTCGTCAACCGCTGTTGTAAATCTCCGTTCGTTGGCGATTCGTGCGCAAAAAAATGATTTTCTGCCATATCTTTACTATGTCCGTACGCCACTTCCGCCACGCGCTCATCCCACTTAAGCGGTGGAACACCGTGACGAATGCGCATGACGTTTGTAATCTCAAAAATTTGTTGTGCGTTTGCTTGCTCGACTTGTTTTTCGAACGTTTCATCCATTTCCACGCTCGGTAACGGACCGCGATATTCCAGTTCATATGGACGAAGCTTCACTAACGTTTCGCCGTCGACCCAGCGAACGCTTGATAATTTGCCGGTAAAACGATCGATATACAATTGTACATAAACGTCGTCAAACGAAAGAAGCGGTTGAATAAGTAAATCTTCTTCTGTCAGTTGGAAGCGATATACTCCATCGTCCAGTTGCACATGAATTGTATCGTGAAGCGGCATCGTTTGTAATAGTTCGTTAATCGAGCGATCGAACTGAAACGGAGCAACGTTGACTTCCGGTCCACACGCGTAAATCGTGACAACTCGTCCATCAACAATACCGATTTGCATATACGTTTTCGGTTCGTTATATACCCACCATACGTAGCCGTAGGCGGATGGATCGATGCGAGCAGGCTGTCCGAATGTTTGTTTCACTTCTTCTTCCGTCTTTCCAATCCACGCCCCTAACCCTTCTGCAACAGTTTTCTCGCTCGTTTGTTCACTCATGATCGATGTATCATTTAGCGGGGCTTGTTCATTGGCTGGAAAAAAAGAAAAAATAAAAATAAAGATCGTGATTAGAGCAATGATCCAACGCATCCATCATTCTCCCTTAGCTGTTGATACTTCCATTATATACAGCTTGTCCACATTGCAACACTAAAAAATAAAGGCTATGCAAAAAACATAGCCCTCATTCGTTAATGATATTGTGAGATTTCAGATAACGCTTCCCCTGCTTGTTCGTCGCTTGCTTCATGAATCGCTAAGTCGCCAAGCGACATCATCCCAATTAACGTATCGCCTTCGACAACAGGCAAGCGGCGAATTTGGTATTTTGCCATCAACCGAGTCGCCTCCTCCACAGACGCGTCTGGTGAAATCGTCACAAGCTGTTCACTCATCACTTCTGTCACCGCTGTTGAACCCGGTTTCTTTTCTGCGATACCGCGTATGACTAAGTCGCGGTCCGTCACAATGCCGATGAGGCGATTTCCATCTGTAATCGGAATAGCACCGACGTTATAATCGCGCATTTTTACCGCTGCTTCGTACATATTATCAAGCGGTGTACAACATTCGACTTCTGTTGTCATCATTTCTTTTACTTTCGGCATGTTCATCTCTCCTTTCGCATATTAGTTTCACCAAAATCGGAACAATTATGAAGCTCGTCATTGAAAGTTATGCGCTTTCGTACTATTATTAATGGAGGAATGTTTTATTTTACATAAGGGGGACTTAAACGATGCGCTTCGAAAATACAGGTATTGAAAATCAAACAGCGCCATTAACACGTTTAGATGAATTAATGGAAAGCCTCGGCTTCGTACGTGCCGGTCAATGGGATTACGAACGTGTCACATATGACCGCAAATTTGAAATTAAAAATGACGTCTTTTATTTGCGTGTACCAGGCTATGCCATTGAAGGGGACGTTGGGGGTCGCCATGCAGTCATTAAACTGATGAAGCCGTTGCTTGGCAAACATTATTATCCACATGGTGTCGAATATGGTGAGGGAGAGAACTTCCCTTCGTCACTAGTAAACCAATGTGAAGCTCTTTTAGCAAAAGTGAAAGAGGGTCTTGCAAACATAAACGCATGAGCGCGCTCATGCGTTTTTTCCGTCAACGAGATGACGGACGTACAGATGAACAGCAACAACCTCTTTTCCGGTCATCTCATATATATCGTCAATGACTTGTTTTTGAATACGTTCACATAAAGTGAGCATGTCGTCATGCATCTTGAGAGAAACGGTCATGGAGATCGTCAATCGGTTTTGTCGTTCATACACGTTCACTTCTTCTAATATGACATCATCAAACGGTTGTACACTCATCGCAACAATCGTTATAATGGGTTTATGCATATACATCCTCCATACGATTTATGAAATGAAAGCAGGTGTCGTTTCGTTGTTTGAGAAAATTCCAAAGCGGTCCGTATACATGATCCTTATTTTACTTGCGATCGTCTTATTGACGTACTGGGTCGCTCCGATTGCTGTTCCGATTTTATTTGCGTTTATTACCGCTATTTTTTTAGAACCTGCCGTCAAAGTAGCACAACAGCGGATCGGGTTTAAACGGCAGTCCGCCACGCTTCTTGTATTTAGCTTGTTTACATTGTTTATGTTTTTGAGCGGCTATTTTATTATTACAAAAATTGTCACAGAGGCGTTTCATTTTTTTAGGCATTCGCCTATGTACTTAAATGAAATGATCGCCGGCTGGAATGAACTTGTTGCGCGCTGGTACAAGCAGACGGAAAAATTGCCGCCGTTCGTTGTAGCGGAACTGAGCCATCAAGTCGATTTATTTTTAACAAAGTTAAAGACGCAACTAACGGCTTCGCTCAGCTTTCATAAAGTGAGTGCGCTCGTGGCGAATGTTCCAACGTTTTTAATTAACTTTCTCGTGTATTTAATTACTTTATTTTTATTTATGCATGACTTACCGAAAATACGCGAAGCGATTTTTTCGCATTTAACTGAAGAAACGAAAGAAAAAGTGCATTTTATGTTGTCGCGGTTATCGTATGTCGTATTCGGTTTTTGGAAAGCGCAATTTCTCGTGAGTTTAATTATTTTTGCCGTTTCGTTAGTCGGACTGTTGTTGATTACACCGAAAGTGGCATTGTTTACAGCGTTCATTATTTGGGTGATCGACTTTATTCCGATTATCGGTTCGATCATTGTTATGGCACCTTGGGCCATTTTCCACTTTGTTACAGGCGATACAGTACTAGCAACTAAACTATCGATTCTCGGCGTCATTTTGCTTATTTTACGTCGAACCATTGAACCGAAAGTGATGGGCGCACATATCGGTTTATCGCCACTCGCAACGCTTATTTCCATGTATTTAGGTGTGAAAATGATGGGAGCACTCGGGCTTATTTTATTCCCACTTTTACTTATCGCCTTGAAATCAGCGAAAGAAGCAGGCATTATTAAATTGAACTTTAAATTGTAAAAGAGGGTGAACTGTCACCCTCTTTTTAAAACCCTAAAATCGCTTTAATGACCGATGTCGTTTCACCGCCACGGTAAAACACGTATAACAACAAATAAACAGCAACGCCTGTCGTCGCGGTGAAAAACCAAACGATGCTTGTCACCGGACCGATTTTTTTATGGCGTACCCAATTTTTTTTCACCGCAGAAAGCAACGTGACAATGCCAAAAACAGCGCCTGTCGTGGCTAAAAAAATGTGGAAAAACAAAAAGATCGTATAATAAATTTTTATATCGTCTGGACCACCGAAGCTCGTATTGCCAATAAAAATGGTGCGTGACAAGTAAATGATGAAAAAGCCGAGCGCAAAAGCGGCCGCCAGCCACATCGTTTTTTCGTGCTTTTCTATTTGTTTTTGGCGAATAAAATACCAACCGACTGCTACAAGGATGGCACTAATGACAATAAAGCTTGTACTAATTGTAGGTAAAATCGGTAACGAACCCATCGTATTCCCTCTCCTATTTGATCATTTTGTCGTCTGAACAGCCACGTGTTCTTCATCACGTTCTTTTCGATACCATTCAATGAAGATGAAAAATAACATCACTCCATATACAATTTCTTGAATGATTTTCATTAAAACGCCACCGAGCTGTTGATCGTGCAGCAAAGACATCGAGCTAAACATTTCCGGCCCACTCAATTCAAGTGACGATAACGTGCTTTGTGGCACACAAAGCGCTAACGCGTTCATCCAAGCCGCTGGGTCGTAATACGTCGCATAGAGCGGTGTATCTGCGAAAATAATGAGCGCACACGCTGGAGTAAGCAGCACCCCATCCGCAAAAATGTAGCCGATTTTTTTTACGCCAGACAGCGTTTGAAAACCACGTACATCATTAACAAGCGGCCACCACATCATGACAGCAGCGATGAAAATAGCTGTTGTCATCAGCGCATGTAACCACATATTTGTTTTCACAACATCGAAAATAAGCGGCACGTGATATAGCGAAAAAATGCCATTAAACAAAAATAACGCAATTAACGGTTTTGTGAAAAACGTAAACGTTGAACGAACGATGCGCATGCGAAATAACGCTTCAAACATCCACGACGGAATGCCTTTAATAAGTAGCGGTGGCACCATTAAATAAAGGACAGCCATTTGCGTCATATGCGCACTAAACATTAAATGACCTAACAAATCGATCGGGGAGCCTTTACAAATGTAAAGTAACACGATCGCGGTAACAAACAACGTTTTTTGCTTTGTTGTCGTTTGCTCTTTTGAACGGTTAACGAGCCAAAAATAAGCGATCGTCACAGCGACTAAAACGATAAAAAAGTACGGACTCCACATGGCTTCAAAACCAAATATACTTAACGGCATGATGTTCACCTCGCTTTTTTTCCGACTTTATTATACTACAAACGTAACAAACGTGAAAAGAAAAGAAGCTAGCCAATGCTAGCTTCTTAAATCCAGACGACTGTTAAAAACGCCCAAATCGTAACGAACGCCACGGCTACCCCGCCGTAGATAAACAGTGCTGGCAGTTCGTGTCCTTTATGGCTCATATGCATAAAGTAATACAGTTGGAAAATAACTTGCACGACCGCTAACAATAAAATGAACGGTACAGAAAACCAAGCGGAAAATCCTTCATATCCAACCGCAAAAAAGGCGATGAGCGTTAAAAAGATCATTAACGTAAACGAAATGATTTGATGTTTCATTTCTTCCGCATTCTTTTTGCGGCGATATTGTACATCTACTTTTGGGTTTTGTACATGTGTATGATTTGCCATACAATCACCCCACCATTCCCATTAAGTATACGACCGTGAAAATGAACACCCAAACGACGTCGATAAAGTGCCAATATAAGCTAGCAACGTAAAACTTCGGTGCGTTATATAAGTTTAACCCACGCTTTGCGTTGCGAACCATTAACGTAATAATCCAAAGTAAACCGAACGCTACGTGGCCTCCGTGCGTACCAACTAACGTATAAAACGATGAAGAAAACGCACTTGTTGAAAATTTAAATCCTTCATGTACATACTCTGTAAACTCGTAAATTTCAAGCGCTAAAAAGCCTGCACCGAGCAATACGGTAATGCCGAGCCAAAGTTGCATTTTTTTGAAGTCGAAGTTGCGCATATGATGCATCGCATATACGCTCGTTAAACTGCTTGTTAGTAACAGCATCGTCGCTAAAAAGACGATCGGCATTTTAAATAATTCTTCTGCAGTTGGGCCGTTCGCTACAGAGTCTCGCAATGCTAAAAATGTGGCGAAGAGAGAGGCGAACAATACCGTCTCTCCGCCGAGGAAAAACCAGAAACCTAAAAACTTATTTTTCCCTTCAAGGGTGGCTTTTTCAGGCTCTGCCGGGAACGTCTCCGGCGTTAATTTTTCTTCCACGTGCATTATGCCCCAGCTCCCTTCTTCTCTGCTTCCATTACTTCTTCTTTATGAATATGGAAGCCGTGATCGTCGATAATCGAACGGAAGAACATCGCACCGAGCGTAATGAGCAAGCCTACTACGCCAACTGGTGTTCCCCATGCGTGATCGTTATGGAACAAGAAACCGAACGCTGCTACAAATAAACCGAACGAAATGACAAACGGTAAAAATGATGGATTTGGCATATGAATATCACCGAGCGGCTCTGCTGGTGTTAAACCTTTTTTGCCTTCCATTTTTTCAATCCAATATGCATCTAGCCCGCGTACGAGTGGTGTTTGCGCAAAGTTGTACTCTGGTGCTGGCGAAGATACTGCCCACTCTAACGTACGTCCATCTTCCCATGGGTCGTTGCCAACGCGCTTTCCTTTTACTGTTGTGATGACAACGTTTGCTAATAACACGATTGTACCTGCTGCCATGAAAAATGCACCGATTGTACTAATCATGTTTCCTGTTTCAAATCCTTGACCCGGTAAGAATGTGAATACGCGACGAGGCATTCCCATTAAGCCAAGGAAATGTTGAATGAAGAATGTTAAATGGAAACCAGTAAAGAACAACCAGAATGTCACTTTTCCTAATTTTTCATCTAACATTTTACCGAACATTTTTGGCCACCAGTAGTGAGCCCCTGCAAGCAACGCAAACACAACCCCACCGACGATTACGTAGTGGAAGTGGGCAACGACGAAATAGCTATCGTGATATTGATAGTCTGCCGCAGCTGTTGCGTTCATAACCCCTGTCACCCCACCGATCACGAACGATGGAATGAACGCGACGGCATACATCATTGGCGTTGTAAAGCGAATGCTTCCGCCCCACATCGTAAACAACCAGTTGAAAATTTTAATTCCCGTTGGAACGGCAATTGCCATTGTCGCAACCGCAAAGATGGCGTTTGCAATTGGACCCATACCAACTGTAAACATATGGTGCGCCCACACCATGAAGCCTAAAAATCCGATTAATACTGTCGCAAATACCATCGAAGAGTAACCGAATAAACGTTTACGTGAAAACGTCGCGAAAATTTCTGAGAAAATACCGAACGCTGGCAATACGAGAATGTATACTTCTGGGTGACCGAAAATCCAGAACAAGTGCTCCCAAATGATCGTATTTCCACCAAGCGCTGGATCAAAGAAGTTTCCACCGAACAGACGGTCCATCATCATGAAAATTAAACCGACTGTTAATGGTGGGAACGCGAATAAAATAAGCGCAGATGTGACAAACGTCGCCCATGTAAACATCGGCATGCGCATGTATGTCATTCCTGGTGCGCGCATGTTGATGATTGTCACAAGGAAGTTAATTCCACCGATTAACGTTCCGAAACCGGAAATTTGTAAACCTAATACGTAAAAGTCGATCCCGTGTGTTGGTGATGCAAGCGATAATGATGCATACGATGTCCAACCAGCATCAGGTGCTCCACCTAAAAACCACGATAAGTTTAAAAACACACCACCGAAGAAAAATAACCAAAATCCAAGCGCGTTTAAAAATGGGAACGCAACGTCACGCGCACCGATTTGAATCGGTACAACAGCGTTCATCATCGCAAACACGAGCGGCATCGCCGCAAGGAAAATCATCGTCGTTCCGTGCATCGTTAACACTTCATTGTAGAAGCCTGCACTAATGAAGTCGTTGTTTGGCACGGCGAGCTGAATGCGAATAATCATCGCTTCTAAACCACCAAGCAAGAAGAAAATTCCGCCGGCGATCAAGTACAAAATCGCAATCTTCTTATGGTCTACTGTCGTTAAGTAGTCCCAAATGACTGCGCCGACACCTTTTTTCCGAGCTAACGTACTCACAGTTTAACCTCCCTTTATCGATAATCCCCTTACTCAACAGATAATGTCATTAAGTATTTTGTTAATGCGTCAATTTCTTGATCAGACAATTGAGGATATGTGCCTGTCATTTTGTTGCCTGGTTTTATTTTCTCTGGATCTTTTAACCAAGCTTTTAAGTTTTCTTCGTTATGTTCCAATACGCCTGCAATGCGTTGACGATCCGCAAAGTTTCCTAAGTTTGGCGCAAGGCGCGCTTGCTCAGGGCGACCATCGACCGGCGTGACCGCGTGACAGCCAATACAGCTTTTGTTGAAAATTTCTTCCCCTTGCTTCACAACTGGGTCTGTCGATGCAACAGGTTTCGCATTTTTCATTTTTTCTACCCATTGATCAAACTCCGCACGAGGAAGCGCCTTCACTTTAAAGTCCATCAACGCATGCGACGGGCCGCAAAGCTCCGCACATTTTCCGTAAAATAGACGACCTGCCTCTTCGGCACGTTTGTCATCAAATGTGAGGAAAAATTGGTTTGTGTTATCTGTATTTGTATCCATTTTTCCTCCGACAGCTGGAATCCAGAACGAGTGTTTGACGTCAGATGCTTTTAAATTGAAATACACGCGTTCGCCTGTTGGAACGACTAAATCTTGGCTTGTAATAATGCCGTAATCTGGGTACTCAAACTCCCACCAGTACAAGTTCGCGCGAACGTTGACGACAACGACGTCACGCTCTTTTTTGTTCATCGGTTTTACATCCGCAAGTTTAAACGTGTATAAAACCGTCGGAACAGCTAAAATGATTAGCAAAATAATCGGTATAACTGTCCAAATAATTTCAAGTGTATGGCTTCCTTCTACTTGTTTTGGAATTTTGTTTTCTTCCCCTTTACGACGGCGGAAGCGAGTCACAACGTAAAGGAAGATAATTGTTACAACCGCAATGACGATGACCATGATGGTCGTGCTGAGCAGCATAAGCTTATACTGCATGTCAGCTACTTCCCCTGCTGGCTGAAGCGTCGATAAAAACGGCTTACCGCAACCAGCTAGCAAAAGCGCCATGGCGGATACAAGAGAAACCAAGCGCCAATTTCGTAGCCACTTCTTCATAGCCTAATCAAACCCCTCTTTCGATTATGAAATAAAGTGAAATATATACATTCTTTCTTTACAAAAAGAAAGAATTGTAAACACGTTTGTTTCATGTGAGGCGCCGAACAGACGCTCATCAATCAATTGTAACAATAACCATTGTTACAAACAAAATTGTCAAATAGTTGAGCGAATAAATGAACATCCATTTCGCCCATTTCATATCGTCTTTCATTTTAAAGCCAGCTAACCCGAGCGCTAGCCAACCGACGTTCAACAACGTGGCAATCACTAAAAACGGAACGCCTAATGAAAATAAGTAAAATGGAAGTGGTAAAAGCGCCACAACCCAAATGACGATTTGCCGTTTCGTCATCGCAAATCCGTGAACGACAGGCAGCATCGGAATGCCCGCTGCGCGATATTCTTCACATCGCTTCATCGCTAGCGCCAAAAAGTGTGGCGGTTGCCATAAAAACATAAGCAAAAATAAAATGACGGGAACGATATGAAATCCATCATCGACCGCCGTCCAACCGATCACAGGCGGAACAGCACCTGAAATGCTTCCGATGACCGTATTGAACGTATTGCTTCTTTTAGACCACATCGTATATAAAAAGACGTACGTCACCATGCCGACGAGTCCGATCACTGCAGCGGTGACGGTTGTCATGAGCAAGCTTAACGTGCCGATAACGACGAGAAGCACACCGAACCAAAGCACGCGCTTCGGATCTACACTTCCACTCACCGTCGGACGACCTTTTGTCCGCTCCATTAAATGATCGATATCGCGATCAATAAAGTTATTTAACGCGCATGAACCGGCGATGACGAGCGCGGATCCCACAAGCGCGAAAAACACAATATGCAAATTGCTTAAAAATCCTTTTCCAGTAAAATGAAGGGCTAACCAAAGTCCCGTAAATGTCGTAATTAAATTCGAGTTCACGATACCAATTTTTACAACAGCTAATACATCTTTGAACACGCCTGACTGTAGCTTTGTCGGTTTGACATCTTCGACTACATCCGCCATGTGCCGCCACTCCTCTCTTATGCCTTTGAAGGCGTTTGCAATCTATACACGATAACGATATGTCGTCTCTGTATATTAAAACACATTTCTTCGTCAAATTGTGAACTTTTTTTGTCTTAATTGTGTCGAATTTGTGTCAAAATGATATTGTTACGGTGAAAACATTGAAAAAACACCGCATTTATATTTCTAGCAAACTCCGCACAAATATTCAACCATATTTGCAACGATTGCTATATTGTAAAATAATAAAACTTTGCGCTTTTCGACATTTTCCGCTAATATGAGAGTAGAATTTTTTCACACGTATTTCACATTTATTATACAGTTTTTACTAGACATTTGCTAGATTAAATTTCGTGCTAAGGAAGTGAATACATTGCAACGGCTTTTAAAATGGTTTGCGGTAGCGACAACAATCGGCATGCTTTTCGTTTTAATTGGTGGAGCGCTCGTCACAAAAACAGGCTCAGGCATGGGATGCGGTCGTTCGTGGCCGCTCTGCCACGGACAGCTCATCCCATCCAACATTACGGTAGAGTTGCTTATTGAATTAAGCCACCGTGTTGTCTCTGGTGTCGTTGGGTTGATGGTACTTATTTTATCGATTTGGTCATGGAGAGCGATTGGGCATATTCGTGAAACGAAGTTTTTGGCGATCGTGTCGTTTGTTTTTCTCGTCTTACAAGGGTTGATCGGCGCTGCGGCGGTCGTATGGGGCCAATCGGACGTTGTGCTAGCGCTTCATTTTGGCATTTCGCTCATTTCATTTGCGGCCGTCTTTTTATTGACGTTGTTTATTTTTGAAGTCGATAAAAAATTTGATGCCGCGTCCGTCGTGCTTGATCGTACGATGAAATTTCATATTTACGGCATTGTTGCGTATTGCTATATCGTCGTGTATACAGGCGCGCTCGTGCGCCATAAACAAGCGAGTTTAGCGTGTCCGAGCTGGCCGTTTTGCGCACAAACGCGCTTGTTCCCAACCCAACTACATGAATGGGTGCAAATGGGACACCGTTTTGCAGCGGGATTATTGTTTCTTTGGATTTTATGGGCAACGATATATGCAATGAAACGATATAAACATCAGCCAATTATGTATTGGGGCTGGTTCATTGCGCTCATTCTCGTCAGCTGCCAAGTCACAACGGGGGCGCTCGTCGTCTTTACGGGGTTAAACTTATACGTCGCTTTAGCTCATGCGTTTTTTATTTCATGTTTATTCGGTGTATTAAGTTACTTCGTGTTGTTGGCGACACGTAGCAAAAAAGAAAAAGAGGTCGGGCATCAAGCCGTTCCATCTGCCGTATTAAAATAAAAGAACGAGGAAATCCCTCGTTCTTTTATTTTTCCGCTAATTCAAGCAATAAATCGCCCGTTTGGATAGCGTCGCCGCCTTTGACGTAAATGTCTTTCACAACACCAGAAAACGGGGCTTGAACGGTCGTTTCCATTTTCATCGCTTCGGTAATCATTAAATGATCACCTTTTTTCACTTTTTCCCCTTTCTCAACAAGCACTTTGACAACTGTCCCTGGCATCGTTGCAGCAATGTGGTTCGGATTGTTGCGATCTGCTTTGACACGCGCCACAACGGCTGTTTTAATGCTTTCATCTTTCACGACCATTTCGCGTGGCTGACCGTTTAGTTCGAAGTAAACGACTCTCGTTCCGTCCGCTTGCGGCTGACCGATCGCAACGAGCTTGACGATTAACGTTTTTCCTTTTTCAATTTCGATTTCAATTTCTTCACCGAGACGCATCCCGTATAAAAATGTTGGTGTATCGAGCACACATACGTCACCAAACTGTTCGATGGTGTGGGCATATTCGACAAACACTTTCGGATATAGCGCATAAGCTAACACATCATAGTCGGTCACTTCACGCTGGACGATATGATATAACTCTTCGCGCAACTTCTCAAAGTCGACCGGCTCTAACAGCTCGCCAGGACGAACAGTAATCGGTTCACGCCCTTTTAAAATAATGCGCTGCAACGTTTCTGGAAATCCGCCATGCGGCTGACCGAGATAGCCTTCAAATAATTCGACAACTGAATCTGGGAAGTCAAGCGTGTCCCCGCGTTCGTAAATGTCTTGTTCGGTTAAATTGTTTTGTACCATATATAGCGCCATATCACCGACAACTTTCGATGACGGTGTCACTTTGACAATATCGCCAAATAAATCGTTGACGCGGCGATACATTTCTTTTACTTCGTCCCAACGATCTCCTAAACCGACGGCTTTCGCTTGTTGTTGAAGGTTGCTATATTGTCCGCCCGGCATTTCGTGCATATATACTTCCGTATGCGGTGCGTTCATGCCGCTTTCAAAGTCAGCATAATATTGGCGCACATCTTCCCAATAGCGCGACAGCTTTTCAAGCGACGCAATATCGACTTCCGGGGCACGTTCGGTACCTTCAAGCGCATAGTAAAGCGTGTTGGCGCTCGGTTGGGACGTTAAACCAGCCATCGAACTAACCGCGACGTCTACAATATCTACTCCCGCTTCGATCGCTTTGGCGTATGTGTAAATGCCGTTTCCGCTCGTGTCGTGCGTATGCAAATGAATCGGAATATCGACGACTTCTTTTAAAGCGGAAATGAACGTATACGCTGCTTGCGGCTTTAACAGCCCTGCCATGTCTTTAATCGCTAAAATGTGCGCACCTGCTTGTTCAAGCTCTTTTGCTAAGTTTTTATAGTAGTCGAGATTATATTTCGTGCGCGCACGATCGAAAATATCGCCTGTATAGCAAATGGCTGCTTCCGCTACTTTTCCAGATTGACGTACTGCATCAATGGCGACGGTCATCCCTTTCACCCAGTTTAAACTGTCGAAAATGCGGAATACGTCAATGCCTGCTTCGGCTGATTGCGCAACGAACTCGCGAATGACGTTATCTGGATAGTTTTTATACCCAACGGCATTGGAAGCGCGAAGCAACATTTGAAACAGAACGTTCGGAATTTTTTCACGCAATTGGATGAGGCGCTCCCACGGGTCTTCTTTTAAAAAGCGATATGCGACATCAAACGTCGCTCCGCCCCACATTTCCATTGAAAACAATTGTGGCCATAAACGCGCCGTCGGCTCAGCGATGCGCAACAAGTCGTTTGTGCGCACGCGCGTCGCTAAAAGCGATTGGTGAGCGTCACGAAACGTCGTATCCGTAAGCAATACACGGTTTTGTTGTTTAATCCATTGAACAAGTCCGTCCGCTCCCTGTTCGTCTAAAATTTGCTTCGTTCCTTTTCGTATCGGCTCGATATGATTCACTTTCGGGATGCGCGGAGGATCAAATACCGGCTTTTTCTTTTTTCCGATGCCCGGAAATCCGTTGACGGTCACCGTTCCGATATACGATAACAATTTCGTACCACGGTCTTTCCGTTTTGGGAAAATAAACAGCTCTGGCGTCGTATCAATAAACGATGTATCATATTCCCCTGTTAAAAATTTTGGATGTTGGACGACGTTTTCTAAAAACGGGATGTTCGTTTTAATGCCGCGAATACGAAACTCGCGCAAGTTGCGCAACATTTTCGCCGCCGCTTGTTCAAACGTTAACGCCCATGTCGTCACTTTCACTAATAACGAATCGTAATACGGGGTAATGACAGCTCCTTGAAAGCTATTTCCGGCATCTAATCGAACACCGAACCCGCCACCTGAACGATACGCCATAATTTTCCCTGTGTCTGGCATAAAGTTATTTAGCGGATCTTCCGTCGTGACGCGCGACTGAATGGCATATCCGTGAACATGAATGTCTTCTTGCTTCGGAATGCCGACCTTTTCGCTATGTAACGCATGCCCTTCCGCAATTAAAATTTGCGATTGAACGATATCGATCCCGGTAATCATTTCGGTAATCGTATGCTCAACTTGAATGCGCGGGTTAACTTCAATAAAGTAAAATTCATCGCCAGAAACGAGAAATTCGACCGTTCCTGCGTTCACATATTGCACGTTTTTCATGAGTTTGACTGCCGCTTCACAAATGTCTTCGCGAAGCTCCTTAGAGAGCGACACGCTCGGCGCAACTTCCACAACTTTTTGATGGCGACGCTGAACCGAACAGTCGCGATCATATAAATGAACGATGTTGCCGTATGCATCGCCTAAAATTTGCACTTCGATATGTTTTGGGTTTTCAATTAATTTTTCGACATACACGTCGTCACTACCAAACGCGGCTTTCGCTTCCGATTTAGCACGCTCATACGCTTCTTTTACTTCCGCTTGCGAGCGAACGATGCGCATGCCGCGACCGCCGCCACCTAACGCCGCCTTAATGATCATCGGATAACCGTATGTCTCACCGAAGCGCACGACATCCTCCAAGCTTTGCACAGGGCCATCGCTTCCCGGAATGACGGGAATGCCCGCTTGTTTCGCTTGGTGGCGCGCTTTTACTTTATCGCCAAACATGTCTAAATGTTCTTGTCGTGGGCCAATAAAAATGATCCCTTCTTCTTCGCATCGTTTCGCAAATTCGATGTTTTCCGATAAAAATCCGTATCCCGGATGAATCGCGTCAACATCGTGCATTTTTGCAATTTCGATAATGCCTTCGATATCTAAATACGCTTCAATCGGCTTTTTTCCTTCTCCAACTAAATACGCCTCATCCGCTTTATAACGATGGTACGATCCAGCATCTTCGCGCGAATAAATCGCAACGGTGCGAATGCCGAGCTCGTTGCATGCACGAAAGACGCGAATCGCAATTTCACCGCGGTTAGCGACAAGTACTTTTTCAATACGCCTCATATGTAATCCTCCCCCTGTTCTTTATATAAAAACTATAACGAATTTTCTGTATTTGTAAATAGCTTACGAAAAAGAAACGTGATTTTTTTGAATATTGTTTTGTTTTTCTGTTTTATATTTTTCATAGTTTGCCACTGCAGAAACGTTCGCTAGCATCCCGACACACATCATTAACAAAACGAGAGATGAACCGCCGTAACTAACAAAAGGTAAGGTGACCCCTGTAATAGGAATAATGCCCGTTAAGCCGCCGAGGTTAACGAACGCTTGAAAGCCAATCATCGTTGAAATGCCGATCGCTAATAAACTGCCAAATGCGTCTTGGCATTTTTTAGCAATAACAAAACCACGCAACACGATAAACGACAATAAAAGAAGGACGAACGAAACACCAAATAACCCAAGCTCTTCCGCAATGACCGCCATAATGAAGTCGGTGTGTGCCTCTGGTAAATAGCCGTACTTTTGAATGCTTTGTCCAAGTCCAAGCCCTTTTAATCCTCCATTTCCGATCGCAATGTACGAGTTGGTCAGTTGGTATCCGTCATCATCCGCATACTTAAACGGATGTAGAAAACCGTCGATGCGCGATAATCGCTCTTTTGTAAATACTTTATCGTATATAAACGGACCAGAAATGAGCGCAACGAGTCCAACGATCAAACTGAACAATAAAAACTGTTTCATTAACAGCCGTTTGCTTGCCGCAGAAGAAAAGATGATCGCCATGCAAATGACTCCGATAATCACCATCGTTCCAACGTCCGGCTGCAAGAAAATAAGCAAGCAAATAAACAGCATATAATAAATCGGAAAAAGCACCTCTTGCGGCGATGTTTGTAGCTTTTTTTGTTTGTTTGCAAGCACCCCGCTTAAATACACAATTAAGCCGATTTTTGCAAACTCTGCGGGCTGAACGTTCACCGGACCGAGTTTAATCCAACTTGTCGCATTGTTCACTGTATGTCCAAACAAAAGAACGTAAATGAGCGGCAAAGGCATAACGAAAAAAATGAATTGCAAAAACTTTTTGCGCGCATAATGTTTGTATGGAACAAATGCAGTCAATAAAAAAACGACGACACCGATCACCCACGCCCATGTTTGTTTTTTGAAAAAATAATCGCTCGTTGTATGAAAGCGGGTGACTGCAGTAATCATGCTCGCGCTATATACCATGACGAGCCCGAACAACGATAATAACAACACCGAGATGATTAATGGATAATCATGATATTTCAAAAACGTTTTTAAGCGCATCTGCCCCATCTTCCTTTTCTCTTTCTTACTTGCATTGTACTACAAAACAGAAAAAACCCAAACGAAATTCGTTTGAGTTTTTGTCATTTTTTCTTCTTTTTCGTGCACGCTTCGTGCAGTGCCGAAAGCTCCCGCTCAAGTCGGTCTAAAATCGCCTTCCCGTCTTTTTCATCGACAAGCCCTAATCGGACCGCAAAGTCAATTTCACGGGATAGCCCGAACATTTGCGTATCTAGCACTTCTTCATATAGCGGACATTGCGGCATCGTTAAATGATCCATTTGCACTTGAATAAGCTTCACAATTTTCTCCGCATCGGCTTGCAATAACGAATAAGCTCTTTCTCGAAAGTTTATCGCCACTTCAGGCGTCACGTTGACCCCTCCGTTCCGTACGTTCCTGTTTTTTCATCTTATCGCGAACACGAAAAAAATGCAAGCATCACACCTCGGACGATTCGTTTTACAAATAAGCGCTTCCATCATATAATGGAAACGAGATAGGGGGAATAAAAATGATCATGATCATCAAAGGGAACGTGAAGTTTACGATTACACTCGACCCGAGCGTGTGGATTTTTGACGATCGCAAAGTAGATGTACATACTTATTTTACACGCCATCCGAAAATAGAACAACGAGAAGACAGCGACGACATTCAAAAAATTTCAGCATATTGGGATCGTGAAATTCAAGAAGGAGCTGTGTCCCCTCCGACGTTGCAAACAGAAAAGCAATTTGAAAAAGAAAAAATATTAACAGGCACGTTCGGCATGCCGTTTGCCCCGTTTTTGCGCAACGCGGAACCGAACGACGAGGCAACACGTGTCACGATCGTCACAGAAAACGGTGATACGACGATCCCACTTACTGAAGCATATGAGCTGTTATTATGTTTTGCAAAAGAAGGAAAACCACTCAAAGAAGATGGACCTGTCCATATTTATTTCGGCGACGGCTCTAATCGCGACAACCCAATTACGCACGTACGGGCGTTTATCGTCGAGTGAAAAGAGGCGCTTCGCCTCTTTTCTTATAAAAGATCGGCGGCAAGCTGCGCCAGCGACGAGCGCTCCCCTTTAATTAACCGCACGTGCCCGGCGACTTTTTGGTCTTTAAATTTTTCGACGACGTATGTGAGTCCGTTATTATATTCATCTAAATACGGATGATCGATTTGGGCAGGATCACCCATTAATACAATTTTACTTCGTTCCCCGACGCGCGTTAAAATTGTTTTCACTTCATGTTTCGTTAAATTTTGTGCCTCGTCAATAATAATAAACTGCTCTGGAATGCTTCTGCCACGTATATACGTAAGCGCCTCGACTTCAATCGACCCCATGCCCGATAAAATCGCATCAAGCTCACTCGGCTTTTTCGTATCAAATAAAAAGTGTAAGTTATCAAAAATCGGTTGCATCCACGGGCGCAATTTTTCTTGTTTTTCCCCCGGCAAATAGCCGATATCTTTTCCAACCGGTACAATCGGGCGGGCGACGAGCAGCTTTTTATATAGCCGTAAATCTTCCGTCTGCATCAATCCTGCCGCTAACGCCAGCAACGTCTTTCCTGTACCTGCTTTTCCGATGAGCGTCACGAGCGGAATGTCGGTGCGAAGCAACAGTTCACATGCCATCGTTTGTTGCACGTTGCGCGGACGAATGCCCCAAATGTGATCGTAATGAAAGACGAGTTTGCGCACTTTTTTCCCGGTATGATCAACCATCCCAAGCGCCGATGACGAACCGCCAAGCGCATCTTTCATAATAATAAACTGATTCGGATAAAACGGGTGATTTGTAATTTCCGCCAGCACAAGCTCACCTTTTTCATAAAAGCGCGCCAAATGTTCTGGACTTATGTACAAATCTAAAAAGCCGGTGTAAATATGGTCAATTTCCACGACGCGGTCGCTTAAAAAATCTTCCGCCTCAAGCCCAATCGCATCCGCTTTGACGCGCACGAGCGCATCTTTGCTCACTAAAATGACCGGACGTCCATTTTCTTTCGTTTGTTCTTCCAACGATAAATTTTTCGCCACAGCTAAAATGCGATTATCATTCGTTTTTTCTACAAAAATTTCTTGGAGTTGCTGAAAGGAGCGATGGTTTAATTCAATGCGCAACACCCCACCGTTATCAAGCGGGATTTTTTCATGCAATTTTCCATTTTTCCTTAAGTTATCAATAATTTTCGACACTTGCCGGGCGTTTCTCCCTACTTCGTCCATATATCGCTTTTTTGAGTCCACTTCTTCTAACACGACAGCCGGGATGACGACTTCATTATCTTGAAAGGAAAAAATGGAATACGGATCTTGTAACAATACGTTTGTATCTAATACGTATATTTTTTTGCTCACGCTTTTTCCCCCTTGACGACCGTCGTTGGACGGGATTGTTGTTTATATATATGAACGGGCGCATAAAGATAGAAGAAGTTTTGCAAAATAAAGTTAAAGACGAAAAGGGGTGGAACGATTGAAATATATCATCATCTTCATGTTGCTTTTTATAAGCGCCTGCGGACAACAAGCTCAGCCGAACGATCGCGATTCGCTCATTCATGTGAAAAATACGACAAATGAAAAAATCGTCAATAAATCCGGACAACAAATTGCCCGTCATCTCGCCCATCTTGCGAGCAGCGTGCCGAATGTCAACGACGCAACCGTATTAGTTGTTGGGAAATATGCGTTAGTCGGCATCGACGTCAACGCCAAACTCGATCCGTCGCGGGTGGGGACGGTGAAATATTCTGTCGTCGAGAGCTTACAAAAAGATCCGTACGGGGCGAATGCGATCGTCATCGCTGATGCGGATTTGAATACGAGGTTAAAAGCCATTCAACAACAAGTGGCGAAAGGAAAGCCAATTCAAGGATTTATGGATGAACTCGCCGCCATCGTCGGACGAGTCATGCCTGAAATTCCGAGCGACTTTCTTCAAACGAAAAATCCGCGCTCGACACGACAAAACGACAAGCAGCTAAACGATGGTGAACAACAGCAACTCGAAAACGAACAACAAAAACAATCAAACGACCATATGAAATAAGCCGAGCGTATTGCTCGGCTTATGCTTGTTTTAATGCGCTCATCACTTGTTGATCAAGTTTCGCTGCAGCTTGTGCATCGTACGTTTTGTCATATTTCGGTTCGACGGACATTTTCGCTCCGTAAAACATGACATCGCGCACTTCTTCAATATCGACTTGAACGGCGGCAAGTTTTAGCGGAACGTTTTCTAATTTTTCAACTTTTACATGCGCTTTGCCGCTAATGGAATACGTTGATTCGTTCGCAATGAGGACGATTGAAATGGCTGGATTCGCTTTCACGTTCGCAACGATGCGTGAACGTTGATCGACCGCAAAATATACTTTGTCAGGGGCAGGCGCATACACCCATGAAATCGCGCTTGCATTTGGCGCACCTGTTTCGTGGTCAATCGTACATACAATGACATATCGTTCTTTTTGCAACGCTTGGAACAACGGCTCAATTAATGTTGGTTCTACCGCATTTGGCATATGTATCCCTCCTTATTTTTATCATACCTTTTTTTCACACCATTTCAAATGATATGATATACTAAATTCAAAAAAACATGTGAGGGTTTTTCGATGAAAGTACGATGCATTCTTTGTGAAAAATAGATACGTTAAACGATGAAACGTTGCTTGCAAAACGATTGCGCAATCGCCCGATTCATACGTATATGTGTGAAACGTGCCATGAGCGCATTGCGCAAAAAACGAAAGAACGGCTTGCAACGGGCAAATTTCGCTTTTTCCGCACGAGCAAACATGAAACAGAATGGTAAGAAAAGCGCCCTGCACGAAGCGTGGGCGCTTATTGGTAATTGACATATTTTTCAGGTTCGCGATTGATTTGATCGAGCATCGTTTCAACGAGCTCGGCTGGAAAGCGAAACGTGCGTGATTCGTTGTTTACAGTGAACGCGACCGTATAGACGTCATCTTCTTTTGTATATGTGATTTGCTCAACCGCATGATCTTCACGCAACAAATCAGAAAAAAATTGTTCCGTCTCTTGTGCTGCCGTATCGTCTGGGCGCGCCTGCGCAACCACTTTAATTGTCAGCCAATTGTATACCGCATCTTGTAATTTCACGCATTTTCCCCCTCGCGACGTAGACGCCATTTATAAATGATTAATACAACGGCAGCGACAAGCAATCCTTCCGCCACCGGCAAAAAAACAGCAAAAAACGTTAAAATCGTACAACCGAGCACAAGTAGCGTATAAATGACGACGTTTTTTAATATCGGTAATTTACGCGCAAAGCCAAGACGATACACAATGATCGATAACACGACGATCGTCGCGTACAACAACCACATCCCTGTTATCGGCTGTTCGTGCACGTTGTATAGCGAAGCGAAAAATGACAGGCGACCGATCACATCCATGACGACTTCCCCCTATTTCTTTTGCTCAGCGAGTTTTTTCTTTTTCGCAATTTTTTCGCGTTCGTTTTTATCTAATATTTTTTTGCGCAAGCGAATCGATTGTGGCGTCACTTCACAATATTCGTCGTCGTTTAAATATTCGAGCGCTTCTTCTAACGTCATGAGACGCGGTTTTTTCATCGTCACCGTTTGTTCTTTTGTCGATGAGCGAACGTTTGTCACATGTTTCATTTTGCATACGTTCACAACTAAATCGTTGTCGCGGCTATGTTCGCCAACAATCATTCCTTCATACACTTCCGTTCCCGGCTCGATGAAAATAACGCCGCGGTCTTCGACTTGCATAATGCCATAAGCCGTCGCTTTTCCTGTCTCCATCGAAATGAGTACCCCTTGATGTCTGCCGCCAATTTGCCCTTGGATGACAGGTTGATAGCTGTCGAACGAATGGTTTAAAATACCGTATCCGCGCGTAAGCGACATAAATTCCGTCCGATAGCCGATTAATCCGCGCGCAGGAACGAGGAAAATAAGGCGCACTTGCCCGTTTCCGTTGTTGATCATATCGATCATTTCCCCTTTGCGCGCACCGAGCGACTCCATAATCGCCCCTGTATATTCTTCTGGAATGTCAATTTGCACGCGCTCAACTGGCTCGCACATGACGCCATCGATTTCTTTCATAATGACTTCTGGCTTTGATACTTGCAGTTCAAAACCTTCACGGCGCATATTTTCAATTAAAATCGATAAATGAAGCTCTCCGCGACCTGACACGATCCATGCATCTGGCGAATCGGTCGGCTCCACGCGAAGCGAGACGTCTGTTTCTAACTGTAAACGAAGACGTTCTTCAATTTTTCTTGCGGTCACATGTTTTCCTTCTCGTCCTGCAAACGGGCTATTGTTCACAAGAAACGTCATTTGTAACGTCGGTTCGTCAATACGAAGCGGAGGCAATGCTTCTTGCGCGTCAAGCGGACATACTGTTTCACCTACGTTAATATCTTCCATGCCGGAAACAGCGACTAAATCGCCCGCTTTCGCTTCTTCAATTTCGATGCGTTTTAATCCGAGGAAGCCAAATAGTTTTGTGACGCGAAACGTTTTCACAGAGCCGTCGAGCTTCATAAGGGCGACTTGTTGTCCCACTTGCATGCGCCCGCGGAAAATACGGCCGATCCCAATGCGACCGACGTAATCGTTATAGTCGAGAAGGGCGACTTGAAATTGAAGCGGCTCATCGCTATTGTCGATTGGAGCCGGAATATGCGCAATAATCGTTTCAAATAGCGCCGTCATGTCAGCATCTTGTTTGTCTGCATCTAAACTTGCCGTTCCGTTAATCGCTGAAGCGTACACGACCGGAAACTCAAGCTGATCTTCTGATGCCCCGAGCTCAATAAATAAATCGATCACTTCATCGACAACTTCGTGTGGGCGCGCAAATTCGCGGTCAATTTTATTAACGACAACAATCGGCGTTAAGTTTTGTTCTAACGCTTTTTTTAACACGAAGCGCGTTTGTGGCATACATCCTTCGTATGCATCGACGACGAGCAACACTCCATCAACGAGCCGCATAATGCGTTCGACTTCTCCACCGAAGTCCGCATGTCCCGGCGTATCTAAAATGTTAATGCGCGTGCCTTTGTATTGAATGGCTGTATTTTTTGCTAAAATCGTAATGCCTCGTTCACGCTCTAAATCGTTGCGATCAAGCGCCCGTTCTTCCACTTGTTCGTTCGCCCGAAACGTGCCGGATTGGCGAAGCAATTGGTCGACTAACGTCGTTTTTCCGTGGTCAACGTGCGCAATAATCGCGATGTTGCGAATATCGTTTCTCAATGGTTTCAACTCCTATTTTTCAACATTGCGCGTCTATTATAGCACAAACATAGTAGAAAAGCGGAATGTTTTGTTGTAATCTAAAGGGAAGAGGAGGAAAACATATGAATAAATTTCAACCGCTTTTTTTTATAATAGCACTACTTGCGACGATAACGTTAATAGGCACCGGCATTGCGATCGCTTATCGACATGTGCCGGCGATCGTCGGCTCGATCATTGCCTTTTTTGGCGTGATGGGGCTTGGGTTTTCACTAAAAAAAAGAAAAAGCGCTAACGAGCGATAGTTAGCGCTTGATCATCGCAAGTATTTCTTCATGCAATCCCGGTTTTGAAACAAACACCGAGCTTTTTTCAATCATATTGAGCGGCTCGCCGTACAAGTTTGTCACCACACCGCCTACTTCTTCAACAATAACCATCCCACCAGCAATATCCCATGGCGACAATCGAAGCGTAATGTACGCATCGAGTTTCCCTGATGCGATGTACGCCATCTCAAGTGCCGCAGAACCGTATGAACGCGTACCGCGCGCTTTTTTCACAAGCGGGGCTAGCACATGTGGATCGATGCGGCGGTTTTCTGTCACCCACGTTGCATTTAGCGAAATGATCGCACGTTCAAGCGTCGTTTTCTCAAGCGACGGAAGCGGGGTGCCGTTTAAAAACGCTCCCTTTCCTTTTTGGGCGTAATATAGCTCGTCAAACGCCACATCGTATATGTAACCAAGCATGCCGACACCGTCTTGAAACACCCCGACAGAAATCGCAAAATGGCGCTGTTGGTGAATAAAATTCATCGTCCCGTCAATCGGGTCGATTATCCAAACAGTGCCGTCTAGCGCTTGTAATTCATCGCCGAGCCCTTCTTCTCCTAAAATGCGATGTGTCGGATACGTTCGGCGAATGCGTTCAATAAAAAATTGTTCAATTTCGCGATCGACGTTTGTCACTAAATCGGACGGGCTTGATTTCGTTTCGATTTTTAGTTTCGTTTGAAACGCATCGCGTATGCGTTCCCCTGCTTCGCGAATCCAATGCTGCATATGTTGATCAATTTCGTTCCACATAAAAAACCTCCTGCATATATTTATGTAGAAAAGGCGGCGTTTGCCGCCTTTCAGTTCGACAGACGAATCAATTCTTGGCGCAGTCTTTCGAGTTTTCGTTTACATTCATTTTTTTTCGCTTCATTATTTTCTAACATCGCTTCATAAAGGGTGGCTAGTTCATAATCAACTTCGAGCTTTAATACTTTTATTCGGCGTTCTCCATCCATTTTTTTAAATCCATCGGCTGTTTTTCTCACATTTGTGCACCCCTTCCGCTCTTATTTTTTCTGAAAATTCTTTTTTATATACTATGTAGCGGAAGGGGGATATGCAACTTTACATTTTCACAATCTCTCCGTTGGACAACTCTTTTCCTTTTTTAACTGTTTGGTAAGAGGAATAGCCACTTACTTTTTCAAATTCATCGCATAGTTTTCGCTCTTCCGCTTTGCTTGGAACGATTTGTTTAAAGCGGCGATATAAGTTCATGAATTGCTCTCGTTCAATCCCTTGTTCGTACGCTTGTTCAACGCCTTCGTAAAATTTAATCACGTCGATGATTTCTTCGGTTGACCAACTGTAATCAATCGGATAAGCATATTTCATGATGTTCACCTTTCTTTGCTTGCTGTTTCGTTTTAGTTTGCCCAACGGGTACGAATTTGTTCCGCCTCGTTTATCATGCGCGCAAAAAGTTCAGCGACCGTCGGCACATCGTGAATAAGTCCGATCACTTGCCCCGCCCATGCAAATCCTTCTTCCGTACGACCGTCGTAAATAAATCGTTTGTTCGCTTGGCCGCTAATGTACTCTTTTAACTGTTCGTATCCTTTTCCTTCTTGTTCAAACTGCAAAATTTTTTCCGTCCATTCGTTCAACAAAGCGCGCGCAGGGGCACCGAGCGATCGTTTAATGACGACGGTGTCGCTTTCGGAGCGCTCGACAAGCATTTGTTTGTACACAGGATGGGCATGCATGCACTCTTTTGTCGCAATAAAGCGCGTGCCCATTTCAATGCCTTCCGCTCCAAGCGCGAGGGCAGCCATCAGCCCGCGCCCGTCGCCAATGCCACCTGACGCGATGACAGGAATCGATACGGAATCGACGACGCGCGGTACGAGGACGAACGTTCCGATATCGTGCTTGCCGAGATGTCCGCCTCCTTCTTGACCGACAACCATAACCGCGTCTGCGCCGAGTTCCTCTGCTTTTACCGCTTGGCGTACCGCCGCCACGAGCACAAGCTTTTTCACAGATACGCCTTTTAACTGTTCAAAAATAGGCGCAGGATTTCCGCCCGTCATCGAAATGACCGGCACGTTTTCTTCAATCGCTACTTCAAGCATGTGCGCAAACGGACGCCCGTGTTGTCCGATCGCAAAATTCACACCAAACGGTTTGTCCGTTTTTTCGCGCACTTTTTTAATTTCTTCCCGCAGCTCATCAGGTGTCTCAAGCGACATCGCCGTAATTTGCCCTAGTCCCCCGGCATTCGACACCGCCGCCGCTAAATCAGCATATGCTAAATACGCAAGCCCCCCTTGAATAATCGGATAACGAATGCCTAACAACTCCGTTACTCTCGTGTTCCAATTCATATGCTCTTCCCCCTTTATTTTTTACCATTCTCCATTCATAAAGAAAAGTCCTTCACAAACAATAAATGAAGAAATATGCAATACTTTTGATTTTTAAGCAAAAAAATCATCTTTGCAAACGTATAAAGAAGTGCTATAATTCACTTTGTTTTATGTAAATCCAAGTTAAAGAGGTGTACAGCGAAATTGTCACAGTATGAAACACCGTTATTTACCGGACTGTTAGAGCATATAAAGAAAAATCCGATTCAATTTCATATTCCTGGTCATAAAAAAGGAGCAGGCATGGACGAGCAGTTTCGCTCTTTTATTGGAGAAAATGCGTTAGCGATCGATTTAATTAATATCGGTCCGCTTGATGATTTACATCAGCCAAAAGGAATGATTAAACGCGCCCAAGAGCTTGCGGCGGAAGCGTTCGGGGCGGACTATACGTTTTTCTCTGTGCAAGGAACGAGCGGCGCGATTATGACGATGGTCATGTCTGTCGCAGGACCGGGCGATAAAATTATCGTTCCGCGCAACGTGCATAAATCCGTTATGTCTGCCATCGTCTTTTCGGGAGCGACACCGATTTTCGTCCATCCTGAAATTGATAAAGAGCTTGGCATTTCACACGGCATTACGCCAGAAGCGGTGGAAGCGGCGTTAAAGCAACATCCCGACGCCAAAGGGGTGCTCGTCATTAACCCGACGTATTTCGGCATTGCGGGCGACTTAAAGCGCATCGTTGATATTGCGCACGCATACGGCGTTCCTGTTCTTGTTGACGAGGCGCACGGTGTGCACATTCACTTTCATGAGGAGTTGCCGCTATCAGCGATGCAAGCAGGGGCAGATATGGCAGCGACGAGCGTGCATAAACTAGGCGGGTCGATGACGCAAAGCTCCATTTTAAACGTGAAAGAAGGACTTGTGTCACCGAAGCGCGTGCAAGCGATTTTAAGTATGTTAACGACGACATCGACGTCTTATTTGTTGCTTGCTTCGCTCGATGTGGCGCGCAAACGGCTTGCGACACAAGGACATGAGCTCGCCGAACAAGCGATTCGCCTGGCAAATGAAACGCGCAAGCAAATTAACGATATCGACTATTTATATTGCGTCGGAAAAGAAATTCTCGGTACAGAAGCAACGTTTGATTACGATCCGACAAAGCTCATTATTTCAGTCAAAGAGCTCGGACTTACTGGCTATGACGTGGAAAAATGGCTTCGTGAACGCTACAATATTGAAGTCGAATTGTCTGATTTATATAACATTTTATGCATTATTACACCGGGCGATACGGAGCAGGAAACGAGCGTATTAGTTGATGCGCTTCGTCATTTATCGAACGAATTTCGTCATCAAGCAGAAGTCGGCAAAAAGGCGGAAGTGATTTTACCAGATATTCCTGTTCTTGCGCTCACCCCGCGCGATGCGTTTTATGCAGAAACGGAAGTCGTGCCGTTTGATGAATCGGCAGGGCGCATTATCGCGGAGTTTGTGATGGTATATCCACCTGGCATCCCGATTTTTATTCCGGGCGAAATTATTACGGAAGAAAATTTAAATTACATTCGCAAAAATATCGAAGTCGGCTTGCCTGTTCAAGGTCCAGAAGACGATACGTTGCGAACGTTGCGCGTCATTAAAGAACATCAAAAATGAAAAAAGCGGAGCTCACGTAGAGTTCCGCTTTTTTCATTAATAAAAAGAGACCGGCTATGCCGATCCCTTCCCTCTATATATGTCTCCTCATCCCCCAAAAGCTCGTTCCGTTCGATATGTTATTCCTCGTCTTCACAATCGCATGTGCAACATTGACCGTACAATACCGTTACTTTTTCATCTTCAAAATGATCGATTGTCGCATTGCATGTTTGGCATACAATTGTACCCATCCCCGATAACCCCTTTTCCTTTGGAATGTTTGAAAACGTTTTACTGATTTCATAATAATATGTCACATTTATTTTGTCAACAGGAATTAGTATGACATATTTAAACAAAAAAAGAGACGTAATTCACGCCTCTTACTCGTATTGTTCAGCATAAGATGTCGTTGGTAAAATGTCTGAGAAAAATTCCGCTAAATCTTCAGCTTGTTCTTTCGTGTCAATGCGGAACGTACGTTGTAAATAGTCGTGGTCTTCGATGTCTTTCGGGTCGAGGAGAGCGGAGCGGCCTGTTTGCATACAGATGACAAGTGGTTTGCCAAAAAACATATTCGTATAAACGATGCCGAAATCGTAACGGACGTCTTTTGTCGTAAAGCCGACAAACCTCACTTTTACTTTTTCATGCTCATCATACAATTTTTCGAATACGTGCATATCATTCCCTCCTTCTTGTATATTAAACTTTATTATATCGTACCATTCATATTTTCGCAATTATTTGTTTTTTCATATATATCCATGATACAATGAAAGTGATTTCAACATGTTTGAGGTGAAAAAAATGGCTCATACAGCTACAATTGAACTTGTCCCTGCATCAACGTGGGATACGGTCACGTTAGAACAATGCAAACAACTGCTCGAACAATTTCGCGACATCGCGCGAAAAACGGGCGAACAGCTCGCTTGGGACTACGCGGAATCCGCTTTTCCGTATGACATCGTCATAGAAGAAGATCGTATTGTATTAGTTGGAAAAAATGACCGCTATCATATGATTGAATGTCGCGTGCATGAGCGTGCGGTCGAGTTTGTATTGCCAAAACAAGCGACGCATGGCGATAAAGGAAAAGCGAATGAACTATGTAAATTTTTCGCTAAACGAATGGCAGGGAAACTGCATTTATTTAACGGGCGAGTGATGTATTATTACAAACGATAATCCCAAAAAAGCTGACGACAAACGAAATAGACGGCAATCGTTAATAAGGTTGTCCAACATGCGCGCTTTTTCGTTAAACGAAACCGAAGCGCAAGCAAAAAAGCAACATACATAAACATGACAAACAACAATGCTTTAAAAATAAAATGATCGTGTGCCGATCTCCATTCAACGAGTGAAAATAAGCTCCAAATGAGTAATTGAAGTAAAAAGACGATATACATGTTCACACACCCCTTACAAACATCATATGATCGTAAGGAAAAAATCATGAAAAAAGAGGACGGCGAAGCCATCCTCTTTTATTTGTTAATAATATGAATTGGGCTGCCGAGCGCCACTTCAGCTGCTTCCATTGTAATTTCACCAAGCGTTGGATGCGCATGGATTGTCATCGCAATATCTTCAGCTGTCATGCCTGCTTCGATCGCCAAACCAAGCTCTGCGATCATATCCGATGCGTTTGGACCGACGATTTGCGCACCGATAATGACACCATCGTCTTTCGTTAAGACGAGTTTTAAGAAGCCGTCTGTTTCGTTTAACGCAAGGGCACGGCCGTTTGCACCGAACGGGAATTTTGCGGTAATGACGTCAATGCCTTCCTCGATCGCTTGTTTTTCAAAGTAACCGACAGACGCGCATTCAGGGTCAGAGAAGACGACAGCCGGAATCGCTAAGTAGTCAATTTCAGACGGATGACCAGCGATCGCTTCTGCAGCAATTTTTCCTTCGTATGATGCTTTATGCGCAAGCGGTGGACCTGCAACGACGTCACCAATCGCGTAAATGTTCGGTACGCTCGTGCGGCATTGTTTGTCGATTTCAATTAAGCCGCGTTCTGTCATTTTGATGCCAATTTGTTCAAGTCCCATTTCTTCTGTGTTCGGACGGCGACCAACAGTGACAAGCACGTATTCGGCATCAATTGTTTTCGTTTCGCCGTTTACTTCAAATGTGACCGTTACGCCGTCTTCACGCTCTTCGACACCTTTCGCAAGCGCGTTTGTAAAGACGTCTACTCCTTTTTTCTTTAAGCGACGACGAACAACAGCGCTCATTTGCTTTTCAAAGCCAGATAAAATTTCATCCGCACCTTCTAAAATCGTAATTTTCGTTCCGAAGTTTGCGTATGCTGTGCCTAATTCTGTACCGATGTAACCGCCGCCGATGACGACCATCGATTTTGGAATGTCAGGTAAGTTTAATGCGCCTGTCGAGTCAAGCACGCGCTTTGAAAATTTAAACGTTGGCAACTCGATTGGGCGAGAACCTGTTGCGATAATAGCGTTTTTAAATTTGTACGTTTGCGCGCTATTTTCTGTCATGACGCGAACGGTATTTTCGTCCACGAAATACGCTTCGCCGCGCACGATCTCGACTTTATTTCCTTTTAATAAGCCTTCGACGCCGCCCGTTAATTTTTTCACGACGCCAGCTTTCCATTCTTGCACTTTTGAAAAGTCAACTTTTACGTTTTCCGCAAAAATACCCATATCTTGTGAATGTGTTGCAATTTCGTAACGATGACCGGCAGAGATGAGCGCTTTTGATGGAATACATCCAACGTTTAAGCACACTCCACCAAGGTTTCCTTTTTCAACGATCGTTACTTTTTGGCCGAGTTGCGCCGCACGAATCGCTGCGACGTAACCGCCGGGACCTGCACCGACGACGAGAGTTTCTGTTTCAATTGCGAAATCGCCTACTACCATCGCATTACGCCTCCATTAATAATAATTCAGGATCGTTTAATAAACGTTTTATGTGATTTAACGCATTTTGTGCAGTTGCACCGTCGATCATGCGGTGGTCGAAGCTTAACGACAACGCTAAGACTGGAGCGATCACAATTTCACCATCGCGCACGATCGGTTTTTCTGAAATGCGGCCGATACCTAAAATCGCTACTTCTGGATGGTTAATGACTGGTGTAAACCATTGACCGCCTGCTGAACCGATGTTTGTAATTGTGCATGTTGCACCTTTCATTTCGTTTGGCATTAATTTGCCTTCGCGCGCTTTTGTTGCAAGCTCGTTAATTTCTTTGGCGATCGCAAAAATCGATTTGCGGTCGGCATGTTTCACAACCGGAACGAGCAAGCCTTTATCTGTGTCCGCTGCAATTCCGATGTTGTAGTAATGTTTATGAACGATTTCTTCTGTCGCATCATCGATGGATGTGTTGAGCGCTGGATATTCGCGAAGCGCAGACGTTAACGCTTTAACGACGTACGGTAAGAACGTTAACTTAATGCCTTTTTGCGCTGCTACATCTTTAAATTTCTTACGATGCGCAACAAGTTTTGTCACATCGACTTCGTCCATTAATGTAACGTGTGGTGCGGTATGTTTCGAGTTCACCATCGCTTTGGCGATCGCGCGACGAATGCCGCTCATTTTCTCGCGTGTTTCTGGGAACTCGCCTTCGAGCACAACTGGTTGAGCTGTTGGCGCTGCTTTTTGTTCTTGCGCTGGCGCAACTGTTTCCGCTTGTGGTGCTTTTGCTTCTGTTTGTGGTGCTGCACCGCCTGCTAAGTACGCATCGATATCTTGTTTTAACACGCGACCATTTTTGCCTGTTCCTTGCACGAGGCGAATGTCGACACCTTTTTCACGCGCATATTTGCGCACAGACGGCATCGCGATGACGCGTTTTTTCGGTTGCGCTTGAGCTGGTTGCTCTTGAGCTGGTTGCTCTTGTTTTACTTCTTCTTTCTTTTCTTCTACTTTTGGCTCATCGCCATGATCGCCTTTAAATTTTAAGTTTTCGTATCCTGGTGCATCAAATTTAATTAACGTTTGACCGACCGTCGCAACTGTTCCTTCGCTCACTAAAATTTCTAATACTTTCCCTTTAACTGGAGATGGAATTTCGACAACAGCTTTATCGTTTTGCACTTCGCAAAGTACGTCGTCTTCGTTTACTTCATCGCCCGGTTTCACAAACCATTTGACAATTTCACCTTCGTGAATTCCTTCACCGATATCCGGTAATTTAAATTCAAATGCCATGGATCTCAACCTCCTATTTCTTAAATGGGGAGGGGAACGCCCCCTCCATTAAAACGTCATCACTTTTTTCACCGTTTCAATAACATCTTTAAAGTTTGGCAACCAGACTGGTTCTGCTTGCGAGAACGGATATACTGTATCTGGTGCCGCAACGCGCAACACTGGCGCTTCAAGGCTAAGAATTGCACGTTCGTTAATTTCTGCTACAACGTTTGCGGCAATGCCTGCTTGCTTTTGCGCTTCTTGCACAACAACTGCACGACCTGTTTTTTCGACGGATGCGATAATCGTTTCAATGTCTAGCGGTTGAACGGTACGCAAATCCACAACCTCAACAGAGATGCCTTCTTTTTCAAGCTCTGCTGCTGCTTTTAACGACTCGTGTACCATCGCACCGTATGTGATGACAGATACGTCTGTTCCTTCGCGTTTAATGTCCGCTTTGCCGATCGGAATTGTATATTCGCCTTCTGGTACTTCTTGACGGAACGAACGGTACAATTTCATATGCTCTAAGAAAATGACAGGATCGTTGTCGCGAATCGCTGAAATGAGTAACCCTTTCGCATCGTATGGCGTTGATGGGATGACAACTTTTAATCCTGGTTGTTGTGCGACAAGCCCTTCTAAGCTATCAGCATGCAATTCTGGCGTATGTACGCCGCCACCGAATGGCGAGCGAACCGTAATTGGCGCATGGAAGCGGCCGCCAGAACGATAGCGCATGCGCGCCATTTGACCAGAAATGGAATCCATCACTTCATAGACGAATCCGAAAAATTGAATTTCAGGCACAGGGCGGAATCCTTGCAACGCTAAACCGATCGCTAAACCGCCGATTCCTGATTCTGCAAGCGGTGTGTCGAATACGCGATCTTCGCCAAACTCCGCTTGCAATCCTTCTGTCGCGCGGAATACCCCGCCGTTTACACCGACGTCTTCACCGAACACAAGAACGTTCGGGTCTTTGCGCATTTCTACGCGCAACGCATCCGTGATTGCTTGAATCATTGTCATTTGCGCCATGGCTTATTTCGACTCCTTTTCTTTGTAGATTTCGTATTGTTCTTTTAAGAACGCTGGCATGTCTTCGTACATGATCGACATTAAGTCTGTTACTTTTTGTTTTGGTGTTTCGTCCGCTTTTTTAATCGCTTCTTTAATGTCTTCTTTCGCTTGTTCGATCACGCGATTTTCTTCTTCTTCGCTCCATAATCCTTTGTTTTCTAAAAACTTGCGGAAGCGAACGAGCGGATCTTTTTTCTCCCATTCATTTTCAAGCTCTTTCGAACGATAGCGTGTTGGGTCGTCTCCTGCCATCGTATGTGGACCGTAGCGGAAGCAAAGTGTTTCAATCAATGTTGGACCTTCACCGTTAATTGCACGCTCGCGAGCGTCACGAACTGCGACATACACGGCAAGCGGGTCCATTCCGTCAACTTGAATGCCCGGAATACCAGCTGCAACTGCTTTTTGTGCGATTGTTTTTGCCGCAGATTGTTTTTCAACTGGTGTGGAAATCGCAAAACGGTTGTTTTGAACGATAAAGATCGCTGGCGCGTTAAATGCACCGGCAAAGTTCATTCCTTCGTAGAAGTCCCCTTGTGATGCACCGCCGTCACCTGTATATGTAACCGCAACCGCTTTTTTGCCGCGTTTTTTCATGCCGAGTGCAACGCCGGCTGTTTGAATAATTTGGGCACCGATAATGATTTGTGGCGGTAACACGTTGACGTCTTCAGGAATTTGGTTGCCATGGAAATGTCCGCGTGAAAATAAAAATGCTTGGTAAAGCGGTAAACCGTGCCAAATCATTTGCGGAACGTCACGATAGCCCGGTAAAATGAAATCTTCTTTTTCTAACGCAAAATGGCTCGCTAACTGGCTCGCTTCTTGTCCTGCTGTTGGCGCGTAGAAGCCGAGGCGTCCTTGACGGTTTAACGAAATGCAACGTTGGTCAAGTACGCGCGTATATACCATGCGACGCATTAATTCTTTCAATTGCTCATCTGTTAAATCAGGCATCGCCGCTTCGTTTACGACTTCGCCTTCTTCGTTTAAAATTTGAAATGTCGGGAACTGCTCAGCGACTTTTTCAAGTTGCTTTTTCACATCAAATAGGGGCTTTTTACCCATGTTGTTCACCTCATCCTTTCTTTTTCAGCACGTAAAATGATGCACCTTTTAATTTGCCCAAAAACGATTTGTTTTTACTACGTTTGTGTATGAAAAGCTGTATTAATGAAAAAAGCAATTACGATTAATACAACTGTTTTTTTACATCTTTCAGTTTACACCTTTCGACAACGCTCGTCAATCAGTTTGCTTGACACGTTCTATGTAAAAATGAAATTTAGAAAATTTTAACTGTGTTATGAATCTGTTATACTTATTTTTTTCAATCTGTATTATTTCTGTTTTACAACGTGTTTACGTATGTTTCGTCAACCGATTGCACTTTTGTGCATGATCGCCCATAATAAAACGTAGTCTACTTTATGTATGCAAGGAGTGAAACGACGTGATTACGATGAAAGATATTATTAAAGATGGGCATCCGACGTTACGAAAAGTAGCGGAAGAAGTTCCCCTTCCCCCTTCTGAAGAAGATCGCCGCATTTTAGCGAGTTTATTGGAATATGTAAAAATGAGCCAAGATCCTGAGCTAGCGAAAACATACGGGCTTCGTCCGGGCATTGGCTTAGCTGCCCCACAAATTAACGTCTCGAAACGAATGATTGCGGTGCATGTGACGGATGAAAAAGGAACGTTGCATAGCTATGCGTTATTTAATCCGAAAATTGTGAGCCATTCGGTTGAGATGTGCTATTTAACGAGCGGAGAAGGCTGTTTGTCTGTAGACAAAGCCATTCCGGGTTACGTGCCGCGCTATATGCGCATTACCGTCACCGGGACGACGCTCGAAGACGAAACGGTGAAGCTGCGCTTAAAAGGATTGCCTGCGATCGTATTTCAACATGAAATTGACCATTTAAACGGCATTATGTTTTATGACCATATAAATAAACAAAATCCGTACGACGTGCCAGCTGGCGCTATCCCGATTGAACGGTAATGAAAAAGGGCTACCATGACGGTGCCCTTTTATTTTAACAAGCCAAGGTGACGTAAGCCGAATAAAATGCCGTCTTCATCGACCGGTTTTGTAATGAAATCAGCTACTTTTTTCGCTTCTTCATGCCCATTTCCCATCGCGACGCCTGTGCCGACAAAACGAAGCATTTCTGTATCGTTTAACCCATCGCCGAACGCATAAACGTTTTCGCGCGGAATGCCGAGTTCGTTCATCATTTTTTTAATTCCTTCTGCTTTTGACCCTCCATATGGTAATACATCCGTTGACACCGCATGCCAGCGCACGAAGTGAAACGTCGGAAACGACTGAATATACGGCTGTTCTTCTTCTGGTTTACAAAATAAAAGCGCTTGATAAATGTCGTTTCGTTCATCATACGTTTCATCGTGCGGTGGATGAGTAAATTTTAAACTTCCCATGCTTTCGTGAATGTACGGATGATCGGGTACACTTGCACGCATCGTGTCGGCGTCCATAAAAATAAGCGGATGGTCATTGTCGCTTGCCATTTGTTTTAATGCACGAAGTTGCTTGCGATCAAGCGGTTGATTGTAAATGACCTCCCCTTCAAAAACAACATACTGTCCGTTAAAGCTGACAAACGATGGAATGTCAAGCTCTTTTCGCAACGCTTCAAACATAAACGGCGCTCTTCCTGTGGCGATCGCTACATATACCCCTTGTTTTTTTAATTCATGTATCGCTTCATATGTCGATTCCGGCAACTGTTTATCGTGATCTAACAACGTTCCGTCAATATCAAAAAAGACGATCTTTCTCTCCATGTTTCTCGCTCCTCGTGTAAAAGTTCACAAACCTACCGTAACGGAATTGCGTCACCTTGTCAACGAATCGGTTAAGCGATGGCATATTTTCCTATGCAAAATTTGTCGATGATCTTCTTATAATAAATAATAGATCAGACATTTACTTTCCATCAAAATCGGATACAATAAAAGTGAGGAGTGATGCGTCATGTTGAAGAAGTTGAAACGCAAGCTGCTCGAACAATGGAAAGAACTTTTGCGTAAAAAATCCATTGCATAGTTGTACGAGCCCTTCAATCGAAGGGCTTCTTTTCAATTTTGTTTCCTATTCTACACTTTTTATATATAATAGGAAAAGCGGAAAGCGGCCGGAGCTACACATCGCTTCACTTCCTAAAAGGGAACGATGAAGTGTGGTATAATAAAAAAAGCAACATTACACATAAGGAGAGATGAACGTTGATTTTTAAAGTGTTTTATCAAGAAACGATCGATGAAGTGCCGGTAAGAGAAAAAACGAAGACGCTCTACATCGAAGCAGAAAGCGAGCGAGATGTGCGCCGAAAATTACAAGACCGTCATATCAATATTGAATACATTCAACCGCTTGAAGGGGCGCATTTAGCGTACGAGCAACAAAACCCTGATTTTCACGTATTGGAGATTGAACAATGAACATGTTAAAAAATAAACAAGTTGGCGTTTTCGCCCTCGGCGGTCTAGGCGAAATCGGAAAAAATACATATGGCGTGCAGTATGAAGATGAAATCATCATTATCGATGCCGGCATTAAGTTTCCGGAAGATGAATTGCTTGGCATTGATTACGTCATCCCTGATTATAGCTATTTAGTGAAAAACGCAGAAAACATTAAAGGATTGTTTATTACGCACGGACATGAAGACCATATTGGCGGCATTCCGTATTTACTTCGTCAAGTGAACGTGCCAATTTACGGCGGAAAATTAGCGCTTGGACTCATTCGCAACAAATTAGAAGAGCACGGATTGCTTCGCCAAACGAAACTGATCGAAATAAAAGAAGATGACGTCATTTCGTTCGGAAAAACTGCGGTGACATTTTTCCGAACAACCCACAGCATTCCAGACAGCTACGGTATTGTCGTCAAAACACCGGTCGGGCAAATTGTGCATACGGGCGATTTTAAATTCGACTTTACGCCTGTTGGCGAGCCAGCAAACTTAACGAAGATGGCTGAAATCGGAAAAGAAGGCGTCCTTTGTTTGTTGTCCGACAGCACAAATAGCGAAATTCCGCATTTTACGATGTCTGAGCGACGCGTCGGCGAAAGCATCCATGATATTTTCCGAAAAGTACAAGGACGCATCATTTTTGCGACGTTCGCTTCCAACATTCACCGCTTACAGCAAGTCACGGAAGCGGCTGTATTAAACAATCGGAAAATTGCGGTGTTCGGACGAAGCATGGAAGCGGCCATCGAAATTGGACAACAACTCGGCTACATTAAATGTCCGAAAGATACGTTCGTTGACGCTACGCAAATTAATCGCCTTCCTGCCCATCGCGTGACCATTCTTTGCACCGGAAGCCAAGGTGAGCCAATGGCAGCGTTATCGCGCATCGCCAATGGGTCGCACCGTCAAATTCAAATTATGCCGGGGGATACAGTCGTCTTTTCATCTTCGCCAATTCCGGGCAATACCGTAAGCGTCAATCGCATCATTAACATGCTTGCGCGTGCAGGAGCGGAAGTCATTCATGGACCGCTTAGCGACATTCATACGTCTGGTCACGGCGGACAAGAGGAACAAAAATTAATGATTCGCCTCATGAAACCGAAATATTTTATGCCGATTCACGGTGAATATCGCATGCAAAAAATGCATGTCAAACTAGCTGTCGATTGCGGTGTACCGGAAGAAAATTGCTTTATTATGGACAACGGAGAGGTGCTCGGCATTAGCGAAGAAGGCGCAAGCATCGTCGGCAAAATTCCGTCTGGCTCCGTCTATATTGACGGAAGCGGCATTGGCGATATCGGCAACATTGTCTTGCGCGACCGCCGCATTTTATCCGAAGAAGGATTAGTCATCGTCGTTGTGAGCATCAACATGAAAGAAATGAAAATTGCCGCGGGACCAGACATCATCTCACGCGGATTCGTCTACATGCGTGAATCAGGCAATTTAATTAACGATGCACAACAGCTTATTGCGAAACATTTACAACAGCTGCTTGAACAAGGAACAAATCAATGGTCGGACATTAAAACAGAAATTACCGATACACTCGCGCCGTTTTTATACGAAAAAACGAAGCGAAAACCGATGATTTTACCGATTATTATGGAAGTGTAAAAAAAGAAGGTGCCCGTTTGGACACCTTCTTTTTTAACGTAATTTTCGAAAGAAGTCTCCCGCCTCAAGAACGTGAAGAGCGGCAGCCTAGAGATGAGGAGAAGTAAAATGTTTGCGAGAGAAAAAACAAGTTCGTGCTTTGGTATAATCACGATCCTGTCGAATGTGTTCATTGACAGAATATGTTTTGTTGAATATAATAAAAATACAAATGTGGGGTGTGTTAGTTACCCATGATTAGTCTTTCGCCACCATTAAAAATTGCACGACGAAAGGCTGGACAAGTGGCTTGAAAACTTGTCGCTCATCCGCAAGCGACTCATAAGTGGCGGACTCGAAAACTTGTCGCTCATCCGCAAGCGACTCATAAGTGGCGGACTCGAAAACTTGTCAAAAAAGAAGCGGGGTATCCGCTTCTTTTTTTAGATTGGGGTATTACGATATGTCTGAACATTTTAAAATTTATTTTATCAAGGAAGAATTTTTTTCAATCACCGACTGGACACAATATAAAGTACCTATAAAAGAGAGAAGACCTGCGTTAATTTTAGTCATTAAAAAAGAAGAATTCCCTAATGGACTGTTTTGTATCCCCATCACAAAAGATGATGATAAAGATGGAAAGATGAAAGCATTGTCGATAAAAAGACCAGATTTTATACACCCCATAAAAATCAATCGTTATGATAGTTATTTATTGATACAAAATATGTATATTATTCATAAACAATTCATTGGACAACCATATACTTTAAATGATGTTCCTTTTGAAATTAAAAATACAAAGATTCAGAGAGAAATAATGAAAAAAGTGAAAAAAGTGGATGCACTTTTGAAACAAGGAGTCATTCATTACGTACCAAGAGAAAAAGTGTTTGAAATCCAATTAAAATATCTAGAAGAGAAACAGAAAAATTCAAAAATTTCACAAATAAATAGCTATGGAAGAAGTTAGCAAGATGCTCGATCTTTTTTAAGAAGGTGCCCGTTTGGACACCTTCTTTTTATTCTCCTACGACTTCATTCTCGAAGCGGTCGATGTCTCGATCGGCGCCGATGACGATTAAAATGTCCCCTTCGTAAATGACTTCTGATGCAAGCGGTGATACGATAATGTCGTTATTTCGTTTAATCGCCACGATGTTAATGCCGTATTTGGCGCGAATGTCTAGTTCAAGGAGCGAATGACCGTGCAGTCGTTCGTTTGCGACAATTTCAACGATGCTGTGGCGATCGGATAGTTCTAAATAGTCGAGCACGTTGTTTGAAATCATATTGTTTGCAATTCGTTCGCCCATATCTCGTTCGGGATGGACGATGTGGTCAGCACCGATTTTTTTCAACACTTTTTCATGATAATCGTTCGTTGCTTTCACTGTAATTTTTTCAACGCCAAGCTCTTTTAAAATTAATGTCGTTAAAATGCTCGCTTGAATGTTATCCCCGATGGCGACGATGACGTGGTCAAAGTTACGAATGCCTAAACTTTTTAATACGTTTTCGTCCGTTGAATCCGCAACGACGGCTTGCGACGCAATTGATGCATATTCGTTCACTTTATCTTCGTTCATATCAATTGCGAGCACTTCCATGCCTTGTTCGCTTAACGTGCGGCAGACGCTACCGCCAAAGCGTCCAAGACCGATGACGGCAAATTCTTTCTTCTTCATTACAAATCCCCTCTTGTTCGATATTCATCAATGACGCGAATGATTCGTTTTTCTAACATATTCATTCCACCGCTTCCTGCTTGGTAATGGCGAAAATGACCATCTGCATCAAATATATAGTACGTCGGCACACAGCGATTATCAAACGCTTCTTTTAACCGATGGTCGTTGTCAATGAAAAGCGGATGGGTAATGCCGTATTGTTCAGCTAGCTGTTGGACGACTTCTACGTTTTCGTCGCCATCGCGTCGCGGCATATGAATGGAAATGACGTGTAATTCTCCTTCATAGCGATCGCGAAATGCGTTTACTTGCTTGATTCCTTCTTTACAAAGATGGCAACTGACCGCCCAAAAATGAATGAGCGTCGGTTTTCCAATGAGCTGTTCGCGCGTGACGTTTTCGTTAAGTACGAGCGTTGCTCCGTCTAATGATGGCATCGGTTCTCGTAGTTTCATCGTTCTTCTTCCTTTACTTTATGATTTCCTTTCCAAGTGACGTAACGAGTAAGCAGTTGAATGGCAACATCGATCGCCTCTTCGTTTGGGTTTAATTTCGCATGATGTAAGCCGAACGGAGATTGCACGCCGAGCCAAAACATAAAGCCGGGAATGCGCGCAAGCATGTAGCCGAAATCTTCGCCCGTCATCGCTTCTTGACAACGAACGAGATGGACGTCTGTTTCTTTTTCAACAAATTGCATAAATTCGTTCGTTAACGTCTCGTCGTTGTACACTTGATAATACATCGAACCGTAATCAATATGCGCTTGGCAGTCGTAAGCGACTTCGATGCCGCGCACAATCGCTTCAATGCGCCCTTTCACTTTTTCCATCGCTTCTGGTGAAAGCGTACGAATCGTTCCTTCAAGCCGTGCGCGCTCAGCGATAACGTTTTGTACCGTCCCGCTCGTTAATTTCCCAATCGTAATGACGGCGCTATCGAGCGGATTGACGTTGCGTGAGACGATCGTTTGCAGTTGCATGATAAGGGAGCTTGCCGCAACGACCATATCTTTCGTTTCATGCGGAAACGCGGCATGTCCCCCTTTGCCGATTAAATCAATAAACAGTTCGGACGTGTTCGCAAACAATAACCCTTCTTTTGTTGCGATCGTTCCGACCGGATATTCTGGAGCAATATGCAAAGCAAGGATCATATCGGGCATCCATTGTTTCATTTCGTCGCTCTCCAACATTGGAAGCGCCCCGCCCGGTCCTTCTTCGGCTGGTTGAAAAATAAACAGCATGTCATCACGAATGGGATGATGAACAACATGAGTAAGCACACCGAGCGCAATCGCCATATGCATATCGTGTCCACACGCGTGCATGCGCCCTTCATGCGTCGAGCGAAACGGAACGTCTGTTTGTTCATCGATCGGCAGCCCGTCCATATCGGCGCGATAACCGATCGTCTTCGTTGGTGCAGTTCCATGGACGCGCACGAGAATACCTGTGCGCCACGTTTTGATTTGCAGTCGCTCAGACGGAAGGGTGGCAAGATAGTCTAATATGTATTGTTGTGTTTTAAACTCTTGAAAGCCGAGTTCGGGAATTTGATGCAAATCACGGCGAATGTTTACAAACATCTCGATCCTCCTTTTGAAAAAAGCGTGGAATCGATCCACGCTTTATAGTTGACGAAGTTCTTGTTTAATTTCTACTTTTGCTTTTGTTTTTTCATCGATTTGCTTAATGACGCGCGCCGGTACGCCAGCAACGACTGTATATGGCGGCACATCTTCTGTCACGATGGCACCAGCGGCAACGACTGCACCTTTCCCGACCGTTACACCTTCTAAAATGACCGCATTTGCTCCGATCATTACATCGTCTTCTACGATAACCGGTTTTGCTGATGGTGGTTCGATGACGCCGGCAAGCACAGCGCCTGCCCCAACGTGACAGTTTTTCCCCACTGTCGCCCGTCCGCCGAGCACCGCATTCATATCAATCATTGTACCTTCACCAACAACGGCACCGATGTTAATGACCGCACCCATCATAATGACCGCGTTGTCGCCAATTTGCACTTGATCGCGAATGATTGCTCCCGGCTCGATGCGCGCTTTAATATGTTTTAAATCAAGAAGCGGAATGGCTGAATTGCGGCGGTCGTTTTCAACGACGTAGTCTTCAATCTTATGTTTGTTTGCTTCAAGTGCCGCCTCAATGTCTGCCCATTCGCCAAATACGACGCCTGTCTGCCCTGTAATAAATGTTTTCGCGCTCGGACCGAAATCGATGTCGGCAATGTCTCCTTTTATGTATACTTTCACAGGTGTTTTCTTTTTGCTGTTTTGAATAAATGAAATAATTTCATTTGCATCCATCATCATTCGAAGTTCCTCCTTGTCGTTTTATTTTTTTACTTTAACAAATGAAACAAACGGTGACAAGCTTATTGTCGCTTTTCGTACATCGAGCGATTGAACCGCTTTAATATTTCTCGACGCGTCACGATGCCTACAAAGTAGCCGTCATCGTTTTCAACGCAAACGAACGGATGATCAATAAGCAGCTTCAACGCTTTTAAAAATGAATCGTTCACATGTAAGCGCGGTATGTTGCGTTGCATGGCTTGCTCAACTTTCATCGTCTCAAGTCGCTCAAATTCGATGCGTTCAATGCCTAAAATCGCATCCATAATCATCGTCATACTAATAAGCCCTTGTAGTTTGTACGTCATGTCTAACACAGGGATCGCTGAATATCCTGTGCGCGTCAATACTAATAGTGCGTGTTCTAAATGATTCCCTACTTGCACGTGCGCCACTTTATCGGACGGAATCATCAGTTCAACGAGCGATGGTTGTTGCATCGTCATTCCGCCTTTCACAATGTAGTCCCCATTTGTCATTGTATCACGTTTATTTCGATATGGGAAAGCGCAAAAAAAAGCCTTCACAGTAGGTGAAGACTTAATTCAACAAATCAAAAATTTCGATGGCGATCATATCAATGTTGTCAAACTGATACGATTTCGGCTTCTCGCCTTTTTCGTACACTTCTAATACAAACGTGTTCGTTTTTTCGTAATATGTGACGCTACATTTTTTTTCACCGTTCACTTCGAAGTTACGTTGCGGTGCCTCATTCGTTCCTGTTTTTTGTTCTTGCAAGCTAATTAAACGTTGGATAATGCCTAATAATTGCGACATGACGTTCATTCCTTTCCGATACGTATTTCAACGACTATTCACTACTGTACCAAGATTCGCGGAAAAAGTAAACAAAAACGAAAGCCCACCATAGCGGGCTTACGTTTGAAGCGCGACGTATGCGATATAACCGAGCAAAAGAGCGACAAACACGATGTAAGCAATAAATACCGGATTGCGTACATACGGATGAGCTGCCACTTTCTCGCCAACGCTCGTGTCGTATTCGCCTTGCGTTTTTTGGCGCTTGCCAACTTGATACGTATACACAAATCCCCCAACTAATACCCCGCTTGCGATTAGTAAAAGCATCCAAGAAAATGTGTCCATCATCACTCACCTCAAGCTTACTTTTCCACCGCAAGCGACGTTTTATTACAAATGGGCGTTATGTTCAAATAAATACTCGTACGTTAAGTCGATAAATAAATAATGGTGTTCATCAATCGGATACGAATATGTGCGAATCATTTCACCTGTTTCAATATCGCTGTACAAATCTGATAAAATGCCGCGCTTGCGTGAGCGCATGCGAATAATGTTTTCTAAAAAGTACGGACGCCAACTCCAGTTTTTCATTTCGTATTGGGGCTGTAACTCCCACGTTTCGCCTTGCTTAAATATGTTTGCGGACTGTTGAAATCCGTCTTCATCGCATATGTAAATGCGAAAACTGCAATCGCTTAACTGTTTGGCTAAGGCAGAAATGAGTTCGTTAAACGATGACGCTTTTTTATATTTAGAAACGAGCTCGGAAATGCGCGCTTGAAACTGTTCGGAAATGTCATACAACGTTTGCAGTTTCTTTTTTTCGTGCTGAATGAACGTGTGAAACTGATTGCGCAATGTTTCTTTTAATAAGTCTTTCGGAAGAAATGATGGCGAAGGTTCGTGCAAATAATAGCCTTGATAATATCTTCCCCCATTTCGCCACGCGTATTGCAGTTGAAAGGCGTTTTCAATCTCTTCATACAAAAGCGTTGCGCCAATTTTGCGCGCTAAAAGCGAGATCGAATACAGCACATCATCGTACGATGCGGTTGACGTGCGCAACGAATGTAAATCAATTTTTAATAAATCGGGCGCCAACAGACGAATGCGATCTAAATTGCTGCTTTCTTTTCCGATGTTATCAACTGCAATTTGAATGCCGTATGTACGCAAATACGTCAATACGTGCCCAAGCTGTTGAATGTCGCCTTTGAAATGATGTTCGGTTATTTCAAGGACGACTTGGTTTAATCGCAATCCTTTTTCTTTATATGGAAGAAGTAATTGTAAAAATGATTCGCCCCGATCGAGCATTAACACGTTTGCGTCACGATTGATAAAAATAAGCGATGCTGGCTGTTCGTTGACAAACTGTTCGAGCGCCTTCGTCGTTACGGCAACATCGACTTCCATACGAAACTCTTCTGGAATTGTTTCATCGTGAAAAAATGGACCGAGGCTGATTACGTCACCATCTTGCTGAAAGCGACCGAGCACTTCATATCCAACGATGCACTGCTCATCAGCACTAAAAATCGGCTGATAATGCGGGACGACTTGATCGATATGTGTTAAAATGTCTAGCGCATCCAAAACGACGCCTCCTCCCCCGTTTTTTCAACCATTATATCATAAGAAAAATAAAAGTGTTTGTTAGGAAACAAAAGAAAAGCGACGCCAATAAACGTCGCTTTAAAACGGATGTTGATTAAGCCATTGCCCGCCATCAACGGTAATGCACTCCCCATTAATGTAGGCAGCCGCATCAGAAAGTAAAAACGAGGCGACGCCTGCAATTTCTTCTGGCGTCCCGAAGCGTCCGAGCGGCACGCTATCTTTCACACGTTTTTCCATCTCCTCTGATAAAATAAGCTTTTCTGCGCCGCCTGTTCGCTCAATTGGACCTGGGGCGATGGCATTCACGCGAAAGCCGTATTTTTTCCCCCATTCGACTGCTAATGTGCGCGTCATCGTCAACACGCCTGCTTTGGCACATGCGGAATGAATGACGCCCGCTCCTGCTCCCCACGCGTATGTAGCGACGATGTTAATGATCGACCCTTTTTGCCCTTTTTCAATCCAATAGTTTCCCACTTCTCGACTACAATAAAACGTGCCGTTTAGGACGATGTCGATGACGCTATTCCAACCGTTAACGGATAGCTTTTCGGCTGGACAAATAAAGTTGCCCGCAGCGTTGTTAATTAATGCATCAATTTTTCCAAAGCGCTCATCTGTTTCTTTCACCATTGCCGCAACTAATTCTGGTTTGCGTACGTCCATCACGATCGGCCATACGCTTCCGCCTATTTCATTTGCTGCTTCGTCAAGCGCTTCTTTTCGTCTTCCTGTAATGACGACATGCGCCCCTTCATCCGCAAAACGCTTCGCCATATATTTCCCCATGCCACTTGAACCACCTGTCACAATAATGACTTTTCCGTTCATTTCCTCATCCCCTTTTTATGAATGGTTATTCATTCATTTTTATTGTACTATATATTCCGAAAATTTTTAACATTGTTTTTGCTGTTTTTATGAACTTTTTTCTTTTATAATGAGTGAAGAACATTTCATATGTAAGGTTGAAGCGAATGAAACGACGAGATTTTTTTAAAACGATTTTTTCTTTATTCGTCAAAGGAGCTTTGCTTTCCACTGCCGGATACATGTACGCAAAGTATGTAGAACCGCAACAGTTGACGGTACGGCGATACGATGTCGTCCATCCGCTCATCCCGAAAAGCTTTGACGGATGCCGACTGCTTCAGTTTAGCGATGTGCATTTAGGGTATCATTATTCTGTTGACCATTTTCAACGGGTCGTGAAACGAATGAATGACCTCGATCCGCACGTCATTTGTTTTACAGGAGATTTACTAGATGAACCGAATCAATATGAACATGTCGATGCGATTACATCGCTGCTCACCCAGCTTCACGCTCCCTTAGGGAAATTTTGCATTTACGGAAACCACGATCATGGCGGATACGGAACAGACATATATAAACGAATGATGACAGCAAGTGGATTTCGGCTACTTGTCAATGAATGGGTAACGATTGAACGAGGACATGAACGAATGACGATCGCGGGGTTAGATGATTTTATGCTCGGTAAGCCTAATTTCGCCAAAACGGTGCAACAGTTGCCGAAAGAAACGTATACGATCGCTTTAATTCATGAACCTGATCTTGTGACGCAAGCGAGCGTCTATCCGTTTCATCTTCAATTGTCAGGCCATAGCCACGGGGGACAAATTCAACTGCCTTGGATCGGCCCGCTCGTAACCCCTCCGCTTGCGAAACAGTATGTTGAAGGATTTTACGACATCGGACAGCTCACATTGTATGTCAATCGCGGACTTGGTACGACGCGCATGCCGTTTCGCTTTTTAACGCCGCCAGAACTTACGTTGTTTACGTTAAAAGCCGGATCATAACATGAACCCGGCTTGAAATAAACATATGCTCCCAACCATTGAAGCGCCGATATAAAGAAGCGCTTCTTTATATTTTTTATGCGATAAGAGTTGGATGGCTTCGACGCTAAATGTGGAAAACGTCGTAAACGCGCCAAAAAATCCGACCGTCACTCCGACCGACTGGACGTCATGGGCAAGCGCGATACCGAGCCCAAATGAACCGAGCCAGTTAATAAATAAAATGGAAAGAGGCACAGGTGACCGTTTCGTCCAACGCATCAGCCATATGCCAAGCTTGTACCGACACCACGCCCCTAACGCGCCACCAAGCGCGACATACATCATGACACTTCACCTACACTTCTTGCACCCAGCCGTTCTCCGACACGTACACCCGCATAACAACAAAGCAACCCACCAACGAAAGAAGCAAACACATATATGTTCGCTAATCCGGTATGTTCGTGCCATAACACGACCGTTTCCTTACTAAACGTCGACATCGTCGTCAATCCGCCACAAAATCCTGTACCGATCGCAAGCCGCAACCATTCAGCCATTTTTCCTTTTCCGACGTAAGACGTCAACGCGCCAAGCAATAACGAACCGATGTAATTGACAAACAACGTTCCCCATGGAAATGTAAGAAACGGGAAAAGAAGCGCAACGCCGTATCGGCATAACGCTCCGAACGCTCCCCCAATGGCGACCGCTCCACTTTCTTTCATTCAATCATCTCCTACTCTTCATCATCTGCCACATCATACGCCATTTGAAACAACATCATTTGGCTATCGACTTCTTCTTCGTTTTCTTTTCGTTTCACATATTCGTACTCACCATCTTCATTTTGTTCGCGCGCCTTGACGTTATCAGAAAGCAACATGTGTAGCACCTCAATAAGACGCTCTTTTAATTGCTGACGGAAAATCGGGAATAAAATTTCGATGCGGCGATCCATATTGCGCGTCATCCAATCGGCGGACGATAAAAAGACACGCTCTTTTCCATGATGATGAAAATAATAAACGCGGCTATGTTCTAAAAAGCGGCCGACGATGCTGCGAACGCGAATATTTTCACTTACCCCTTTCATTTGCGGGCGCAAACAACAAATGCCGCGCACAATTAAATCGATTTGTACCCCTGCTTGCGACGCTTCGTATAACTTCATGATGAGCTGTTTGTCTGTCAGCGAGTTCATTTTCGCGATGATGCGTCCGTCACCGTATTGTTTATGGTAGCGAATTTCTTCATCGATCAGTTGTAAAAATTGTTGTCGTAAATCAAACGGAGCGACGACTAAATGATGAAACTCAGGCTTTTCCATGTAGCCGCTTAAATAATTAAAAAAGTTTGTCGCATCTTCACCAAATTGCTCGTTTGCCGTAATGAAACCGAAATCGGTGTACACTTTGGCAGTCGCATCGTTATAATTTCCTGTACCTAAATGAACGAATCGCTCAATGTTTCCGTGTTTTTGCCGAACGATTAACGTAATTTTACTATGCGTTTTTAAATGCGTCATGCCGTAAATGACGTGACACCCTGCCTTTTCAAGCTCCTTCGCCCATTGCACGTTATTTTCTTCATCAAACCGTGCCTTTAATTCAACGAGAACGGTCACTTGTTTCCCGTTTTCGGCTGCGCGCTTGAGCGCTTCAATAATGGGAGAATCACCGCTGACGCGATACAACGTCTGTTTAATCGCCAACACATCAGGGTCATCGGCCGCATCGGAAATAAAGTCGATGACGGGTTCAAACGACTCGTACGGATGATGGAACAATAAATCTCTTTCTTTCGCTTTTTCAAATATGTCTTCGTCATCGTCTAAATCTTTCGGCGGTTGTGGAATGAGCGTTTGAAACACGAGATGTTCTTTGTATCGTGCTACTTCATGATAAAACGAAAACAAAAACGTTAAATCAATCGGACCGTCGATTTTGTATACGTCTTTTTCGTGAATTTCTAGTTCATCTAACAAATAATCGAGCACCCACTCATCAAACCCTTTTTTGCTCATTTCAAGCCGCACCGCTGCGCCCCATTTTCGCTTTTTTAACTCTTTCTCGATTTCTTTTAATAAATCGCGAGCCCCTTCCTCGTGAATCGTTAAATCGGCGTTGCGCGTAATGCGAAATTGCGTGACAGACGAAACGTTGTAGCCTTTAAATAGCGTATGAATAAACGTCGCAATGACGTCTTCTAATAGCGCATACATGTGCGTGTCGTTGTTTGCCGGCAAAGGAATGAAACGACTTAACACGGACGGCACTTGAACGATCGCTAATTTTTTTCGATCGTCTTCGTCTTCTTCATCATCTTCAAGAACGATTGCTAAATTTAAGCTTTTATTTAACAACATCGGAAACGGGCGATACGCATCGACCGCCATCGGCGTTAACACCGGGAAGATGTTTTTCATAAAATACGACTGCAAATACGTTGTTTGTTCGTCATTCCATTCATTTGGGGCAAGCAAATGTACCCCTTCAGCACGTAGCATCGGCAATAACGTTCGATTGTACATGTCATACTGCCATTTCACCAGCTCATGCGTTTTTTTCGCAATTTTTTTTAACTGTTCTTTCGGCGTTAACCCCGCTTTATTTTCCGGCTTATTAAAACCAGCTTTCACTTGATCTTTTAAGCCGGCCACGCGCACCATAAAAAACTCATCTAAATTCGAGCTAAAAATCGCTAAAAATTTTAATCGTTCCAATAGCGGATTGCGTTCATCCATCGCTTCTTGCAAGACGCGCTCGTTGAACGCAAGCCAACTGAGTTCACGGTTGTTGTAATACATCGGATGACTTAAATCCATGTTCATCCCTCCAAATGAAATTGTAATTGAATCGGTCGTTTTACCATTTTTTCGACATGTTTTTTATGTTTTTCGGCTTGATACTCTTCCGCTTTAAACGACTGATTACAAAAAATGTGTATAACGATCGTTTCTTGTTGAAGTTCAAGTTGCAGACGGTTGACAATATTTCGTTTCGTATCATTTAAGCTGTAAGCAAATTTCAAGAGGGCGCCAAGAAAACGAAGCTTTTTTTGTTCCGTGCGCGTAAACCACGACTGAAACGGCTGGACGTATTGTTTAAACAACGTTTTATTTTTAAACGAAGCGACAAGCGCAAGCTGTACGCGGTCACGATGGCTTAAGCCGTCGATCGTTCGATTGGCTAAAATGTAAAACGTATGTTGACTGCTCGCTTCTTCATCGACATATTGCCCTAAATAAAACACGTGAGCAGCGCGCTTTAATAAAACGAGGTCTTCTCCCGTCAATGGGAAAAGAGCGAGCGCACGCATTTGTTCAAACAGTTGAATGACTAGTTTTAATACGTGGTGCACGTGGTTTGTATTTACTTCGTAGTCTTGGGCTAATTCAAAAAAACTTTCATCTAATACGCTGGGAAAAATAATCGGCCCAAACTGTTCGTAAAAAATGCCGTCACGTAACCCTTTTCGGCTTAAAATAAACGTCGTCGCATCGACTGTTTCGTATAATGTTTGAAACACTTCAACCGCTGGAATAATCAAATCGGCCCGATCTTTCGACAACGCTTCGACTTTTTGTAGTTGTTCAAATGTAAGAGCACGCAAATATTTTTTCACTTGAACGATATGTTCGCGATTCATTTCATATTGATGAATGCCGGCAATCGGGTAGTTTTGGAGCATTTGATGCACTTGTACGACGTTGCGGGCGCTTCCGCCAATCGCAATGATCGGAAGTTTTCGTTGTTTTAGCCATGGAAGCGATTGAAATTGCTTTTCGACGTATGCCCGCAGCGTTTGTAATTCTTCATCCGTCGGAACATCCCCAGCGACAAATTCGCGCTTTAGCGATAACGCACCGAACGGAAAGCTATGATAATCGACAAGTTCACGATTGTAAAAATACGTCACTTCCGTACTTCCACCGCCGATATCAATCGTAATCCCTTCGTGAAACGATGTCGATTGAATGACCGCTAAAAAACCGTAGTATGCTTCTTCGTATTCGGATAAAATACGAATACGAAAGTCGGTCCGTTCAGCAACGATGCGAACGATGTCGTCGCGATTGCGCGCTTGACGAATTGTGGCGGTCGCCACGCATTTCACATCGTACAAATGATGAAAGCGCGTTACGTCTTGAAACGTCAAAAGCCCATCTAAAAGCACACGCAGCCCTTCCTCTGTAAACACCCCATCTTCTGTTAAATAATTGCGCAAACGGGCGGCAATTTTTACGTTTTCCCTTTCTCGCAAACGACCGCTTTTACTTTGTTCATAAATGACGAGGCGCATCGTGTTTGAGCCAATATCAATAATGCCGTATTTCAACAGAAATCCCCCCCTTATCATGAAATGGAAAAAATAAATTGAAAATTTTCCAAAAACATAAACGATCGTGTATAATATAAGTGTACCAAAATAAAAAGGAGTTGAGTAAATATGGAAACAGTCGAATGCACCGTGGAAAACTTATCGGTCGCACTGTTTACGGTCAACCGTCATGCGAAAACGGCGTTAAATCCTTCTTACTTGTATTTGCTGAAGAAAAAAACGATTGAAAAAATGCTCGAAGAAGGAAAAGCGAAAAAAGTTGGGCTTCACTTTTCCCGAAATCCGAAGTACAGCCAGCAAAAGTCGGATGTGCTTGTGGCGATCGGTGCGTATTACTTCCACATACCTCCAACAAAAGAAGACTTCAAGCAGTTGCCTCATCTCGGTACGTTGGACGATTCTTATCGCAACCCTGTTGTTAAAATGCCGTTGTCTCAAGCCAAACGATTATTACAAGCGTATACAGGCATTTCACCGGAAGACGTAGAGCCGAAACCGAAACGGTACGATTGGTCGCGTCCGCATCGGTTCGGGAAAACGTTTCGCTAAGGACAAGCTCCGCCGATCATATGAATGACAAAGTTCCGTTCCTTTACTTCATTATATTACACAAAAGGGCGGCCTCCTAATGAGATCGCCCTTTTTTCTGTTGGACTAATTGTTCAAATTGTTCAGCGGCAAGCGGTTTGCTGAAGTAGTAGCCTTGGGCGCGGTCGCATCCTTCTCGTTTTAAAATCGCAAGCTGTTCTTCCGTCTCCACTCCTTCAGCGACGACTTTCATCTGCAAACTGTGTGCCACTTGAATAACCGCGCGCACGATCGATAAGTCATATGAATGTTTTACCATATCTTGCACGAACGAACGGTCGATTTTAATGATGTCAACCGGCAATTTTTTTAAATAGTTTAATGAAGAATAGCCTGTCCCGAAATCGTCGACGGCGAGCTGCAATCCTAAATGTTTTAACGACTGCAACTGCGCGAGGACGTAATCGATATGATGCATCGCCATACTTTCGGTAATTTCTAATTTTAAACAAAACGGGTCTAAATCGTACGTGCGGAGCACATGTTCAATATGTTTCACTAAGTCGGCTTGCAAAAATTGTTTAATGGAAACGTTGACACCAATTTGCACGTGTGGTAGCCCTTTTTCTTTCCATTTTTTACTTTGTTCACATACGTTTCGTAACACCCAATCGCCGATCGGTTGAATTAAATTCGTTTCTTCCGCAATTGGGATAAATGTTGCTGGCGAAATCCAGCCGCGCTTCGGATGAAACCAGCGAAGCAACGCTTCGACCGCCACAATATCGCCTGTTTGAATGTCGACGATCGGTTGGTAATGAAGCGTAAATTCGTTTTGTTTTAACGCTTTGCGAATGCTATGTTGAATGTACAATTTTTCTTCGTTCGTCTTTTTTAATTCGTTCGTATAAAAACAGTACGTATTTCCCCCGTTTTCCTTTGCGATTTCAAGCGCTAAATCGGCAAACGATAGAAGCGTCGTCCAATCGGTTGCATCATCTGGAAATACACTTACTCCGATGCTCGGTGTGATCGTCAATTCTTGGTCTGTTAGTTGAAATGGGGTCGAAAATATTTGGATGACGTCACGAATCATGTAGCGTATTTCGTTTCGGTCAATCGTATAAAAAGCGAGAAAAAATTGATCGCGTGCTTGTCTTGCGACGATGCCATTTTCATAGCGACGCAATCGCTCCGCCACTTGTTTTAACAATTCGTTTCCGTATTCATATCCGATTAAATCGTTAATAAATTTAAAGCGATCTAAATTGAGCGACAGTAACGCAAACGGCTCGCGTTTATTTATGCGCTCGCGAAGCAGATGGAGAAACGACTCGTACGACAGCACGCCTGTTAATATATCGGAATCGTTATGATCGTATAAAAAGCATCCTGTCCAAATGAGATGCGAATGAAACGCATAAACGTGCATGTACGCATGACGACACTCGACGATCGCTTCCCCCCGCCACGCCCCATTTGTGTGTAATTCAGCAAGCACTTCATAGGCGCGGTCAACGAACTGTTGAACGTTACCATAGCGACGCAATAATTGTTTCATGAACGAATCGCTAATATGTACAATCGTTCCATCTGTATTCGTAATGAAAAAAATCGCATATTGATCAAACTGTTGCCCAACGGCCTTCCATTTCATCAATGGAGGGTGTTGGTATAGAAACTGCTGTTCATTCATGTTGTAATCCTCGCTTTTTGTTTTCTTCCCTCCTCCTTTTATTAAACCATACGTCTCCATGATTGAAAATAGCTTTTCACGCAGAAATACAAATTAGTCAATTGTTCCTGTTCGTAAGATGGATACATGGACATCGACATCAAAGCGAGCATCTTGATATAATGTCAACCACTTTTTATCCGTTAACTGTAATTTCCGTACCGAATGGTCATATATTTGTCCAAATCCGATCGGATCGGTTTTGTACGCTTTTAATTTCGCTAATAACTGCTCGATTTCTTTTTTCATTTGTTTTTCAATCGCGCGTTCCAAAACGTGAATGTTCGCTTGCATAATCGGCTTTATTTTTTCTGACATCTCTAAAATTTCCGCTTGCATCTTTACCGTTATACGAAAATGCGGGGCAGGCTTTTGGCTAATCAGTTTGATTTTTCGTTTCGTGCGAATTTCGTTGATGACAATGTTCACTTTTTTTCCTTTTTTGTTCAATAACAACGGTCCAACAGCTTCGCGTGGCACCGTCATATTTTTCAATCCTGTATTATATTGTGACGCTAACATTTTTATATAAAAGCTTTCATCGAGACGTACCGTACCGACAAATTTGTCGCCGCGAAATAGCGCAACTTTTTCAATAATCGGCTTATCGTCACGCAACGATAAATAAGGCAAGGCAGGATCTTTGCCGACGTCGTAGTAACTATGAATAAACTCATGTAACGTCGCAGCAAGCAACGATTCACTTTTTAAATTTTTTTCAATTAATCGGTATAAATACGTTCCGATGTCCGGTACATCTTCATGTTTTTTACTTTTAATGATTTGTTTTGCGTTCGGCTCACCGATCGCTAAATAAACGAGCGAGCCGATATTGGCGTCGCGTTGGAGCGTGTCGGTTAGCGTGAAAATGCCATCTTTCTCCGCGAGTTCTTTTCCGTATACAATGACGCGAATTTGTCCGGAACCTAAGTCGTGGCTCGTTTGTGCTTCTAAATCTTGGCGAAGTCCTTTGCTCGTTTTATTTGTCGCTTCGATCACTTCGGACAGCGACGAACCTGATGTTTGAAACGAAAGCATCACTGAACCGCCTTCGTACAACTTTCCCTTTTTATCAAAGCCAGCCGCAGTAATAATACCTTGTCTTTCTAACACGCGCGGTGACACACAACCACTTAATAACAATATACAAACGATCATCCATTTCATTTGGCACTCCCCTTCGCCCATTTTTTTATGCGCACAAACATATATAAAAAAACGGGATAAATAAAGCTAAATCCGAATCCGTAATACCCGACTTTGTCGATAAATTCATTAATCGTTGCGCGTTTTTCAAAAAATAAAGCGAGCGCATAGGCAACACAAGCAAAGACAAACAGCAAATATTTTTGCTTTATGTGAAAAAGCGCTTTTCCACCGCGTGTCATCGCCCACATAAACATAAGTAAATTTGGTAAGATCACGAGCAACCAAAGCGGAATGACGATATATTCAAATCGCTCAATGAACGAAAATTTCACGATCGTAAACATCGATAACGACGCCCAAATGGTAACATCGAGTTGCTTCGGGCTGAAAAAGGCGATGGCGATGATCGTCACAACAGCAACGAGAAACGTTGTGAGTAAAACGCCAAGTTGGGCGTAACGGTGGACACGGTCTTTTTCTTTGACGAACGGATAGATGATATATAACACTTCAAATCCGAGCATTGTGTATGCTGTTTTTAATACGCCGTTTGCCATTTGTTTTGGCGTCGCTTCGAGAATGGGCAATAAGTGAATCCATTCGGCATATTTCAACGGTTGAAAAGCGACGATAACAATCCAAATCGTCATAAAAAACGTTAAAAAACTGACGCCTGCCACAAGCCGAAATCCTCCGCCATATAGCGCATATACCGTTAAAACGACTAAAATAAGTGTACCGCCCCAAAGTGGGAAATCGGGGTACATCCACGTTAACGCCATTTCGACATACCCGAGTAAAATGGACGTATACGCCATTAAAAAATAAACGACGACAGCTGCGTTTACGATCCAGCCGAGCACGCGCCCGTAAACGAACGTATGAATGGAAAACATGTTATCATGTTCCGTCAATTTTAACGTTCGATACATGACGAACACGATGAGATGAATCCATAACCCGCTGAGTAACACAGCAATCCATGCATCTTGACGCGCTTCGACGAAAATGACGCGCTGCACGCCAACGATGCCAAGCCCGATTTGTGCGGTATGAACGAGAAAAAAAACGAGATATGCATTAATGGATAGCCGTTCGTTTGGCGTTTTCATTATTCATCCAAATCCTTTCGTTTCATCGCCTCCCGCCATGAAAAACGGCGGGAGTTTTGCGGGCGGTTCGTTTTTGGACGTTCGCTATAAAATTTTTGCGGCAGACGAATAAGCGCATATTTGATATCCGCAAAACGAAACGGGTAAACAGGTGACAAATACGGTCGTCCAAGCGACGTGAGCTTTAACAGATGAATAAGCAAAAGGCTGACGCCGATAAATATGCCGACAAGCCCCCAAAGCGCTGCGAGTAAAATAATCGGAAAGCGTAAAATGCGAACCGTCGCTCCCATTTCGTAGCTTGGGGCAGTAAATGAACCGAGCGCGCTTAATGCGACGATAATAATGAGCACGTTGCTCGTAAAACCAGCATCGACCGCCGCTTGTCCAAGGACGATACCGCCAACGATACCCATCGTTTGACCGACTTTTGTCGGCAAGCGCGCCCCTGCTTCACGCAACAGTTCAATCATAAATTCAAGAAATAATGCCTCGATGACAGGGGGAAACGGGACGCGCGAACGCGATTCCCCAATCGTCAATAACAGCGCAGACGGAATGACTTCGTAATGATACGTAATGACCGCAACGTACAACGGTGATAAAAAGATAGATGCGAAAATACCAAGCATGCGAATCATGCGCAAGACGGTACTCATCGTCCAACGTAAATAAATATCTTCTGTCGTTTCAAAAAAGCTGAAAAACGTCGTCGGGCAAATGATGACTGTCGGGCTGCGATCGACAAAAATGCCGATGCGACCTTTCATTAAGCTGTACGCTAGTCGGTCAGGAAGTTCCGTTAATAAATATTGCGGAAAAATCGTATATGCGTGATCGTCTAACAGTTGAGCTAATACAGAGCTATCGGTGACTTCATCGAGATGTAGTTCTGATAATCTTTGTTTAATCGTTTGAACGTTCGTTTCGTCCGCAATATCTCGAATGTATACAACGCGCACTTCTAATTGATTGCGAACGCCAACCGCTACTTTTTCTGTCACTAAGTTTTCATCCGTCACATTTTGACGTAAAATACGAATGTTCGTATCAATCGATTCGGTAAATGACATTTTCGGACCGAGAACAAGCGATTCCGTTTCTGCTTTTTCAAGCGACCGTTCCACTTGTTGTGCGATATTGACGGCAAGCGCACGCTTTTCTTTTTCAATAGAGATGACCGCCCATCCATCACGTATAGCCGATGCCATTTCCTTTTCTGTTTCGCATATACGAATGGCGCCAAGCGGCAAACAACGGGCGAGCTGTTCGACGGATACGTCTTCTTGTTTTTGAATAAACGTAAGCACGTTTTGCTGGAGATGATCGTGATTAATTAAGTTGCTTAAAAAGAGCACGTCCACCTTTTTTCCTTTACATCGCATGCGTCGACACATCAAATCTGGCGAATGGGCGAGCAGTTTTGCGACATGATCGACTCGATTTTCTTTCGTAAACCACATCATGTTGTCCCCTTTTTCTTCCGCTTCGTTTTTTACTAGTTTGCAATAACAGTCTGTTTTTATACAAAAAAAGAGGAAGCCTTAATTGACTTCCTCGTTTAATGGGACAAAAATTTCTCCTTGTCGTTCTTTATTTAACAACATTTGTAAAATCGTTTTTGATAATTGGCTTGGCTGGTACGGCTTGACGAGATAGCTTGTCGCTCCGAGCGCCATTCCTTTTTCTCGCTCTTCTAATGCAGAAGAAATGATAATTGGAATATCGGAAAGCTGTTCGTTTTGTTTTAACGCTTTTAATACGTCCCAACCGGATGTGTCTTGTTTTTCTAACATAATATCTAAAACGACCGCATCTGGTTTTTCTTTTTCGATGAGCGCAATCGCTTCTTTTCCATCTTTCGCATGTTTGACGCGAAAACCGCTATCTTTTAATTCCGCTTCTAACAACGCCGCTAAATGTTCGTCATCTTCAACAATAATGACGTGCGCGTGTGCGTGTTTGTCATTATTGTCGCGCTCGCCTTCTTCTTCACTCGCGAGGACAACGAGCGGAAGCGATACGGTAAACGTACTTCCTTTTTTCAATTCGGACGTGACGCTTACTTGTCCTTCGTGCGCTTTGACGATTTCTTTTACAATCGCCAGTCCGAGCCCTGTTCCACCAATGCGGCGGCGGTCGGAGTTGTCGACGCGATAAAATTTCGTAAATAAATTCGGGATCGCTTCTTCTGGAATGCCTAATCCTTCATCTTGTACATCGACGCATAAGCGAGTGCCTCGCTCATAAATGCGCACCGTAATATTTCCGCCTTCTGGCGAATATTTAATCGCATTGCTAATTAAATTCGTAAACACTTGAGCGAGTTTATCGCGGTCACCAAGCACCGTCGTGTTGTTCGTTTCTTTTTGTACATGAAACTGATGAATTTTCGTATTCACTTTTTGCGTTTCGATGACGTTTTCGATAATAGAAACGATATCTTCGTATTTTTTATCGTACGTTTGTTTTCCAGATTCCATCCGTTGCACATCTAAAAAGTCGTTAATGAGCGCGGTTAACCGTTTTGCTTCTTGGTAAATGGTCGTTAAATATTTTTTTTGCCGTTCAGGTTTCAGCTCTTTCGTCAACATCAGTTCAGTAAAGCCGAGCACGCTTGATAATGGCGTGCGCAATTCGTGACTGACGGTGCTAACAAATTCCGATTTCATTTGGTCGACTTCAAATTGTTTCGTAATGTCGCGATGGACGAATACCGTTCCTTGCCGTTCACCGTTGCGATATAACGGTTTAGCATATACTTGTATCACTTTTCGTTTTTGCGGTAAATGGTATACAAACGGCTCAAGTTCTTCATCGCCGTTAAATATAATCGCTCGTAAATAGTCACATAGCTTTTTGCCCGCATCGGACTGTTCCACTAAGCCGCGCGCCCACTGTTCATAACTTGCCCCTTCAAGCTCGGCAATCGTTTCTTTTTGAAGCAAGGCGACCATTTGTTTATTTACCATGACGCTATGACCTTTGCTGTCGACGAAATGAATGCCTTCTTGTACCGTATTTAAAATATGTTGCACCGTCTCGCGCGCTTGTTCGGACTGTTCATATAGCGCAATTTTTTGGAGCGAAATCGATATTTGTTTCGTTAACCCGACATATTCTTGAATATCCTCATCTGAAAACGGTCCGCCAAAACGGCTAAATACTAAAATCGCTTGCACATCATTTTCATTCGATAATACCGGTAAAAAAACATCATGTACGAACATCGTTTCTTCATGATATCCTTTTTCAGATGCGGTCAGTTCCCGTTTTAACATAAACGGCTTTTTTTGTTCGAACAGTCGTTGATGTAAGCCGTTATATATATACGTTAAAAATTGTTCCACACCGCTTGCTGATAAACCGAATGACGCATACGTTTTTTCGGCGTTCATCAACACGATCATACCGCGATCCGCTTCCATGACGCGGGCGATGTTGTGGACGATATTGTTTAACACCTCTTGGCGATCTAACGAATTCGATAAGCCTTGAATAAAATCGTTGTAGCGCTTCAACTCTTTTTCGCGCGCTTGCATCGCTTCAAGTGCTTGTTCAAGCTCGGCTTGTTGTATTTCTAATTCATCTTGTTGCGCAAGCAATTCTTCGTTATGTGCCATTAAACTTTCTTCTTTTTCTTGAATGCTCGTTAACATTTTTTGAAAAGCGTTTGCCAGTTTCCCAATTTCATCTTCGCGATTTGTCGCTTCGCGCACGTCGTATACGACTTGTTCATCGTTTGCGATTTTTTCCGCCACTTTCGCAAGTTCATTAAGCGGGCGACCGATTTTTCTCATCATGATGCGCGCGATCGTAATTAAAATCGCTAAAATCGTCGCAATAAACAAAATGAACACCGTTTGCGCGGTCGTTTGATGATCGCGCAACTGTTGAAACTCTGCATCAAGCTGTTCGGTTAGTTTATTTTTATACGTTTTCATTTGAAGTTGAAACTGTTCAATCGATGCCGTTCCACCGTTTTCCGATAAGCTCATCACTTTTTCAATATTGCCGTTTTCAAACGCTTCGATCGCTTGCGGAACGAGGTTGCCGAAATAGTAGCTCGCAAACTGGCGCGCCTTTAAAAGAAATTGCGTATCATCTTTTGTCGTGGCAGCAAGTTCAAGCGCATCAAGCGCTGTTTGCACATATTCTTGCTGGCGGAAAATGCTTAATTTAAATTCTTTTCGATTGAACGCTAAATAGCCACGGGCATCGGAAAACGCTTGGTTAAACGCCCGTTCCATTTCTTGGGCATATTTCATTTTCGTTTCGATTTGTTCCTTTTTTTGTTCAAACGATGCGGTTAACGTCGACTGATAAACGAAAACGGATATCGCCCCGATGACAAAGACGACTAAAAAGGTTGTTATAAGCACAACAAACTGCCTTGCTAAACTTTGTCGAAAATAGTTACGCACCTTCTCCATGTAAAATCTCCTCGATTCGCTGTACTAATTCAAGTGGGCTATACGGCTTTGCCATAAAGTAATCCGCCCCAGCATCAAGCACGCGCTGTTGGTCGGCTTGTTGGCTTTTTGCCGATAGCATCATAATCTTTACATGTTTTTTATCGGGCATTTGGCGCACTTGTTGAATCACTTCTAACCCGGTATATATTGGCATCATATAATCGAGTAAAATTAAATCATAATCGTTTTGTTTAATCATTTCGATCGCTTCTTCTCCATCGCACGCTTCGTCAATGTCGTGCCCTTCATCTTCTAACGTATCGACAACGAGCATGCGCAACACTTCTTCATCTTCAGCGAGTAAAATTTTTGCCATTATTTTCCCTCTCCTTCTGCTTTTTTATATGTTTGTTTTACAATGTCATATGAACGTTTTAACCGTTCGTGATATGTCGGTTCTTCCCAACCGTCCCATGTGTAGAGATAAAAACGGTTTGGATCTAAATGGGTCGGATATGAAAATTGTTTTTCATATACGCCGATGCGAATGCCATCGATCGTTTCGCTGCTTGCAAGCCCACCTTGCCACATATCTCCCATCACTTCGTGCATGCTCGGGTCTTTTACGTTAAGAAGCGCCCAAGGGATGCGAATTTCATATCCGTCTTTTTGTTTGCTGACGCTCACATCCGTTAATGAATGGTATGCTTCGTCGTTCGGATTGGCTGTACCGAACGTCATGATACCTGTTTCATAAAAATCGAACGGATACGTCTTTCCTTTAATTTGTAGTTTTTTGTTTAATGTGAGGCGAATCGGATGATACACGCCGTTATTTTTTTTGTGCGCATACGGCAGGCGCTCGATCATCTGTAATACGTGTCCGTAATGATAATAAAACGAATCGTAGTAGCTATCAACCCATAATCGCCCTTCGTTTTCGCCGCGTAAATGGAGGACAAAATCAACGCCTTCTGTTCGGACGTTTGGCACATCGAGAATCGTTGATTGTCCTTGATTTTTTATTGTGTCAAATAAAATGTACACATCTTTATCCTGTTGTATCGGCGTATCGTAACGAATGTATACGTATCGTTCGTCGCTCGTCATATATAGCGCGCGGTCGTTTTGCTGAAATGCTGGAGCGATGTTTTGGAATGCCCAGTCTTCTTTCCGTCCGTCGACTTTCATCATTTTCGTTTCGTCTGGCGCAGGATCAAAACTTAATAAACCGAATTGCTGTTCGTTCGTTTGCGCGTTTGACCAAAACGGTCGTCGGTCTGGATTGTCGTAGTCCATCGTGTTCCACGTTCGTTTAAACCATTCATCTTGCCATGTGAAAATAAATCCGCCCGCCATCTTCTCGTGGACGATATCTTCAAATAATTTTTTGTTTATGAACCCTTGCTCTTGTTCGGAATGAAACCCTTGATTCATCCCGTAAACGTTGCGGTGCGTCATACCGCGCGATGAAGGGACGCCAAATTCCGCGACGACGATTGGCATACGATGCACTTGCTTCATATCGTGCAAATAACCGGCATAGTTGTTTTTCTCACCGCGATGGTCGATGTAATTGACGTATTTCGGCTCATAGTTTAAAAAGTCTGGATAATACGGATAAATGTGATATGACGCAAATAAGCCGCTATGCATCGCATTTGTCGTATACATCACGTTCGGATTCACCGATACGAAATCTTCTTTCTCTAACGGCTCACTCGGATGCGTTAATAAATCGGTCGTCACCCAGTTTGTAAAGCTGACCGGACGCTGCCAGTTGTATGTTTTCGTCTCGTATGCAACCGCTTCGTCGATCATGCGCGCGAGCCAAATTTCAAACGGGGAAGCACCTTTTGTATACACGTACGCTCCTTTATAATCTGACAAGCCCGCATGTTTCGTATTTGTCGCATGGACGACGGTCGGCTCCCACTCGACGCCAAAAATCCAACCGAGTACATATCGTGAAATGTCGTGTTTATACACACCGCTTGCATGACCTGGACGAGGTGGAATCGTTGCCCGTCCATGCACAATGTCAATCGTTCGCTTCATTTCGGTCACAAATTCCTCGGTATTTTCTTTTGCAAACGCGTCGTTTGTGCGCAAAAACGTTTCTTCATTCACCCAAACACCGTGAAATAAATATAAA